>NZ_LDUK01000019.1:0-171624 GCF_001043575.1 Bacillus sp. LK2
CCTTAAGTTGATGGATGTGTGGTGAGCCCCCTCATAGCAAAAAATACAAGAAGCTACTACCATCCATGTTCTTCTTCATATATTCGTACCAAAACCCAATAATCTATATGAAAATAAACAGATTTAATTAGCAGCTAGGGAAATGTCGAATTTATCGGAATCTTGTATTTTCTTGTTGTTTTATCTTGTTGTTAATGTTAAACTTATACTCACAAAGAAAGAGATTAAAGAGAAACCTTTACCGAATTAATTTTCTGATTTTTCTGTCTTTGTCGTTTTTCCTCCACTCCGTTTGATTGGCATGTTTGTGTATTGCTTCTCTACTCTTTCTTTGTTGTACCCTTCAGAAGAAAACAATTTGTTCCTATCCAAGTTGTTTTCTTCATTAATATAAAAATAGCAAATTTGTTATTTTTATATTAATGAAGAAAATATTTTGAATTACTCACCACCTAACGGCCTAATAGGCTGTTTGAAGTGGGAGATTCCTAAGTACAGAAAACTATCGGTTTCTAATCCATTAAGCTATTCCCGTAGTTCCTACGGTTAAGAGACGACTGCACCCAATGGTTTTAGCAATTAATATTTCTTATCGCTTATTTAGATAGATACGAAACTTCTATACTTTATTTACCAACATGGGATGTACCTCGCTTTCTTGCATGATGCCTTCATTATATACGCCTACCAACATTCATTTCCCACCTGAAATTAGTGTTTCATATATTCAAATTTCCGAGGAAAGGAGCTTCTGTTGAAAAGAGATAAAAAGGAGCTAAATTTTCATCACTGCTCATCTCCCATTTCCGAATAAAAAGTCTAATCACCGTATAATTTGTAGAATTCTCGTACTTTTTTCTAATACATTTAATAAGGGGGAATGTGACATGCTTTTCACAGGATTCTTCATTAATCTATCTATTTTTGCTTTCTTAGTTAGTTCAGCTATTTTTATCCAAGTATTTATAAGAAAAATGGATTCCAAATCAATCAAGTTATTTGGAGGCATATTTGCAGGTATCATAGCTGCTATTTTGATGATTTTTAATTTTAAGCACATGGGATTGTTTTATGACCTTCGAGCGGTTCCTCTTATAATGTCGTTTATTTATTTTGGTCGTAGAGCCGGCTGGATTACATTAATGTTTATTTTATTTATGCGTATCTTTTACCTTGACGGTGATTGGGTACCTGCCTTGATAGCTGCCTTAGGAATAGCTACTATATATACCATATTTCAAACATATCTCAAAAATATCCATGCTTTTAAAAGTATCTTTCTTTATCTAGCTGTTTATATAGCTATAATCCATTTGGTATTTGGATTCTTTTTTCCTTCTATACCACTTATACTTCTTGACATCCAAGGTACGTTATTTATATCGTGCGGACTCTTGATTGGTGTTTTTCTTATAGAATCCTATCAAAATTTATATAGCTTAACACAAAATTTAGCTAAAACGAATGAAACATTACTAGAATCAAAGCGAGAATTAAAGGATACCGTACATCAACTGCAAGGAGGTATTTTCAAATTTAAAAAAGTGAATGGGAATTTTATTCATACTCTGTGTGATGGACAATTATTTTATCAACATGGGTTTCACTCTCAGCAAGTGGTGGGGAAAAGTTTACCTACTATAGATTCTTCTATTGTTTCACTCCATTTAGTTCCTCGACTATTAAAATATTATCAACAGGCATGGGATGGCGAGGAAGTAACTTTCGAACTACCATGGCCAAATGATGAGACTATTATACTTTTCTCTCTTAGGCCTGTTAAAAGAGAGGGAAAAGTGATTGAAGTAGTTGGTTCTACTGTTGATATAACGCAGAGAATAAATGCGGAAAATGAGTTAAAGGTAACTAAGGAACGATTAGAATCATTTATTGATCATAACGTAGATGCTATCACTATATTTGATTTAGATGGTCATATGTTGCAAGCGAATAAAGCCTATGAGAGGATATTTGGTTGGTCAGAAAAAGAATCCATAGGAAAAAAATTACCTTGCGTACCTGAATTTTTAATAGATCAAACTTTTGAATATATAAACCACATTAAAAATACCAATATGAAAGACCCAATTATCACCTGTTTAGAAACTGTTAGACAAAAAAAAGATAAAACTCTTATTGATGTAAGCCTGACGATTTCACCTATTCTAGATTTTAGGGGTAATGTAATTGCTTTATCAGGAATTTGTAGAGACATTTCTGAAAGGAAACAAGCAGAAAGAGAACTGCATCAATTACACCAGCAATTAAGTGACAATGAAATGAAATACCGTGCACTCATCGAACAAGCAACTGATGCAGTATATGTAGTGGAGCTGAATGAGGATCAATCTCCAACTCGCTTTATCGAAGTAAATCCTGTTGCGTGTGAAAGATTTGGATATAGTAGAGAAGAGCTTCTTTCGATGGTATTTCCTAGTAACGTTCCGCCAGATTCTCCAATGGTCCAAAGAATCATAGAAAAAATTAGAGAAGGGCAAACTGCTTTCACATTACAAGATGAATTTGTTTTTCCTAAAGGAAAGACCCTGACAATTGAATTTTCTGTTCGTGTGTTTAACTTGAATGGCAAAAAAGTTTTCTTGAGTATCTCTCGAGACATCACCGAACGGCTAAAAACAGAGGAATTATTACGAAAATCGGAGAAACTTGCTGTAGTAGGTCAATTGTCCACTGCAATTGCTCATGAAATTAAAAATCCTTTAACAGCAATGAAAGGATTCATGCAATTATTAAAATCAATGGAAAATAAGAACACTGAGCACTATATAGATATAGTGTTATCAGAGATTGAACGTATAGATAGTATTACTAATGAATTTATGACATTAGCAAAACCCGAGGCATTAGAAATCAAAACTAATGACCTGAATGTATTAATGAAGCAAATTGTAATGTTGCTTGAACCTCAAGCGACAATGAATTGCATACAAATTAAAACTGAGTTTACATCTGATACTTCATTCATACTTTGTGAATGTAATCAATTAAAGCAAGCTTTTATAAATATCTTAAAAAATGCAATTGAGGCAACTTCAATGGGAGGGGATATCTTGATTCAAATCGAATATGTGCCTGATCAAAACCAAGTAAACATTCGATTTACTGATTATGGATGTGGAATTGAACAGGAACGTATACCTTACCTAGGAGAACCATTTTATAGTATCAAAGAAAATGGTATCGGTTTAGGATTAATGATCTGTTATAAAATTATTGAGAAGCACCAAGGAAAGATATTGATTGAAAGTGAAGTAGGTAAAGGAACAACAGTTAATATAAATCTTCCTATATCTACTCTCGAAAAAGAAAACTCTTATTCAACTTCTTAGATATATCCTAGAATCATGAAGTACAGTTATACAGTTTATAAAATTTCCCCCTTTAGATTTAAGTATAGGAGCAAGTATTAAATTTCTAGCTGATGGTGTATTGAATGAAAGTAAACATAAAAAAACAATTGATTTTGAAGTAAACCGAAGATTAATCATCTTAATAAGATGATTAATCTTTTTTATAAAAACTTAAGGAATCTAAAATTAAAACCCACACATTTTGATCAAACTTTTTTCAAAATGTGTGGGTTTCCTCTATTTATAAAATCAATATTTGCAGCAAGAGTTTGATCAAACTATAATTCAAACCAACATAACCAGTCTTGTTATCTCTTTCGTTGACGAGCAAATACGAATCCACCTAAAGCCACCAACAACATTCCAGCAATATATGAAATCATATCCATTGATGTTCCACCTGTTTTAGGAAGCCATACTGATTTCTCAGCATTTTCTTTAGTAGGTAGAACTTTTGACTCGCTATTTTTGTCTGTATTTGTGTTTGGATCTGTGCTTGGTTTTTTTGGATCTGTACTTGGATCTTTCGGATCTGCACTTGGTTCTTTTGGACTTTCCTTGACTTTTATATTCGTGATGTCATAACCTTGAACCTCAGATTGATATCCAGCCACCGGTTGTTCTTTCACTTCATACTTGTATGCTTTTCCATCTGCATCGTATGCTGCTAAATCTGTAAACGCGTATTTCCAATCACTTACTTTACTTACTTCTTGTGTTGCGATTACTTTGCCATTTTGTAGTAGATCTACTTTGATCATTTCTGGACGATCCGTTGCGTTATCATCTTTCCATGTCTTCGTTCCTTCTACCTTTGTTTGGCCTACTTTTGTATTCGTGATGTCATAACCTTTTACTTCAGATTTATATCCAGCTACCGGTTGTTCTTTTACTTCATACTTGTATGCCTTACCTTCTGCATCGTAAGCTTGTAGTTTTTCAAACGTGTACTTCCAATTTGTTGCTTTACTTACTTCTTTCGTGTCAATTACTTGACCGTTTTGTAGTAAATCTACTTTGATTGTGCTTGGACGATCTGTTGCGTTGTTATCGTTCCATGTTTTTGTTCCTTCTACTGTCAATTTCGCTACTTTTGTATTCGTGATGTCAGTACCACTTACTTTGGATTCATATCCTGCTACTGGCTGTTCTTTCACTTCATACTTGTACGCTACTCCATTTTCATCGTATGCTTGTAGCTTTTCAAACGTATACTTCCAGTTTGTTTCTGCTGTTACTTCTTTTGTATCTACTACTTTACCGTTTTGTAAAAGATCTACTTTAATTATTTCCGGACGATCTTTCGCGTTATCGTCGTTCCATGTTTTCGTTCCTTCTACTTTTGTTTCGCCTACTTTTGTATTTGTAATGTCATAACCATGAACCTCAGACTTATATCCATCTACCGGTTGTTCTTTCACTGTATAGATGTAAGCTACTCCGTTTGTATCGTATGCTGCTAAATCTTTGAATTCGTATTTCCAGTCTGTTACTTTGCTTACTTCTTGCGTCGCAATCACTGTACCATTTTGTAAAAGGTCTACTTTAACCATTTCTGGACGATCTTTCGCGTTATCGTCGTTCCATGTCTTCGTTCCTTCTACTGTTGTTTTGCCTACTTTTGTATTCGTGATGTCAGTACCACTTACTTTGGATTCATATCCTGCTACTGGCTGTTCTTTCACTTCATACTTGTACGCTACTCCATTTTCATCGTATGCTTGTAGCTTTTCAAATGTGTACTTCCATTCTGTTGCCGTTGTTACTTCTTTTGTGTCTACTACTTTACCGTTTTGTAAAAGATCTACTTTGATCATTTCCGGACGATCTTTCGCGTTATCGTCGTTCCATGTTTTCGTTCCTTCTACTTTTGTTTCGCCTACTTTTGTATTTGTGATGTCAGTACCGTTTACTTTGGATTCATATCCGGCTACTGGTTGTTCTTTCACTTCATACTTGTATGCTACTCCGTTTGCATCGTATGCTTGAAGTTTTTCAAATGTATACTTCCAGTTCGTTGTCGCTGTTACTTCTTTTGTGTCTACTACTTTACCGTTTTGTAGTAAATCTACTTTAACTGAGCTTGGGCGATCTGTTGCGTTGTTATCGTTCCAAGTCTTTGTTCCTTCTACTTTCGTTTCGCCTACTTTTGTATTCGTAATGTCATAACCGCTTACGCTAGATTGATATCCCACTACTGGTTGTTCTTTCACTTCATACTGATAAGCTACTCCATTCGCATCGTATGCTTCTAAATCTGCGAATATATATTTCCAACCCATCATTGCTAGTACGTCTTGTGTTTTGATCACGTTTCCGTTTTGTAGTAAGTCTACTTTGATCATCGCTGGACGGTCTATTGCATTTCCGTCCTTCCACGCTTTTGTTCCTTCTACTGTTGTTTGTGCTACTTTTGTATTTGTAATGTCATAACCATGAACCTCAGATTTATATCCATCTACTGGTTGTTCTTTTACTTCATACTTGTACGCATTACCTTCGGCATCATATGCCGCTAAGTCTGTAAACGCATATTTCCATTCACCAGCTGCGCTCACTTCTTTTGTTGCGATCACCTTGCCATTTTGTAGTAAATCAACCTTGATCATTTCCGGACGATTTGTTGCGTTTCTATCCTTCCACGTCTTTGTTCCTTCTACTGTTGTTTGGCCCACTTTTGTATTTGTAATGTCATAACCTTTTACTTCGGATTTATATCCATCTACCGGTTGTTCTTTCACTGTATAGATGTAAACTACTCCGTTTGTATCGTATGTTTGGATTTTTTCAAAAGTATACTTCCAGTTTGTTGCCGCTGTCACTTCTTTTGTATCTATTACTTTACCGTTTTGTAGTAAATCTACTTTAACTGAGCTTGGGCGATCTGTTGCGTTGTTATCGTTCCAAGTCTTTGTTCCTTCTACTTTCGTTTCGCCTACTTTTGTATTCGTAATGTCATAACCGCTTACGCTAGATTGATATCCCACTACTGATTGTTCTTTCACTTCATACTGATAAGCTACTCCATTCGCATCGTATGCTTCTAAATCTGCAAATATATATTTCCAACCCATTATTACTAGTACGTCTTGTGTT
This sequence comes from Bacillus sp. LK2, assembly GCF_001043575.1. Lineage (NCBI taxonomy): Bacteria > Bacillati > Bacillota > Bacilli > Caryophanales > Bacillaceae > Bacillus > Bacillus sp. LK2. Next base: position 6,468 of record NZ_LDUK01000019.1, read on the forward strand.
TTAAATACGTTACCGTTTTGTAGTAAGTTTACTTTGATCATTGCTGGACGGTCTGTTGCATTTCCGTCTTTCCATGTCTTTGTTCCTTCTACTGTCAATTTCGCCACTTTTGTATTTGTAATATTGTAGCCATTTACTTCCGATTTATATCCTGCTACTGGATGCTCTTTTACTGTGTACGTATAGGCAACACCATTTGCATCATATTGTGCTAAGTCTGCAAATGTATAATTCCAACCGGTCCCAGCTGTTACATCTTGTGTTTGGATTACATTTCCATTTTGCAATAAGTCCACTTGGATTGAGCTTGGACGATCTGTTGCATTGTTGTCATTCCAAGTTTTCGTTCCTGAAACAGATGTTTTTGCATCTTTTGTATTCGTAATGTTGTAACCATTCACTTCCGATTTGTATCCCGCTACCGGTTGCTCTTTTACTGTATACGTATAAGCAACACCATTTGCATCGTATTGTGCTAGATCTGCAAATGTATATTTCCAACCGGTTGCCTCTGTTACGTCTTGTGTTTGGATTACGTTTCCGTTTTGTAATAAATCTACTTTGATTGAGCTTGGACGATCCAGTGATGCGTTATCCTTCCAAGTTTTTGTTCCTTCTACTGTTGTTTTGCCTACTTTTGTATTTGTGATGTCATAACCGTTTACTTCCGATTTGTATCCCGCTATCGGCTGTTCCTTCACTGTATACGTATAGGCAACACCATTCGCATCATATGATTCTAAATTTGTAAATGTATATTTCCAACCATTTGCCGCTGTTACGTCCTGTGTCTCGATTACATTACCATTTTGTAGTAAGTCTACTTTGATCATTTCCGGACGGTCTGTTGCATTTCCATCTTTCCACGTCTTCGTTCCTTCTACTGTCATTTTCGCTACTTTTGTATTTGTAATATTGTAGCCATTTACTTCCGACTTGTATCCCGCTACCGGTTTTTCTTTCACTGTATACGTGTAAGCAACACCGTTCGCATCATATTGTGCTAAGTCTGCAAATGTATAATTCCAACTGTTTGCCGCTGTTACATCTTGTGTTTGGATTACGTTTCCATTTTGCAATAAGTCTACTTGAATCGAGCTTGGACGATCTGTTGCATTGTTGTCATTCCAAGTTTTCGTTCCTGAAACAGATGTTTTTGCATCTTTTGTATTCGTAATGTTGTATCCATTTACTTCCGATTTGTATCCTGCTACTGGTTTTTCTTTTACTGTATACGTATAAGCATTGCCATCATTATCATATGCAGGTAGATCTGCAAACGTATAGTTCCAGTTATTCGCTGCTGTTACGTCGTGTGTTTTGATTGAATTTCCATTTTGCAGTAACTCTACTTGGATTGAGCTTGGGCGATCTGTTGCATTGTTGTCATTCCAAGTTTTCGTTCCTGAAACAGATGTCGTTTTCACTTTATTCGGAATAGTAAGCTTTACGCCTTTTTCAGCATTTGCATCAATTGTAAAAGGCACTTTTACTTGAGGATCGAAATCCAAATAGTTTGGACCTGCAATCTCCTGTACATAGTAATTACCTGGGTCTAAATCCGGGACCTCCACCATACCTTGTCCATCCGTTATATACGTACCGCCTATTTGCTGACCTGACCCTGTATATAAGTTAAATGAAACATTCGGTATAAATTTCGTCTCATCTCCGGCAATGTGCTTCACGATTCTTAACGTTCCTTTAGGAGGTAAATCGCCTTGTGCACCGCCGCCCTGATCTATATTTTTAACACTGGCACTACCCGACGTTGATACAGGATTTTCATTCGTAATCTTGTAATCAACCTTATATTGATTATCAAAATATGGTTGACTCTTTCCACTTGCAGTTATAGTAGATGTATAGGAGAAAGCAAAAGTAATACCACTTGCCTTATCCTTATTAATCACAACTTTAAACGCGTTATCACCGATAAAAGTAACCGTTCCATAACCTTGGGCTTCAAATTCTTGAGGTGGCATTGGAGCGGCAAATCCTCCAATACGGAAACTATCTTGATTAAGTGTTTGTCCCGGCCCCAAAGTATCTGTCAAAACAATATCTGTATCTACATTTTGCTTTGCACCATTTATATTTAACCACCAATTTACTATATTGGTATCTTCAGGTTTAATACTGCCCCCTTTAGAGTGAAATGTTCCAGGGCTACTCCCCCCATTATTATTTGGACCGGTAATCGTTACTTTTTGAGCCTCTAAATTTGTACCTAGATCCGTATTGATTGTTTTCTTTTCTCCCGCCGCTACATCCTGAGTCGCTTCAACTTGAAAATAGAAATCCCCTCTAACATTTAGGAGTTTCTCAGCTACATCACTAAATGTACATACCACATTAGTTGTATTTATTTGACAAGTACCAAAATTTTGCCCTTGCTCATTATTCAATGGAATCGTTCCTTTGAATCCTTTTAATTCCGGGGGCAACGTTAATGCTAATGTGTCTCCCGTTTTTATTTTCAATCCAGGTTTTTCACTAAAATTAACGCGTATTTTCGTCTGTTCACCGACACCTAGTTCCGTTTTATCGAATATAAAACTATCAACTAGTCCTGTTTTATTTAATTCTTGTGCACTTGCTATTATGGATGTGAAACTCTGACCTATAGTAAATATAAAAATCATTAAAATCGAAAAAATCGAGGTTACTCTCTTTATCATGTCATTCTCCTATCAATTATAATTAGATGGCTCCTAATATGAATATGCAATGACAATGACTTAATAGGTTGATGGCATTTTTCTCTTTTAATTGTTATACACTTAAAAACTTGAAAACAGATTTCTATAAACGATCCCTCTGTTCTCTATTAAACTTCATTTTTTCTAATGTAACATTAAATTCACCAAGTTTAATGTTTACAAGTTTAACAATTATTGATATTATTGTAACTGGCGAAGTTACGTTTTTTTCATCACCCCTATAAAATATTGGGATTTTATATCATATCTACCATCTTATGTTGAGCATAAATTTCTGATTAATAATGTTTTCATTTCAATGCTATTAGTCTATTCATATTATTTTCCATTGTTTTCAGATTCATAACATCAATATGTCCAAATTTGATAGCACCTTTTTAATGATTCACAACTTTATTTACCAGAATCTTTTTCCCCCTCCTATAGGCATTTTTTTCATGCTCTCATCCGTAATATAGGACCTTTTGGATACCAAAGATAGTTTTTGTAACTTTTGTAATTGATTTTGTAATTAAAGAAACCAAACATAAATTAATACCTCTTTTGAGATAAACTTCTTATTTTATACTTCCTTCTACATACACCGAAACATCATCCCTAAATGCTTGTTCTAAATCTCTACCTAATTCTTGATTCATTCAGTAAAAATATAAAATCACAAACAATTTTGTTTATCCATATACCTCTTGGAAATCATTTCTCAGATTTGTAATTAGATAGTCTTATACTTTGTAAAAGAATGAATAGCAACGTTCACCAATTTGGGTCAGCTTATGCATTTAGAATCTTAATCACAATCTACATGACTTGTAAACTTCATGGTTACATCTCGCTATTCCAAGTCTTCAATTAAATCCTCAGCTTGATGACTAGATTCATAATTACTTGTAGTTGCTTACTTCTTTATTTGTATGAAACTACATTTTTCGTTGCTAGGTTGAAACAACGATCTCAATTTCCTTTACAAATATTTGTAATAAGTATGCAATTAATTGATTAAGGTTTCATAAGAATAACAGAATGCTTACACTCTACTTTTACCAAATAATCACATCTCAGTCACCTCGCTATCTATTTATAATGCTCGCTATAATATATAAAATAAAACAAAGAAAGAGTAGTAAGCGTAAATATGAATCAGACAAAAATTAAACTGAATTTTCAGTCTTTTTTGTTTGAAGGAGGATATTTTCAGCTACTCTTTCTTTGTATTTTGAGTTTAGCACTAAATATAAAGTATAACAAGACAAAAAAATGCAAAATTCTCATAAATTCGACATTTTTTTCACAAAAAATAATACTGATCCTTAATTATTAGAGATCAGCTGAAATACGCTGTACTTTCATAATTAGCTTTTAGGTAAGAATCCCCTCCACCAATAAAGCCAATTTCCTGTACGTTAAGGAAATTGGCTTATTAATGTAATTCATTGGTTATGTTTGTTTTTTTTTGAACGCTTAAATACTAGCCATAAAAATGTTTTTATCTCTTCTTGACTTATACAATGGAGAAATAAATTGTATAAAAATTTAAACAAACATTTTGGCGATGAGGAGCATGTAAGGCGACCCCTAAAACAAAAAAGAAAACAACTTGTATAAAAACAGGTTGTTTTCTTTTTTAGGGTAAAACAAAGAAAGAGTGGAAAAGCAATACTCAAACTTATGAATCTAATGGAGTAAACTAACAAATAAGACTAAAGATTCAGAAAATTTAATCGCTAAGGGTTTTTGTGTACTCTTTCTTTGTTGTTATGAGTATAACATTAAAAATTACATGAATCAATAAAAAATTACATAATTCTTATATTTTCGACATTTCCCGCAAAATGATGCTGGTTGTTAATTAGTGTGGGTTATCACACATCTCCATGGTTCTGATGCAATGATTGCATCTATTTGAAAGAGGTATATAGATTCCTAATGGAATCTATTCTTATGCAGCCATTCCGAATAGTTGATGGATATGTGGCGGTACCCCATAATAAAAAGGCAGGAACATTTTGTACATATCAAATATGTTCCTACCTTTGATTTTATTGAGTTTAACATCTATGCCCTAAATATAACGATCGGGTGACCTTTCCTATTCACAAATAAGAATTTGTCTCGAGAATGTTCCTTTTTTTGCGACGCCACGATCTGTGATTTCGAATCCGGCTTCATGAATCATGTCGTCCATTGTTTCCATCGTTACAACGACTACTTTTTTTGCGATACGGCGCGCACTTGAGAGAATTGAGAGTTGATCTTCTGGTGTTGCGTGCGTAAATAGGTCGTACGGCATGTCGATAATTGCAACGTCGTAGCTCTCAGTAATTTCTTCAATTGGGCCTTTTGTTACTGTTCCTTCAAACCCGAAATGTGCGATGTTTTTTCTCGTTCCAAGAACCACAAGTGGATTTATATCTCTACCGACGATGTTAATCCCCATAGAAAGTGCTTCTACTACTACCGTTCCAATGCCGCAGCACGGGTCAATTGCTCGTACTCCCTCTGGATTTGGTACAGCGATATTTGCAACAGCTCTAGCAACACGTGTGCTCAGTGATGTCGAATAACTATGCGGTTTTTTTATGTGATGGTACCAAACCGGATCACTTTCTACATAGTGTCCGAAGTACCAGCGTCCTCCAAGGGGAACAATTCCGAATACACGCTCTGGATTACGAACGTCTGCTTCTCCCTCAATATGCATACCAAGGTCTCGCTCAATGAGACGTCTTTCTCCATATTCAATTTTATTCTCTCCAACAAGGTCATTAATTTTAACAAAGATAACTTTGAACGTTGCTCCTGCCAAGTCGATTTGTTCCACTTGTTTCAAAATGCTCTCCAAGTCGTCTCCTTCATACATAACTTCAATCCGTTCTTTAATAAACGGGCTTCTACTCGGATCAATTTTGACATCACTTTTCAAAATGTTAACGTGAGACTCCATTCCAAACAATGAGCGCATTTCCAAGTAGCATAAAGAACGCTCATCCTCACGGAATGCATACGTATATATACATGCAGGTGTTTTACTATGATTACTCAATCTATTATCATCCTTTATCGTTTAAAATTGTTATTATCACAATTACTCAAATGCTTTTTCACGTAAAGTGAAACTTTTATCAGTGGGAAGCCTTATCCCCCACTGATAATTAGCCCGCACCAATCGGGCTTTTACGGGCAGCCCGACTCCCACCTAGCTTCCTCGTGTTCGTCTAATTTCTGGGTGGGAATCTTACTGCTCGTAAATAGCGGGATAAAATTAAATGATATCATATGCTCGAAATAAAGAGAAACCTTTATCATTCATTTCATAAATAAAAGAGACTGCCTATTGGCAATCTCTTTTGATTTCTTAGCGGAAAGAAGATACATTGTTACCCATTGCTTCGTAGTAATCTAGAATACCTTGATAAACCGCTTCCGCTGCACGTTGTCGCTGTTCTGGCGTAGCTATTTTATCTGCATCACCTTTATTATCTACAAATGCTAGTTCTGCTAATACAGCTGGCATTGTGTTTTCTCTAATTACGTATAAATCACCGTTTTTCACACCACGATCAGTTGTATCCAACGCGTTCACAAGACGTTTTTGAATCTTCTCTGCTAATAAACGACTTTCGTCTACATTTGGATTCGTCGCTCTTGTTGCTGCGCCATAATAGAATGTTTCTGTACCATGTCCATCTTTTCCTTGCGAACCGTTACCATGGATACTTACAAAGATATCACCGTTATTTTGTTGAGCAAACTCTACTCGCTTTTTCAATGAATCTGTTGAATCTGTTCCTGGACGTGTATCATCTGTGCGAGTTAATAACACAGTAAATGGTGTCTTTTTCTCAAATATTTTCTGTAATCGTAATGATACATCTAATACGGTTTGACTTTCTTTCTCATAATAACCAGGATTCCCCGAGTCAACTCCACCATGACCTGGATCAATAATAATCGCTTTTCCTTCTAAGAAGTTACCTTGTTTCGCTGGGTTTAATTGATTTTTATCAACCCATTGGAAACCAGCGCCCACACGGATACGAATCCAGCTACCATTCTCTTCAATAACAGTTACTTTTTGTGCACCATATGTACCTAGCACTTTAGACTGATGTGAAGCTTCTGCATACGCAGTAAACTCTTCATTAATAACATCTGTTTTCTCTGTTAAAGGTGTCCACTTGTCACCTTTACTTGTTGCAATCTTCATCCATCCATCCGCTCTTTGCTCTTTCACTTCAATCATTTGCGGTTGATGTTGAACGTCAGTAATACCAGATGATAATGATGCTTGATGATATGTAATAAAGTTTCTATTCATATACATTCTTTTCGATGTATTTGTTTTATTTTTATCTGCCATTGCGATAAACTGAGCTGCTTCGGCACGACTTACAGTACCGTCAGGATTCCAGCCATTTCCTGTACCCTTTGAAATCTCTAAAGCTACTAAAATATTAGCTTTTTCCTTACCCCAATGATTTTCCAAATCTTTAAATTGTGTTGGAAGTTCTCCAATAATTTTCTTATCTAATGAATATGCTTGTACAAGCATAGCTGCCATAGATGCACGGTTAATTGGGCTTGATGGATTGAAATTCCCAGTACCATCCCCACTAACTACACCTGCTTTTTCTACTGCAGCAATATATGGTGCTGCCCAATGATTTTGTGAATCTTTAAAAGATGGTTTCGCTTTTGGATCAATTGGTAAACCAAGAACGATCGCCAATAACTTTGCAGCTGATCCTTTATCTACCGCTTCAAATGGAGCAAATGTTCCATCTGGTTTTCCATCAAGCGCATTTTTACTAACTAAATAGTCTACTGAACTTTGCGCCCAATCTGGAACATCTGTAAATTTTTTCTCTGCTGCGAAACTACTTAATGGAGACGATAATAAACTTGCGGCTAAAATACCAGCCGCGACTGCACGATACTTCATAAATAATAATACTCCTCTCGAAAATCAACGTTTAAAACGCGTAATCTTAATATACAAATTATGGATAAATAAAACAAAAAAAATTAGCGCACCTCTATCATTTTATAATACTAGAATTCTGTAGTAAACCTACTTTCTTAATATTGTACAATAAAATGCAATTAAATTATTTTTTATGCACAAAAAAGTGGTTGATTCATAGAACCAACCACCCTCTCACTATTCTACTATCATCTCTGATAATACATATGCATAAACAAGCGCTTCTGTATGTGCAATCGAGCTTTCATGCGTACGCTCAAATGCATGAGAAGAGTCAATACCAGCTCCAATTAACGCATGCTTCACATCAAATCCAGCGCGAATCGCAGCTGATGCATCTGATCCATAGTATGGATAAATATCCACTTTATACTCAATAGCATTCGCTTTCGCCAGTTCCACTAAATGTTTACGTAAAGCGTAATGATATGGACCACTAGAATCTTTCGCACAAATAGATACTGTATATTCATCAGATGCTTGTCCATCACCTAACGCCCCCATATCAACTGCTAAATATTCTACAGTTTCCTCTGGAATGTTAGAGTTTCCACCGTATCCGATTTCTTCATTATTAGAAATTAAGAAATGTGTTGTATATGGCAATGTTACATTCTCATCTTGCAATCTTTTAATTAATTTTAATAAAATTGCTACACTTACTTTATCGTCTAAATGACGTGATTTTATGTATCCACTCTCTGTAATTTGAACGCGCGGATCAAATGAAACGAAGTCTCCTACTTCAATTCCTAACTCACGTACTTCATCTGCTGAAAATACACGCTCATCAATACGAACTTCAATATTTTTCTCATCGCGCTTCGCTTCGCCTGCATCTTTATATACATGGACAGAAGTTTGATGCATTAAGATTGTTCCTGTATACGTCTTACCGCTTGACGTTTCAATTTCGCAATATTCCCCTTCTACAGAGTTCCAGCGAAATCCGCCAATCATAGATAAACGAAGACGACCGTCAGGCTTAATTTCTTTCACCATCGCACCTAACGTATCAACATGAGCAGTTAATAAACGATGCTGCTCATCATTCTTCCCTTTTACCGTTAAAATAAGAGCGCCTTTATTATTACGCTTCGTCTCTACATTCCACTCATTCACATAGTTTTCAATGAAATTAATAATTTTCGTCGTGTTTCCAGATGGACTCGGAATAGAGACAAGCTCTTTAATTAATTCCATCGTTTCTTTTGCATGATGTGCCATTGTCGTTTTCCTCCTCATTTTCTCTACTATTCAGTATACAAAATTTGCTATGAAACCTCTACTAATATAGTTTAATTTTCTAAATTATAGTAAAATTAAGTTTAGTACGTAAAAAGGAGCTAGCAAAAATGACCGTAACGAAAAAACATGTACATATTGCACTCATTTGGTTTTTATCCTCATTAATTTGTTTACAAGTTTCTTATGTCGTCCACACTACTACTTCTATTACAATCGGCTGGACATTAACAGTTATCTTCTTAATCATTAGCCTACTTGCAGCAAAAAAGCACAGCCCCACTAAGTAAGCTGTGCTTTTTCTATGAAACTACTCTTCCGAAACGTCCATCAAATAAATCCCTCTTGTAAAGCCGCCTCGTTCTTCTTCTTTTTGCTTACGAAGACGTTCTATATCTTCAATTGTTGCACCTTCTGCACGCGCTAATGAAATAATAACTTCAAGTGCATCCGCAAGAGAATCTAACGCATGCTCACGCTCTTTCATTGAAGCAAATTCACGAATTTCTTCCGTACCAATTTTCGCTAACGCTTGTATGTAAGCTTGTCCTGTTAATTTTTGCGCTGTATATGTTTTTCCAGACATTAAAATTTTCTCTGGGACACGATCTCTTACTAACTTGTTATAAGTTGACATCACTTACCCTCCTCTATTTAATAACACCCGAGCTCTGCTTTATAGAAAAACCAATCTTTTTTCACACAAGCACTTAACATATCAATTCCTGGTCCATGTGCTCTTACTGTCGGAAAGAAGTAATGCTCTGGCTCCTCTTCCTTATCACTATATAAAGTCGCATACTCAGCAGGAATCGCCTCTTTTTTCACATCCCGTTCTTTCGTCACTTCACTAGAGAAAGCAACAATTGGATGTCCCTCAAAGAATAATGCAGTCCGTACTGCAAGAGATGGTGTACTATGCAAAGCATAATATGTAAGTAAAATAATAGCGATAACACCGATAATTTTCTTCATTTATTACTCCTAAAAAAAGTGCTAACACAATTATACTAAAATGTGTTAGCACTTTCTTCACTTTATTCCCCTTTAAACGCCGGCAAACGTTTTTCTAGAAAAGCAGCAATACCTTCCTTATGGTCCGCTGTTTGTCTCATCGCATATTGACCACGCTTTTCAAGTTGCAGCGTTTGTTCTAAATTAGAGCGATTTACTTCACATAAAATTTGTTTTGTTTGAATCATCGCCTTGATAGGTTTTTGTAACCATTCATTAATTTTTTGCTTTACAGCCGTTTGGAAATCCTCACCGATTACTTCATCAATTAAACCGATATCTAATGCTTCTGTTGCCGATAACTTCTTCCCTTCCCAAATAATTTGCTTCGTCATATTTTCACCGACGCGCTTTTGAAGGAAGAAATGGCCACCACCATCTGGAACTAAAGCGATTCCAATAAAGTTCATCGCAATAACTGACGAACTATCGGCCATTACATAATCAGCTGTTAACGCAATGCTTAGCCCCAGTCCTGCAGTCGGCCCATGAATCGCACTAATAACAAGCTTTGGCATCGTATACAACGTCACAACAATTTCAGAAATTGTATTCATAATGCCTTCAAACTTGCTTTCATCATTACTTGAAAGCATGGATTTAATATCTCCACCCGCAGAAAAACCACGGCCATTTCCGCATAACACAACAACATGAGCAGAACTTGCCGCTACTTCTTTCAACTTTTGTAACAACTCTTTTAACGTTGGTTCATCTAATGCATTTAAAACCTCTGGACGATTGACCATAACCGTTGCTACGCGCCCTTCATATTTCACAACAACAGATTCTGTTTTACTTGTTACTTCCATTATATATACCCCTCTTTTCCACATAAAGATTATACTTCTATAATTATAGAAAGTATGTCAAAAACCCTTCTTTTTTCTTAATTTTCTGTCTAATATTCTCGTAATTTGTATATAACTCCGTATAAAACATACAATTTCGTTAAAAAATATAGAAATTAAAGTCGGTTTATCGATGCTTTTCATCTATTTACCATTGTAATGAAATGGTGTATTCTTAAGTTTGTTACAAAAACAAATATTGAAATTCATTCGCCTTACTATGTAAATAAGGCTTTTATCCCCATCTCTTGGGTATTGAAATAAAGGAATGAAGAAATGGAGGAACATATGGTTACTAAGTTGAAACAAACGGATAACTACTTCCCGCATTTCCTATTGCTATTCATTGTGTTTCAACCAATTTTAGATTTATTAACATCTTTTTCAATCTATGTATTACACATGAGTGCAACAATTGGAATCGTAGTCCGTTTCGCCTTTATGCTTCTCGCATTAGGGTATCTACTTCTTCATAGAAAACAACATGGAGCGAAAAAGTACATTCTCTATTTATGTCTACTTGGGGTCGTACTAGCAATTGGCCTTGTAAATAATATGATGGTCAAATCTCCAGTTTCATTTGGCGAAGAAGTGAAATTTATTTTAAAGAGCATATATCCAATTGTGTTACTGTTCGGATATATCATCGTCTTTAAAGAGTTAAAAAATAATGAATACGCGTTTCATAAAATCATTACATATTTCTTATATGCAACTTTAATTTTAAGTATCACACTGATTGTTGCAATGCAAACTGGTACAGATTTCCCAAGCTATCCTCACTCAAAGATCGGTTCAAGAGGATGGTTCTTTGCTGGAAATGATTTAAGTGCTATTTTTGCAATTATGTTCCCAATCGTTGTCTTATATTCGATTCACAAAACAACTTCTTTCTCGAAAGCCTATTACTGGATTCCAACTTTACTCGCGATGTATGCAAGTATTATGGTCGGAACGAAAGTAGGATACGGTGCAATTGTTCTTACACTTGGTATTGCACTTTTATTCTCATTCATTGAATATATGATTCATCGCAAAAAAGAAGGAAAAGGATTCACATATCTTGTAAACACAGTTGTTGCTGCTATTGTACTAGGAGGCTTACTTGCACTTACACCGTATACTCCTATCGCAAAAAATATGGGCATCCATTTACAAATGTATGAATACAAAAAATCAGTTCAAGAAGAAAAAGAAAAAAAAGAAGGAAAAGTAATTAAAGAAGATCCAGACGAAGCAAAAAAACATGCACAAGGTGAGCTAACAGACTCTGAAGTGAAAAGTTTAATTTACAGTGATCGTGATAAGTTTTTAAACGTATACAAACAATACTATAAAGACGCACCACTATCACAAAAATTATTCGGAATGGGCTACGCTGGTAACTATACGGATAAAATTAAATTAATCGAAATGGACTTCCATGATCTATTCTTTGCATTCGGAATCATCGGTTCTCTTATTTACTTCCTACCATTCCTTTACTTCGGTATTAAATTGTTACTGCGCATCATCGCAAACTTTAAGAAAATATTAACTGTGAAATATATGCTATCAGCTAGCACCATTATACTATCACTTGGAATCGGCTTTATGTCCGGGCACGTATTAACCGCGCCATCCGTTAGTATTTTCTTCGTTGTTATACTCGCTTACGTAATTGTTGATTTAAAGGCGGAATAATTGAATAAAAAACGCTTAGAGAAATAATTCTCTAAGCGTTTTTTTGTCCTAACATTCCCTTACCGCCTCTAGTATTCAAAGTACTAATTCTTTCTATTGAAAAGATGCATGAATCTGCTCTAACACCTCATCTATATTATCCTTCGTAATCACAATACCAAAGTCTTTCGGGACATTGCTATCCTCTTCATTCACAACTTTATGCGCGATCATCTGCCCGACTTCCGGTCTGAAATGATGCCCATCCATATAATTGTCTAAATTCTTTGTAACGGAATTGAGATACATGAAATGATGAACTTCTCCAAATACAGCTACAGCGTCATGAAGCCATCTTTTATAATCTTCCCATCGCCCTGACTGAATCATCGTACGGAACAGAGGCTCTGAAACAGGCGTTGTAAAAATATAAAACTTCGTATTCGGATTATGAGCCTTTACTGTTCCTAATATTTCTTTCATATTTTGATACTCATAATTCCCGCCGTAAATCTCTCTACTAAACTTATCTACTTGCGCTGCTATTTGTGCATCGCGTTCTTCTTTCGTATAATCACGCATTGACTTTACATTCTCTCGATTGTACCGGTCAATAGCCGTATTATGATGGATAGAGTTTTCAATTGTATTCTTTGAATAGGTAATCCCGTCCATACTCACATACGATTTAATCGGGTACAATAAACTTTGCGCCTGATTAATATACACTTCTGGTTTATCAAAGCCGATTTCTCTATTTTTGTTCGTTCCAAGAAAATCTAAACCGAGTACAATTGACGATAATTCACTGCCTTTTTGTTTTTTCGCATATTCAATATACGCATCATATTCACGCGGATCTGTACTACTCACCGCATAATTAAATGCGTTTAACCCGGTGAAGTCATTCTCGTTAATAAAAGTCGTTCTACTACTTCCAAGTATAACTCCATCATATGTAAACGGACGGTATGTTATATAATTCGTTTTCTGCTGTCTCTCGTTAAACCCAAACTGAACATCATTCCACTTATTTTTATGCGGGAATAACCAAAGTGAATCTATATAGCTATTAAATATCCCAACACCTACAAGAGGAACAAAAACACATACAAAGACGAAAATAAGCCACTGTTTGTTTTTCATATTCTCCACCTAGAAATTAAAGTATAAAAACTCACTAATACTCGTTAAATGTAACACGCTATATACGAGTAATATTGCAGTAAATAAAGCGGTCCATACATTCGGACGGAATGAATCTTTTAACTGAATCGAATTTTTCAAGAAGAAACTAATACATAACGCCCCAAAAATGTACGCTACCATTTTCGGATCTAATAAAGATACATGGTACCCTTCTGTAAATGAAACACCGTACTCTTTTAAAAATTGCAACTTCTCTATTATAAATGCTGGGAATACGCTATTTGCTAATTCGAATCCATTTAATCCAAACATTCCTTTTAACACTTTCACCGCATCATGCATAGATGTTGCCCTAAAGAATACCCACGTTATATTAATAAAGAAAAACGTAACGAGCCAACCAGCAAAGGCCGGCATGCGCCCTCCCGCTTTACTCCATAAGCGATGAATAACAGAAGCCGCGCCGTGCAGGAATCCCCAAAAAATAAATGTCCAGCCAGCTCCATGCCAAAGTCCACTTATTAAAAATACAATCATAATATTCACGTATGTACGTGTAATCCCTTTTCGATTTCCTCCTAGAGAAATATATACATACTTCGTTAAAAACTGGCTAAGCGTCATATGCCAACGATGCCAAAAATCTTGTATATTCACTGCTTTATATGGTGAATTAAAGTTTTGAGGTAATTTAATATTGAACATTAAGGCGATTCCAATTGCCATATCACTATATCCACTAAAATCAAAATATAATTGGAACGTAAACGCTAACGACGAAAGCCACGCTTCGACGAATGTTAATGATTGCTGCACATCAAACCCTTCACGTACAAGGGGTGATAATACATCTGCAATACCTACTTTTTTGAAAATACCAATTGCAAATACGAAAATCCCAAGAACGATATACTTCGATTGCCAACGCTTTTTACTATCATCAGCAAACTGTGGCATAATTTGCACATGATGTACAATAGGCCCTGCAATAAGCTGCGGGAAAAACGTTACAAACAATGCGTAATCAAGAAAATGACATGCCTTCGTTTCCCCGCGATACGTGTCTACTAAAAATGCTATCTTTTGAAACGTATAGAAACTAATCGCAAGCGGTAACGTTAATGATAATAATGTAAAATGAGTTCCAATTAATGCATTAACATTTTGTAAGAAGAAATCATAATACTTGAAATAACTAAGCATCCCAATATTAAATATTAACCCTACTATTAAAAGAAATTTACTCTTACGCTTCACGAGTCTCATTCCGATAAAGTAGTTCACAATGAGCGACACTAACATAAGCGGTAAATATTTCACATTCCAATAACTATAGAAAAATAAAGAGGCCGCAACGAGCCAAGCTTTCGCTAATGTAGCATGTCCAAATTTATTTAATAGAAAATATAAAAGAAATGCTATCGGTAAAAATAAAAAAATAAACTCAAACGAGTTAAATAACACACCATCTCTTCCCTTCTAAACAAATCACACCTTATTCATCTTATCTTATCCAAATAATGAGTGTCAAAAGGATTCCGTCCCTCTTTTCTTCTATTATATATAGTAATCATTTTAATCGAATTATTAATATGCCAAAATAATAAAGGCGCTTTTATATAAAAAAATATATAATAGGAATGTCGGTTTTTTGCACGAAATGTATTTTTGAAAAAAGTGAGGAGAGTCCTTTGGTATTTAGTAGTTCTATTTTCTTATTTATCTTTTTACCCCTCGTATTATTTTTCTATTTTATAGTGCGTGCCGAGCTACGTAATTTCGTATTACTTGCATTTAGTTTAATTTTCTATGCATGGGGAGAACCACGATTCGTCCTCTTAATGCTCTTTTCTATTTTATTAAACTACTGCTTCGGCCTACTCGTGCATCATTATGATAAACGAAAAAATATGAAAGTCACATTTTTAATTATGGCTGTGGTCGGAAATATTTTATTACTTTCTTATTTTAAATATATTTCCTTTTTCACAGACATTTTGAATCAAACTTTGCATTTATCTATTCATGTGGAACCTATTCCACTACCGATTGGAATTTCATTCTATACGTTCCAAGCGATGTCCTATGTTATTGACATATACCGTAAAGATGGAGATGTTCAAAAAAATCCACTTAACTTAGCGTTATATATATCAATTTTCCCGCAGCTCATTGCCGGACCAATCGTTCGTTACAATATCGTTGCTGAACAAATTAAAACGCGCATTCATTCTTTTGAACGATTTACAGAAGGTATCCAAATTTTCGTTTTAGGATTAGCGAAAAAAATATTAATTGCCAACCAAGTTGGATTTGTCGCAGATAAAATCTTCGCCTTACCACCGTCTGAAATAAGCGTTGGAACGGCTTGGATTGGTATTATCGCCTATACTCTTCAAATCTATTTCGATTTCTCAGGGTACTCTGATATGGCAATTGGACTTGGAAAAATGTTCGGATTTGATTTCCCGAAAAACTTCAATTATCCGTACATCTCGAAATCCATTTCAGAATTTTGGAGAAGATGGCACATTACACTAGGTTCTTGGTTCCGCGACTATATATACATTCCGCTCGGCGGAAACCGTGTTTCAAAACTAGCAAATTACCGTAACCTCTTCATCGTATGGGGATTAACCGGTTTATGGCACGGAGCAAGCTGGACATTTATCGCTTGGGGCTTATATTATGGCTTTATTATCTCGATTGAAAAAGCTGGATTTGAGAAAATATTAAATAAGCTATGGAAACCGCTGCAACACGCATATGTACTAATCATCGTTATGATCGGTTGGGTCTTCTTCCGAGCTGATAATTTCGCTTACTCGTTCCAATATTTAAAAGCGATGTTTGGCATGCAGCGACAATCTTTCATTGATGACAACACAATGCTATATATACATGAATACATTATCGTATTTATCATTGCCTTTATCGCAGCGACACCAATTTTGAAACGTGTTAAAAACATATTAGAACTTGCGCCCAAAACGTATATGTTCACGATGCAAGTTGTACGTCCTATATTATTACTCACATTATTTATGATTTCGATTATGTATTTAATTAATTCGACGTATAATCCATTTATTTACTTCAGGTTTTAACTTATCCCGCATTAACGGGCAGTAAGACCCCCACCTCAAAATTCAGCGAAAACAAAGAAGTTAGGTGGGGATCAACTGCCCGTAAAAGCCCGATTGGTTCAACTAATAATCAGTGGGGGATGAACAAAACCCCCACTGATTAAAGTTTCACTTTATGTAGGAAGGAAAAGTTATTATGAAAAAATTGGGGAACATCGTCCTATTTATCGGTTTTCTCACCATTATCTTTTCATTTGGCATATTATCGCTTCTCAAAACTGACCGAGCAATTTCGCCCGTTGAAAATCGTCCGCTCGCTCAAAAACCAGCTCTTACAAAAGAAGCCCTCGCAAAAGGCAGCTTCTTTAAAGACTTTGAGACATATACAAACGATCAATTAATCGGAAGAGATGATCTCATTAAAAACTATACACTTACCCAAATTAAAATGGGCAAGTCTCTCATTAACGATATTATTCTAACTGATGATAAATGGCTTCTAAAAAACCCAGCTTGGACTACAAAATATAATGAGATTGACCAAGCTATGCCAGCTATAAAAGACTTATCTCAGTTTTTAAAAGAACAAAATATTGAGTTTTACTTTGCTTTACCACCGTCCAAAACGAATGCATTATCATTTAAATTACCTTCTTATATTCACACATATGCACAGGAAAATTTAAATTATTTTCTAAATAAACTTCCAGCGGACGTAAAGCCAATTAAACTCATGGATTATTTTAAGCAAAACTATACAAATGAAGAAATACAAAGTATGTATTTCAAAACAGACCATCACTGGAATATGGATGGTGCCTTCTTAGGCTATCAATATATAATGAACACAATCGGGCAACAATCTTCTATATATAAAGGAAAAGAAATAAAAAAAGAAGATTACACTCGTACGTGCGCTCCAAATACACATCTAGTCGGAAGCTTTAACAACCAGCTATACCAACTGATCGATGCGACTGGTGAAAAACTATGCTACTACACACCGAAAGACGGTTTCAACTTTACAAGCGTAACCGCAAAAGATGTAAACGGCACTGTATATCGCACATTGGATGAACTATATGGCGTAGAAAAACAAAACGATACAACATCATACGCAGGTTATTACACGAACGACTATCCAGAAATCGTCATCGAAAATAACAATGCGCCAAATGATGTACGAGCTTTAGTCCTAAAAGATTCATTCGCAAACGCAATTGTGCCTCACTTAGCACAAAGCTTTAAACACACATCCATCCTCGACCTCCGTCACTATCACGAAAAGGATGTATATCAATACATTAAAGACAACAATATTAACATGGTATTGTTTGTGTATAGTGATTCGAATTTGAGCGGTGAAATGTTTAAGTTTAAGAAATAAAAGAAGCCTCTTGTAACCAATTTACAAGAGGCTTCTTCTTATTTATTCCGCTATTTGTGGGAAATAATAAAGTGAAACTTTAATCAGTGGGGGTTTTGTTCATCCCCCACTGATTATTAACCTTCACCAATCGGGCTTTTACGGGCAGTTGATCTCCCACCTAACTCCTTTGCTTTACAGCCGAATTTTGAGGTGGGAGTCTTACTGCCCGTTAATGCGGGATAAATTAAACTATTATGGGTTTCGACATTGTTATTATTTCACTTGTACCTTCAACTACAAAAAGGAGAAAGAACTAGAAAATTTCCCTCTACCTCTCTAAAACTAAGATTACATCCCTCTTTTTATAGACTCTTTTGCATGTAAGTCACTAATAATATGTTTGGATGCTCTTGAAATTTGTTCTCGTAATTCCTCTACCCTTTTCCCTAAAGTTTCTTGCATATATTCTTTTTGTTCTATTTGGTTGATTGCCATGCTATATAGTGTCCCTGGCGTCCAGCCTCCATCTACACTCCCAATACTTGGTTGGTTTACTTGTTGTACAAACGAATCGATCTTTGGATCATATGAAATACCAATCATAGGAGTATTAGCAACTGCCGCTAATATAAGAGCATGGAGCCTCATTCCGATTAGCAAGGAGCATTCTGATAAAATAGAGATTTTTTCATGAATATCCATTTTATAAGGGAGCATGTGTGCTTCTTCTCCCATCAAATTAATGATTTCCCTTGATGCATTTTGATCAAATGGACCATGCATCGGTACAAATAAAATATGATATCCCTCTTGCTTAAGTCTTTTTAGCGTGCCTGCTAACTTCTTCATATAATTTTCTTTTGCATCCCAGTACCGTACACTAACCGCAATAATTTTCCCTTGTAAAGAATGTTTTTGCAGCCAATTGGTCTTCTTTTTTTCTGGCATACAAGCTAATACTGGATCTGGAACAAGTTCGATGTCTTTCTTAATACCAATTTCTTTTAAGTACAAAAAAGAGTCTTCATCACGCACTGATATATACTCAGCCTTTGATATATGCCATTTCACCAATAAACGATTTTGCTTCTTCGTAATAGGCCCGATTCCTTGGGCATAAATATAATACGGCTTTTTCAACAAAAGAGCCAACCGCATAATACCTGTATAATATAGAATACTTCTTATACTCGTCTTATCCTGCAAGAGGCTACCGCCTCCACTAATTAAACCATTACTTTTCTTTATTTCTCGGTAAACCGCTCCTATATCCCAACGATTTACCGCCTCTACACCGTACATTTCCCTTGTATAGTCGGGGTCATTAGAAAGTACAACAAGCTCAAGAGTAGGATCCTCTTCCTGCAGCGCTTGAATAATTGATTGTAAAATTGCTTCGTCCCCAACATTATAAAAACCATAATATCCTGATAAAACTAACCGCACTCTTAGCCTCCTCCAACGTTTCACAATCAGCTCTTTTGTAATTAAACAAATTGCTATTAATTCCTTACCGAGAAAGGTTTGATAACTTCAAATTGAATTCTTTTAAAAACATATAACAAACCATACTTATTTATAATGCTGTTCATTTTCTATAATAATCGAATTTATTTACGTAAAAACGGAATTTGTTCTTTCGATATCCAGTTTAATTTCAACGCACATACGCCATATAACAAGGAAGCTATTCCTAGCGCTACAGCACTATATATCATTGCAAAAAGTCTAGAATCTGTCACATTGATAAGTGTAGACACAAAGTATAATGCTGCCCCTAAAATACTAGATACTACAATCACCGCTATAAATTTCCCTATATGTATTGGATAGGAAAGGTCTTTTCTAATATAAATGTAATTCGCAATACAAATCAGTATATATATGATTAGAGTACTATACGCTGCTCCATTTATACCAACTTGTTTTACTAGCGTTATATTTAAAATAATTTTTACGAAACTCGCACCAATGATAATCCATGCCGCTTGCATTGAACGCTTAATCCCTTGCAAAATTCCTATTGATAATACCGTAAGTGATGTGAAATACGAACTACCAATTAAAATGGCTAGCATACCACTTCCTTTTGTGTCTGTAAATAATCCAACATTAAGCGGTACTGCGAGCGCCATAAGCCATATCGTTAGCGGCATTGTTAAAACATGCGCAAACTCATTTGTGCGCTTTACTGTCAATTTAGCTAAAGCTATATCTTTTTTTGTTAAAGCAGCTGTTAATAATGGAATTAATGGAAATACCATTGCGCTTGCAAGTACAACAATTAATTGCGTAAATGCAAAACCACGGCTATATATACCGAATTGCTCTTGAATAGTTGCAGAAGATTCATGTAGTACATGTGGAATTGTTACGGAATCAACTAAATTTAAAACCGGCATAGATAACGCTCCAATGGCAATGGGAATTGAAACACGGAGTATTTTTTTCGCGTTTTTCTTAAAGTCTTGTAACGAATATGTTTTACTCTTATAACGATACGTGCTTCTCACATATTTTACTCGTAAATATATAAGTGACGTAATAACGCCAAAGCAAGAACCAATCATCGCTCCACCTGTTATGATATCACTACTTTTATTCAAATATACAAATACATAAGCAATCGTTAGCATAAAGAACACGCGAATCAACTGCTCAATTACTTGTGATACGCCCGTAGGTATCATATCTCCAAATCCTTGGAAATATCCACGATACACTGCCATGTATGGTGCGATTAACAAGGCAAATGAAGTAACAATTAATGGTAGCCTCGTCTCTTGTCCACCAAGCATATTTGCAATACTGCTCGATCCAATGATAATAATTAAAAATCCGAATATCCCACATATAACACCGATAATAGATGCGGACGTAAACAATTTAGCAATTCCGTCCCGATCATTTTTTTCATGAAGTTCAGCAATTAGCTGGGATATTGCTAGCGGAACCCCCGCTACTGATAAAGTTAAGGCTATCATATATACAGGAAAAACGAGGCGAAAAATCCCAAGTACTTCATCTCCCGCTATATTTTGCAATGGAATTTGAAAAAAACTCCCCACCACTTTCGATAGGAACGTTGTAATGGTTAAAATTGCAGCGCCTTTTACAAACTTTTTATTCATCTTCTATCTCTTTTCTTTCAAATATGATTTAAATAAATATCAAGTCAGTATTCTTGCTTAATCTAGAGAAACTTCACTCTATTTCATTTAGTTATCATACCAAATTTCTTATATATTGAATACTCTCGTTCCAAATATAATATGTACAAAGCAAGATTATTTCCATCCTATTTTCCCTTAAATTTACTACTTTTACTTATTCAAGATAAACCTGTAATATACTGTAGCTCTTGTCAGTAAGAGGATTGTTTTCAACACGCTAAATTAAGTAAAATAATTCTTAAAATCCCCTTTTCAAGAGGAAGTTAAGAAGTCTGAAAAAACAGACGAAATGTGACTTATTCAATCATCTTAAGTTTATAATTTCGTTAACCGTACACAATTAATTTGTGAAGGTAGCCATTTCTCAAATCCTAAATATAATTTGAAGTTAGATGATCTAATTGATGCTCAACAGATTTATAAAATCCAGACATAAGGATTCTCCACATAAGTAACACATATCTAAATAATAAGAACCCCCACACTCTACAACGCAACTCGTGTGAAGGTTCTTATTATTATACTGCCTTAACTTCTAAAAACTGTAGTTTCTCTTTTTGCTCATCATTCGCCATCATAACTATCGTCTTTTCAACATGTGGATGTACATTTTCAAGCGTCACACTCGCTCCTACTTTATCTGACTGCTCAACAAAGTTTAATAACGCCATAGCGCCTGATACATCCATATAACGTACATCTTTCATACGTAAAACAACCGGTGACTTCACATCTTGTAAAGAAGTAAAAATACGATCTACTGATAGGAAAGAAAGTGATCCCTGAATCGTGTACGTCGCTTCTTTTTCTTTTATAATAGAAGCTTTCCGTTCTTTACATCTCACCATATATATAATGAAAGAAAGAATAATACCAAACGCAACAGCAACCATTAAATCAAATTTCACTGTCACAAACATCGTCACGAACATAACAATAACATCACCCTTTGGGGCTACGTGCACTTTCCTCATACTTTCCCAATCAAACATCCCTATACCAGTTAAAATTAAAATACCTGATAATACAGCAAGTGGGATATATTGTACCACCGAACCGAGTCCCATAATGAAAATAAATAATATGACACTATGCATACAAGCTGAAAGTGCCGTTTTCCCGCCACTTCTTATATTTACAATAGACCTAACAGTCGCCCCTGCTCCTGCTAATCCTCCGAACAAACCGCTCGCAATATTACCAATACCTTGTCCGATTAGCTCTTTATTACTTTTATGCCGTGTCCCTGTCACATTATCCATTACGACAGACGTTAATAATGAGTCAATGGATCCTAGTAAAGCAATACTTAGAGCTGGTAATACAAGTTCCAACATTCCCGATCCGCTTAAAGCCGGTACGTGAAGAGCTGGCATCGCCTCCGGAATTGTACCTATCTTTTCAATTACCTTATTTAAAGAAATAGTTCCTACAACCGGTAAGTGTACTGTAAGTCCTTGTAGCATAGAAGAAAATAACGGCAATAGTGCTGTAACACCTACTAATGCCACTAAACTTGATGGAATCGCCTTAATCCATTTTCCAGAAACAATCATTACAATAATCGTTAATAACACGAGTAGAAAACTATTTTGTACGTGCTTCATTTCACCTAAAATAATGATAAGTGCAATCCCATTCATAAACCCTGAAACTACGGAGTACGGAATATAGCGAACGTAAGAGCCAAGCTTACATACACCAAATAAAATTTGAAATACCCCTGCCATCATAAATGCAATAAAACTTGCTTCTAATCCGTAAGTTGCAATAACACCTGTTGCAATAACTGTAATCGGCCCAGTCGGACCCGTTACTTGTCCTGGTGTGCCGCCAAATAACGCCGCAAACAAACCTGCAAAAATCGCACCATATAGTCCAACTAGTGCCCCTTCAGACGTTCCCGTCGCGGCAATACCAAATGCAATTGCTAGCGGCAAAGCAACAATCGCAACAGTAAATCCTGCTAAACATTCCTTTGCTATTTTTTGAATCATATAAATAACCACCTTCATATAAAGTCCACGTTCCATTGTACACCCAAAAAGATTCATTCGTTAGCGTATTTATAAGAAACTCTTTACAGTCTCGTGAAGTAAACGTATTCAATGAAAAGTTTCTCCCTTACCTTTGGAAACAATTACAACTATGCTATAATGAACAAATTAAATCTTTTACTATACACTTGGAGGCACTATGCTAACTTTTGAAGAAAAATTATCGATTATTGAATCTTTCCCAGAATTAGAAAGAAAGAACGTATCATTAAAACGCGTAAACTTTCACTTTGAAGAAAGTCGTTTAGATAAAAAGAACGTTGTATATCATTTACATCCAAACGGAAACGGATTTGTATACGCAAGCGGTATTAAAGGCTACAAAACGGACGACAAAGGTATGATTAACATCCGTGAATTTTCAGCAGAGGAATTACGTTCAGTAATTGAGCAATCCATTGAACTACTATCACAAGAAGAAATAGTAGTTCCTGCAGAACCTGCGAAAGAAGAAGAATGGCATAACGAAGATGGTCATATTCTTACTCTTATATCTGAGGATGACATGTGGAACGTTTACGCTGGCGTAAACTTAGACGGTACATTCAACTCTTATCCAGAAGCTGCGGAATACCTTGACGAAGAAGGTTTTTCACGTAAATAATAAGCTCTCCACCATGTATGATACCCCCGTAAATTACGGGGTATCATACATCAAATTATGAAATCAAAACTTCTTATTCTCACTATCCCCTATAAAACTTTGAAGTTGACAACTATAAGACTCCGTATTAAAAACATCATTAACTAACTCCACTTCAATAAAACTCTCCACTTCTATATTGTTTTCTTTTACATATTTAATCATGGTATTTCTACGTTCCTCTTCATTCTCTTTACTATACGCTAATGTTAAATATTTCCCGCCCGGTAATATTTTTATATTTTGCTCCTCTTCCATATGTACATTATCTTGCACCTTATTAAAAACATACTTTGGTTCTACATCCCACTTTTCATTTACATTGTATAGAATCCCCATTTCCATTGACATTTTCCCTTCATAATTTTGAATGATTTTCTCCAAATCGGAATAATAAAGTAACTCTTGTAAACTCCCCACTTCTTTACAAGGGGCTACAATTACATAACGCTGTTCAAAGAATTGAATAGATATTTCATCATTCTTTAATATATCCTGTGAACTTCCTACTTTCGCATTTAAACAATCAATCGTTTCGATTACTTCTTTCATTTTCTTTATATTTTCTTCCGCTTCTTCTTTCTTTAATTGTAAAAATTGTAGCAATTTATCCGTATTACATTCCTTAAAAATCTCTTGAAGTTCTACTATACTGGTGTTTAACTCTCTACAGCTTTTTATAATATCAATGTGAATGAATTGATCTATGGAATAATATCTATATCCAGTTGATTCATCAATATGTTTTGGAATAAGAATCCCCATTTTATGATAGTACCTTAATGCTTTTATCGTTATATCCTTTATTTTTGCAACTTCTCCAATAGAAAATAATTTTTTCACTTTAATCTCTTCCTTTATATTTTTTCCCTCACTACCATTGACTCTCCCCTTAGAGGAGACCTTACTATTTATATAATAAGTTATTTACATTGATAAAGGGAGTATACAATTATGAACACAGTAAAATATAGAAGTCTTGTTAAGGAAGACTATGAGCCTATAAAACATTTAATTGGCGAGGCATTTGGATTTAATCAATTCATTACAGATAAAAAATTTTTAAATTCATTATTAAACTTCTATCTGCAAAGTTGTATTTTAGGAAGTTCCTTTAGTAAGGTAGCTGAAAAAGATAATAAAATTATCGGTGTCATTTTAGGCGATTCTGAAAAAGATAAAAACCGTTTAAAGAAATTTCATAATACTTTTAGCTTTGCCTATAACACGCTTAAACTATTCATGACTAGTAAAGAGAATAGAGAATTTTTAAAAGCATTTATAAAAGTTCAAAAAACATATAAAGAACTAATTAAAGGAAAAGAAGATCATTTTCAAGGCTGTATACAATTATTCATCGTATCCGAAGAATCTAGAGGTCTTGGAGTTGGGAAAACTTTAATGAATGCATTGTTCCAATATATGACAAAAGAAGATGTAACATCTTTATATTTATATACAGATAATGCATGCAACTATGGATTTTATGACAAGCAAAACTTCAAACGTGTACAAGAAAAAGCCATTCATTTTGGACCAAAGAAAGATCAATTTAATATATTTTTATACCGCTATGATTTTCTCTAATAGCAACATTTACGATTCGATGCTCTTTACTAATTAGTAAAGAGCTATATTAAGTATGATCGATCCTATCTAGAAATATGAAGAGAATGTGGTTATCAAAAAACAATGCCAGCACAAGGTCTCCAGCCAAACTCTTTCACTGCCATCATACAAATTGCGGGTGAACCGTTTGGTGTGGGTTAATAAACCAGTAGATGATGCTCTACTAATTAAAGTTTCAATTTATTACAGTGTAATTTAGAGTTTGAACTGTTCAACATGGAAAGAGGAAGATATGTAACAACATCAGTGTACATTGGGTATTGCACATGAGTAATACAATAAAAAAGGAGAGCACAGCATGGAATGGATTTATGAATTATTTCAGCAATATGGGTATTATGTAGTACTTATTGGATTGCTGTTAGAATATATCGCTTTTCCGTTTCCAGGAGAGCCAACATTAGCCTATGCAGGATTTTTAGCGCATCAAGGTGATTTGAGTTTACCGATTTTAATTATTTTATCCTTTATTGGGACAAGCGTAGGTATGACATTCCAATACTTTTTAGGAAATAAACTTGGCATGCCTTTCATTCAGAAATACGGGAAATATGTATTTTTAACACAACGAAAAATTGACTTAACGAAAATGTGGTTTGATAAATACGGATATTTTCTAATCTTTATCGCTTTTTTCGTTCCAGGTGTCCGCCACTTTACAGGGTACTTTGCAGGAATTATCAACTTACCGTTTCGCCGTTTTGCAATTACAATTTATTCAGGCGCCCTATTTTGGGTATCTTTCTTCTTAATTTGCGGTTACTGGTTAGGCGAAAACTTACAAGATATATTCACAGTACTTGGACAGCACATTGGGAAAATTATTTTTGGTATGATTGCCATTATGCTAATCACCCGATTTCGCAAAAAATTAAAGCTTGTGTTTGTAAAAAATTAAAGCACGTATTTGTAAAAAACATAGTAGAGCAGAAAACTGAAACAGATTATATTTTCTTTAGAGATGGCTCTGCCATCTCTTTTCCGTTTCAGCTTCCCCTCATCAAACCGTACGTGAGGTTTTCCCTCATATGGCTTTCCGATGTTTTGCCCCTTTGGATCTGTTTATCTAAAGGGGTGTTTTTATAGTGAAAAGAAGAACTGAACTGAACTGAACTGAAAGGCGGATTAAGGAACTGTTGAGTATCAAGGGTGGCGAACCGTACCACAAGTAATGGAGGTTTTTCTCAAAATTAGATTCAATATTTTGGGGAGAAATGTACTGTAAGTGATGTAGAGTTTTTTAAAAAGGACTTACTGTTAAAAGTAAGTCCTTTGTGTATCTTATAAGAATATCTCGTCACAACTTAAGAATTTTATCATGTATATCGAGGGTTTACGTAATACATCATTATCCATGCGTTTTATCAGCATCAATATCTAACGCAAATTGAGTTACTTTCTTAAGGTCTTTATTTACATTAACTAGACATGTTTTTCCTCCATCATATTTAAAATAAAAATTATATTCCCAAGCCTCTTTTGAATCTTTAGCTGCAATTCCTTCTTTACTTTGTGCCTCTGAAAATTCATAGCTTTTACCATCTAATATGTTATTCGTTTTAACAAAGTCAGTTGCTAAATTTTTAGCTTCGTCATAAGAAAAATTCTTATAATTTTGATCTTTAGGTTCTCCTGGACGATAGTCTAGATTTACTATCTTATTAGTTTCAGCGTCTATTATAGCATTATAGTAAATGGCTGTATTCCCATTTACAAATTTACTATCTTTATTAGACCATCCTGCCGTATAAAATTTGCGTCCGTCTACCTCAAAAAACTCATGGTTTCTTTCATATAAGTTTTTAGTGTCTATTGTTTCATTAAAATTCTTTTGAAAAGCATTAAGTGCTACGTCTTTAAGTTCATTTGCTTTGTAACTGTCTTGTTCAACAGCCTTCTCAGTCATTACTGTATTCTTTGGCACTGTATTATTTGATGATTGTGCAAAAGCTGTAACACTTCCAATACTTAATATCCCAATTAACGTTAATCCCATTATTCCTGTTGATTTTTTCATACTATTTTTCCTCCTGTCATTGCAAGTTTTAATTCATTTGTTTTACTTCCTTGCTATAACTGAAGTATATAGTGGATATTTATATAAACTATCTACTAGTTGTAAATTAGTTGTAAAGTCTAATTAAATAATATTTTTATAGTTGTCCCCTTATTTATTTCACTTTCTATTTTTAATTCAGCTTCATGAATTTTAGCTATTTCAGCACATATAGTAAGTCCAAGTCCAGCACCATTGTTAGCTCTAGTTCTAGATTTATCAACCATATAAAAGGCTTCAAAAACTTTAGGTAGATCTTCTTCTGAAATCCCTATACCTTCATCTTTTATTTCAAGTACAACTTTACTTTCTTTATTTTTATAAACATTTAAATATATATTACTATTCTCTTTTGATGCTTTAATAGAGTTATCAATAAAATTACTAATTAAATTTCTAATTAAATCTTTTTCTACACTAATTTGATACTCTTCACTACTTATTATTAAATTTATATTTTTATTCTGTAATTTAGGCTTTAAAGTATCTCTTAAATCTACCAATATATTTTTTATGTTTTCTTTTTCCATTTTAAAATTTTCTCTTTTAAGCAATATTAAGCTCATCATTTTCCATGATAGTTCTTCTAGTCTTTTTCCCTCTTTAAATATATGGTTTAACCCTTCTATAAATATTTCTTCATTATATGAAGTTGAACGAAGAAAATCTGCATATCCAATTATAGAAGTTAAAGGTGTTTTAAATTCATGGGTTAAATTATCTATAAATCTTTGTTTTTCCTCAGCATTACTTTCTAACTGATGTATTTTTTCCTCAACAGCATCTGCCATTTCATTAAAGTTGTCTGCTAAAACCCCTATTTCGTCCTTAGAATTAATTTCTACTCTCTCTGAATAGTTCCCCTTTGATATTATTTTTGTAGTGTTTATTAGCTTATCTATAGGACTTGTAATATACTTACTTAACATATACATACTAATAGCTAAAATTATAGATACCACCATGGATAATTGAATAAAAAAGCTATATTGTTCTCTTTTATCTTGGTAAATATATGTTATATCATGAATGTATGAAACCTTTAAATCTTCTCCTTGTATATTTACCAAACTAGTTACAAATAATAAGGTTTTATTTCCTACATCCCTTATAATATATTTCCTTTTATCAGAAGAGGCCTCTTTTAGTTCTTCCCTTTCTCCTGAAATGGTAAAGTACATGTTGCTAAAAACTTCATTATTATTTTTATCTAAAACCTCTAAGTAAGTATCTTTAGAGTTGAATTTTTTCAAATAATTTTTAATAATTTCTTTATAGTTAGTTTCACTACCCTTTACTGAAATCATACTATAATAAATAATTCCTGCTGAAACATTACTCTGCTCACCTAATGACCTATCTATCTCTCTTTTTAAGTTTAAATTATAGCTATTTTGTATTAAAAAAACAGCACCAAAATTAAACGTTATCAAAAATATCAATAATGAATATATGAATATCTTTTGCCAAAACTTCATTTAATCCTCCAATCTGTAACCAACCTTATATACAGTTTTAATTTCTCCCTCTAAATCAAGTTTTTTTCTAAGCTTTTGAATATGCATATCAACAGTTCTAGTCTCGCCTAGATAATCATATCCCCAAACTTGTTCTAAAAGTTTTTCTCTAGATAAAGCTATCCCCTTATTCCGTATAAAAAGATTTAAAAGTTCAAATTCTTTTAAGGTTAAATCTATAGTATTACCTTGTTTTTTTACAATCATTTGTTCTAAATATATTTCTAGATCTTTAAAATTTAAAATATCCTTCTTTTTACCATAACGCCTTAAGACCGCTTCAATCCTTGCTAAAAGCTCTACGGATTCAAAAGGTTTAACAATATAATCGTCGGCTCCCATTTTAAGACCTTGAACTTTATCTACAATAGATGCTTTAGCAGTTAAAAAAATTACAGGCGTATCTTTATGTTTTATTTTTCCTATTATGCTAAACCCGTCTAATTTGGGAAGCATAACGTCTAAAAGTATTAAATCAAATTCCTCTTTTTCAATTATTTCCAAAGCTTGTGTCCCATCGTAAGCTTGCCGAGTCTCATAACCGACCATTTTTAAATTTAACTTTATTAGATCTGAAATAGTTGCATCGTCTTCTACGATTAATATTTTTTCCATTTTATCAATTCACTCTCCTGAAAATATAAACTTGGATTCGGCAAGTTGTTGGAAAAATTCTAACACACTTGCCTTTTTTACTTTAATTTCAATTTAATAACCTCATAAAAAAGCCGGTAGGCTATTTTTGGATATACTTAATAAGCCTCTAATAATTTTTACAGTATATGGAATAGATTCAACTACGCTAGCAGCAAATTAAAACG
This sequence comes from Bacillus sp. LK2, assembly GCF_001043575.1. NCBI lineage: Bacteria > Bacillati > Bacillota > Bacilli > Caryophanales > Bacillaceae > Bacillus > Bacillus sp. LK2. The sequence goes on from NZ_LDUK01000019.1 coordinate 36,444, forward strand.
AAAAAATTGCTACTATATTAAATTTTAATTAGGTCCTTAACATTTTAAAATTATTACCGAAGACTACTATTTTTTCAAGTACCTTATTTTTGGGAAAACTTAAGTATCGTCTAATAGTTTTCTAGACAGCTGATTATTTTATTCAATTTATAATCCTTAGTTTAGTTGATTATTCTTATTTTTAAGTTCCTCGATGCTTCACATCTGCGGATACGCCTCCCGCTATGGGCTATGTCCTCCTCCAAAGCCAATTAACCCCTTATATAATCCCTCTGTTTTATATTCTTTCACGTATAGTATGTAGTCTTTTGTTTTTAACTAATTTATTCTAAAAAGACTACGAAAATTTTAAAACCTAAAACAAGCATAACCCCGTTCTAAATTTAGGACGGGGTTAAAATATAGTTGTTTCATTTTCGATATAAGATACTTCACTGTACTCAAAAATATAACAATAAAGTCGTTTGAAAATCTAGGGTTTATTGAACAATAGCCCCCTTTAATTGAATAAGGATTTTTTGTTTATTTGTATATTGCTAGGAAATTATCATTTCATTTGTGAATAAGACTACATACTGATTTATGCTAAAAAACAGAATTCGATCCTATAACGACAGTGGCGTCTAGTTCCTCGTCTCTAGCCACTTTCGTGGTAAGCCCAGCATCAGCAAAGATTTCAAAGGTCTGAGTTGCCTGCATTTCGCTCGTCTCTATTAAAAGATGTCCTCCCGGTGCTAGCCAGAGAATTGCTTCTTTTGCTACTCTTCGCTGAATGTCAAGTCCATCCTCTCCTCCGTCAAGCGCCCCCTTCGGTTCATGTAGGCGAGCCTCTTGTGGGAGCAGCTTTATTGCCTTGGTAGGAACATAAGGTACGTTCGCAACTAGGGTGTTCACATGGCCTTTAATTGAGTGAGGCAGAGCTGTATACAAGTCACCTTCAAAAACATGGCCACCGAAATCTGTTACGTTGCGGCTTGCACATCGTACTGCGACAGGGTCAATATCAGCAGAGTACAATTCAACTTGTCCTAAAGCTGCTGCCAGTGCTACACCCACAGCACCTGACCCGCAACACAGATCAACGACGATATCACCAAAACATGACAGAGCTTCTGCCTGGTGAACAAGAAACTCGGTACGTTGACGAGGCACGAAAACGCCTTGGTCCACTTCTATCCGCAACCCACAGAATTCTGCGTATCCAACAACATATTCAAGTGGTAAACCATCGGCTCGCATTTCTACCATTTTCTTGAGGTCCTCTGGAGTTCGTGCCTCTGAAATAAGTAACCGGGTCTCATCTTCTGCGAAAACACAACCCGCGCTCTGAAGCCTGTTAATTATACATTTTTCCGTTTTATTGTCCAAAAAGAAATTTAATTTTTTTCCTATTTATCTCACCACTTTTGCTTATTTATAACCCTGTATTCGTTAAAAATTGGAGATATCCTTTTTCAACAAAATGGTCCAATTCAAAAAAATACGACTTTATTCAATTAAATGGCCTTGTAGGAAGGAATTATAAATAGAAGGTACATACTATTTTTTTGATCACTCTATTTACCATATCTAATAATTCCCAAAAAATAAGGCTACCTTTCCTTATTAAGAAAGGTAGCCTTATCTGTATAAACGACTGTTCTGCTCCCTATTTATTTGATCCTTGTAACGACTCTCTCAGCACAAACTTTTGCAGTTTTCCGCTCGCATTACGAGGAAGTTCATCTACAAATAAGTAATGACGTGGACGTTTATAATCTGCTAATTCATCACTTTCTTTACAATACGTTTCTAAATCAGCCTCTGTAATATTTTCATCTTTCTTTACAACGACCGCAACAACACGTTCTCCCCATAGTTCATCTGGCTCACCAAGTACTGCAACATCTAATACGCCAGGATGGCTATGAAGGAAATCTTCAATTTCACGAGGGTAAATATTTACACCACCGCTAATTACCATATCATCAACGCGGTCTGCAACGAATAAATAGCCGTCTTTATCGAAGTAGCCTAAATCACCAGAATGATACCATCCTTTATACATTGATTTTGCATTTGCTTCTTCTCGATTATGATAGCCAGCCATCATAGTTGGACCACGCAAAATAATTTCCCCTACTTCATAAGGAGGCAACGTATCATCTGGCTCTGCCGGTGCATCTTCGTTCGGTTTGACAATTCGAATTTCATGGCTAAAGCATGGTGTTCCTGCTGAACCAGCTTTCGTAATCTGATCCTCTTCTACGAGAAACGCAACAACTGGTCCCATTTCTGTCATTCCGTAAATTTGAACAAGATCAATATAAAGACGTTCTTTACATTCCTTCACTAACGCTGGAGCCATTGCAGCCCCGCCATATACGCCAATCTTCATCGAAGTTAAATCATACTCGGCTAGATTTTTTTGCAGTAACATATTCCACATCGTCGGTGCTGCAAAAAACGTCGTAACCTTCTCTTCTTGAATCGTATGTAATACTGTTTTCGTATCAAAGTGATGCAAAATAACATTCTTGCCACCAACTTGAATGCGCGGTATTATTCCAGCGTTTAACTCGCCGCAATGATATAAAGGCGCTACTACAAGCCCAACACTATCCCTGTTATATTTTATGAAATACGTACAAATCATACTATGCTCAGCCATATCACGATGACGATGTAGTACGCCTTTCGGACGACCAGTCGTACCGCTCGTATAAAGCATAGAACAAAAATCCATTTCATCAACTACAATATCTACTTTTTCAGCTGATGCTTCATTTACTTTTTCATGGTAGGAACTAGCATAGGAAGGTGTATCGTCTTCTACATACCAAAAAGACGTATTTGGAAAATCTCGTTCAATCATAGCAACAGTTGATTCGACTTCTTTTTCAAAAACAACTACTTTCGAGGCTGCATCTTGGAGGATATACGATAATTCTTTTGCTTTTAGGCGGAAATTAATTGGGTTAAATATCGCGCCAATTTTCGCACAAGCTAAGTAAACGTTTACAAATTCACGACGGTTATATAAATAAACAGATACACAATCTCCCTTTCTTACTCCTTCTTTCAATAGAGCCTGCGCTGTTTTATTTATTTGCTCATCCCACTGTTTATATGTCCAGCGAATATTTTTTTCTGGTTCTACTAACGCCTCTTTATTCGGATACTTGCCCACTGCTAAATCAAAAATTCTCCCTATCGTCATGTACATGCCAACAATTTCCCCCTTTTCTCTTTCATAAATCTATCATTTCGTCTATAAGTAGACATTGTCCTCTAATAATTTGACTAATTTTTCTGATTATTATCGACATAGTTTTACAAATGCAATTAGTTTTTAATCCACATCTCAGTAAATGCAATTATATAGGCGGTTTTTCAAATATATCGATTTATCGACAAAAGCTGATAGCAACATCCCCCTATATTAAAAAGAAGCTATCCCAAAATTGGGACAGCCTTCTTCTCCTTACGCGAATAGCTCTTCTAAAATTTTCAGTTTATCTTCTGTATATTTCACAAAGCCATCGTTATATGATTTTGGATCTTTCGGATTCGCAAAGTGTGTAATTGCTCCTGTTTGTGGGTGAACAAATTTACTTGATGCCCCGCAACCAAGTCCGATAATAGATTGCACTTCTTCCATAATAACAATATTGTAGATACTTTCTTGCGATGGCATTGCATAACCAACGTTTTCTAAGTTACCTAAAATATTCTTTTGACGATATAAATAGTATGGCACGTAATTGTGGTTCTTCGTCCACTCTTCTGCCTCATGCATCATCGCAGTAATTTCTTCACGACCTGCTACTTTATATTTACGTTTGTTTTGTGTCATTTCAGAAGCACGTTTAAATGATAACGTATGAACTGTTAACGATTCTGGCATTAACTTTTCTGTTTCATCTAACGTGTGCTTAAAGATTTCTAATCCTTCACCAGGAAGACCAATAATTAAGTCCATATTAATATTGTTCATTCCCATTTCACGTGCTAAATGATATTTCTCAATTGTTTCTTCTACAGTATGATGACGTCCAATTGCTTTCAATGTTTCTTGATGGTATGACTGCGGATTAATACTAATACGGTCAATATTCCATTTATTTAACACTTCTAGCTTTTCTGGTGTAATCGTATCTGGGCGACCTGCCTCAACTGTTACTTCACGCACATCTTTCACATCTGGGAACGCTTCGTACATTTCTTCATACAGCATATCCATCTCTTCTGCTGTAATACTTGTCGGTGTACCACCACCGTAATAAATCGTCGTAACTTTAACACCTTTTTCTTTTAAAAACTTACCAATTTCACGAACTTCATAGTGTAAGCCACCTAAGAATGAATCAACAGATCCTTGGCGTCCGTTAATTGCATAAGCCGGGAACGTACAGTACGCACATTTTGTAGGACAAAACGGAATACCAATGTAAATACTTACTTCTTCTTTCAAACGGTATAAATCCGGAACGACCGCTAATTGGCAATCTACGATACGTTGCAGAAGCTCAATTTTCTCTTCATGAATTAAATAACTTTCACGAAGTTCTTTATGCGCTTCTTCTTTTGACATACCATTTTGAAGCATTTTGTGAAGAAGTTTCGTTGGGCGTACCCCAGTTAAAATTCCCCAACTCTGTTCAAGTCCAGTTAGCTGTTGAAGCACAGAAAGATATACGTAAGAAACAACATGTTTCACTTGCTTCATACGTTCTTTTTCTTCTGTGAAAGCAGATAAATCTTTCGAGAATGTTTCTTCATACACATTTCCGGTTGCAACATCCGTTAAACGAGCCGATGCTGTCACATTACCTTCTATCTGTATATCAACGATCAGATTTGCTTCTTCTTGCTCAAACCCTATCGTGCTCTCTTCAAAAAATAAACCGCCAATATTTTGTAGCGGACGTAAAAAACGATCATCTTGTAACGTTTTAATTGAAATTAACAACATTATCACCTTTTCATTTGCAAACTCTCTTTAGTTTACTTGAAGGGCGTTTGCAGGTCAATACAGAAGCTTTTACCTTATTTTTTCTATATAAAAGCAAAAGGCATAAGAGAAAACATTTTCTCTTATGCCTTTTATAAATCCTATTAACTATTTTTAATCATAAATCTTAAACGTAGCCCTAATAGTACAAGAATTACTCCTATAAACGGAAGATAATTCGTATTATGCCCTGTAGCTGGAAGCTCTTGATCATTAGAGCCGCCTTGTTCTTTCTCTGGTAAGTTAGGCTTTCCTACTTCTTCACCTGGCTTTTCTGTTCCTTCACCCGGTTTTTCTGTTCCTTCACCTGGCTTTTCTGTTCCTTCACCTGGCTTTTCTGTTCCTTCACCTGGCTTTTCTGTTCCTTCACCTGGCTTTTCTGTTCCTTCACCTGGTTTTTCTGTTCCTTCACCTGGTTTTTCTGGATCTTTACCTGTATCTTTTTCATTTGTAATTTGAAGTTTTACAACTTCGATGTTTTGATTAGAAATCGTGAACTTGATTTCTTTATCGGATAAATTGTATCCTTCTGGTGCTTGAATTTCTTTTAAAATATAATCTCCTGGCTCCAGTTTTTTCGAAGTCGCTTTACCATTTTTATTTGTTGTTAATGTGTCTATTTTTGTTCCATCTTTCCAAATTTCAAACACTGCGCCCGCTAATGTTTTATCTGTATTATTAGCGTCTACCTTTGTAATTTCTAGTTGACCTGTTATTTTTTCTTTTACTTTTTCATTCATCACTTCTTGTTTTGCTACTTCATTCGCTACAACGTTTACTTCCACTGTTACTTCTACCGCTTTGTAGCCTTCTGGTGCTTTCGTTTCTTCTAGCGTGTATTTTCCTGGCACTACGTTTTCGAATTGAACTACACCGTCTTTATTCGTTGTTTTCGCTTTCCCAACCACTTGACCATTTTCGTTTTTTAGTCTGAATTCCGCGCCTTCTAGAACTTTTCCACTCTCTGCATCCTTTTTGATTACTTGTAAGATTCCTAGTTCTTTTGCATTTTCTACTTGTACTTCTACTACTTTGTTTGCTTCCACAATGACTTCAATTTCTTCTTTTAATAATGTATATCCTTGTGGCGCTTTCGTTTCTTTTAATGTGTATTTTCCTGGTTCTAATTTTTTAGAGGTTACTTTACCTGTTTTATCTGTTCGTAACGTATCTATTTTCTTACCATCTTTATACACTTCAAACTCTGCGTCCGGTAGTAGCTTCGTTTTATCGTTTGCATCTATTTTCACGATTTCAAATTGACCAAGACTCTTACTATTCGTTACTTTTACATCAACAACTTTTTCACCATCAACTGTTACTTGAATTACTTGTTTTGTTAACTCATAACCTTCTGGTGCTTTTGTTTCTTCTAACGTATACTCACCTGGCACTAGTCTGTCTACTTTAACAGTTCCAGACTCATCTGTTGTAATTCCTTCTTTTACAACATTTCCTTCAGCATCTTTCAATGTAAATTCTGCGCCAGCTAAACGTTTCGCTAGATCTTTATCATCCGTTTTAATAATTTGTAGAGAACCTAAGATTTTTTCGTTTTCTGCCTCTACTTTTACTACTTCTTTCTCGTTTTGAATTGTTACTGTCCATTCTTTATTAGAAAGTTTATAACCCGCTGGTGCTTTCGTCTCTTTCACTGTGTATTCACCTAATGGTAATTTCGGTGACATCACTTTTCCACTCTCATCTGTTTTCAGTTCCGCTACCTTTTTACCATCTTTATATACTGTGAATTCTGCACCTGATAATACTTTCGTTTTATCATTCGCATCTACTTTTACGATTTCAAATTGACCTGTTATTTTTTCGTTCGTAACTTCTTGTTTTACTACTTCGTTCGCTACAACGTTTACTTCCACTGTTACTTCTACTGCTTTATAACCTTCTGGTGCTTTCGTTTCTTCTAGTGTGTACTTACCTGGCACTACGTTTTCGAATGTAACAATGCCATCTTTATTTGTTGTTTTTGCTTCTCCAACTACTTGACCGCTTTCGTTTTTTAGTCTAAATTCCGCGCCTTCTAGAACTTTTCCGCTCTCCGCATCCTTTTTGATTACTTGTAAGCTTCCTAGTTCTTTCGCATTTTCTACTTGCACTTGTACTACTTTATTCGCTTCCACAACGACTTCAATTTCTTCTTTTAACAACTTATATCCTTGTGGTGCTTTCGTTTCTTTTAATGTATATTTTCCTGGTTCTAATTTCTGAGAGATCACTTTACCTGTTTTATCTGTTCGTAATGTATCTATTTTTTTACCATCTTTATACACTTCGAATTCTGTGTCTGATAGTCGCTTCGTTTTATCGTTTGCATCTACTTTTACAATTTCAAATTGACCTGTTACTTTTTCGTTCGTAACTTCTTGTTTTACTACTTCATTCGCTACGATATTTACTTCCACCGTTACTTCTACTGCTTTATAACCTTCTGGTGCTTTCGTTTCTTCTAGCGTGTACTTACCTGGCACTACGTTTTCGAATGTAACAACGCCATCTTTATTTGTTGTTTTCGCTTCTCCAACTACTTGACCGCTTTCGTTTTTTTAGTCTAAATTCCGCGCCTTCTAGAACTTTTCCGCTCTCCGCATCCTTTTTGATTACTTGTAAGCTTCCTAATTCTTTCGCATTTTCTACTTGTACTTCTACTACTTTATTCGCTTCCACAATGACTTCAATTTCTTCTTTTAATAATGTATATCCTTGTGGTGCTTTCGTTTCTTTTAATGTGTATGTTCCTGGTTCTAATTTCTGAGAAATTACTTTACCTGTTTTATCTGTTCGTAATGTATCTATTTTTTTACCATCTTTATACACTTCGAATTCTGCGTCTGATAATACTTTCGTTTTATCATTCGCATCTACTTTTACGATTTCAAATTGACCTGTTACTTTTTCATCGATTTTTTTATTTAATGCTTCTACCGTAACAACCTCATTAGATACTACATTAACACGAACTGAGCTAGATGATAGTTCATAACCTTTTGGCGCTTCAACTTCTTTTAATGTATATGTTCCAACTGGAAGTTGTTTTGATAAAGCCTCACCTTTATCGTCTGTAATAATTGTTTCCACAACATTCCCATCTTTATCTATAACATCAAATTTTGCACCTGGTAGCAATTGACCAGATTCACTATCCTTCTTCAATAATTTTAATTGGCCATTTTCTACTTTTTTCGTATTCTTCATAACAAGTTCAATTACGTTTGTACTATCAATTGTTACTTTTACCGGTGTATCAACTTTTATATATCCTTCTGGTGCACTTATTTCTTTTACAAAATAGTCACCAAGTGGTAAGTCTTTAACTTCCGCAATACCCTTGTCGTTTGTTGTAACAGTAGCCACAACAGTATTATCTTTATCTATAACATCAAATTTCGCATCTTTTAAAACAATATTTTCATCGTTTTCATCAACTTTTTTAATTTGTAAATTTCCTTTTTCAACTGATGGCTTTTTCCATTTCGGCCAGTTAAATTTGAAATTATGAACCTCAAATCCATCTCTTTGGTGTAATCCACCAACAAAGGCTTGTCCGTTAATAGAACCACCTTTTGTTTCCACAACTGCGTTAGGCGCAAACACGCTTCCTACTACACCATAACCTTTAGTTGATATTTTAGTAGCATTGGGAAACACCCAAATTACTTTACTAGCTAACTCAGTAAAAGATGAATTAGGATCATATGCTTGAGATGTATTAATTAAGTCTGTTGCCATTCCAGTATTTCTTGTATCATACAAAATTGCACCACTACCAAAATTCACTTCTTCCGCATCTGAATAAATAACAATAAAGTCTTTGTTATCTACGTTCGGAAGATAAACATCTCTTACATCAAATGTTTTCTTTCCTGTTAAGCCTGAAGAAACATAAATATTAGGATTCTTTACATCTTCTCCGATACCAAAGCTCATATTAGGTTTTGGTGTATCTGTATGTAGTGGGCTCACATCCCCAATTACACCATCAACGTCTTTTCTAAACTCTTTAAATTTGGCATCAATCTCTGCTTGCTCTCTATAAGAGATACGATCATACGATGATTTCATTGCACCTTCAGGGTCACCATCTTTTGTCATCGCCACTGTTCCATCTTGGATAATTACCTGTCCTGTTCCCGCTTTCGTAAATTGACCACCTAGTAATAATGATGGATTCCCTTCATCTACCCATGTTGCTCCAGCTAAGTTACTCGCTCCAGTTGCAGCCGCTACGACTGTATAACTTGATGCGTTCATATTCTTTTGAACAGCCATCGCACCCTCAATATCCGCACTTGTTGCACTATGATCTCCAAAAATGATTGCGTTGTAATAAGATACATCACCTAAACCTTTTAATTCTGTTGTAGCTGCCTCTGCTTTGTTCGGTAAATGGATTAAAAAATTCATACATACTAATAATACGACCATAAAACTACTACTTATTTTTTTAACCTTTTGACTAAATGATTTCTTCAAGAAATTCATTCCCCCTTTTCAAATTTCAAAAACTTATAAAAAGAAGTACATTTCATATGTACTTAAAACCTATTCATACTAATTTACAAATAATCCATTTAAATAAAACAAAGAAGCTCTACAACTAATTGGTGAAACTACTACAATTCATTTTTGAGATAATACGTGAACTAAACTAACATGCGAAAGTGCTTTTACTTATGGGAGCTCTATGAAATTAATCTGAAGAATATTTCATGTGGTGTAACTGTTTTGGCAACATCATCCACTCTACAACAGTTTTCTAAAGTATTCAAGTGAATTGTCTGGATTTCAGACACAATTCACCACCTAAAACGCTTTCATTTTTCATTTGAATATGAATTTAAATTTTTCAAATAAGGTCGACAAAAAAAACGTAGCCAAAAAGCTACGTTTTTCTCTCATCGTTTCGGTGTATGTTTATGATTCTTTAAAAATGGAAGCGGGAATTGTTTACGGAAATGCTCTTTAATCATATACTCTACGCCGTTCTCAGTATTAGAGCGTGTAATCCAGTCCGCCGCTTGCTTTAATTCTACAGGAGCATTCCCCATCGCTACCCCGAGCCCAACATTTTCAATCACATCTAGATCTTCTAAACTATCCCCTATCGCAACCATTTCATTTAGCGGTATGTTCAAATGTTCACCAAGCAATTGTAACCCACGTAACTTCGATACATTCTCTGGAAGAATTTCTATTCGCTTCTCATCACAATCGACATATGATATATCTTTAAACGCTTTTTTTAGCGTGTTAAGCCCTCTTTCTTGTTCACCCTTACTATGAAAGACAACGTCAATTTTTGGCGCAGCTACTGGATGATCACGCAGTGCATCTCCTAAAGAATCTACAAATTGAACCGGATAAAATAACGGGTCTGCACTTGATAATACAGTACGCGCAATTAAGTTTGGTGTATTTCTCTCACGATTCCCAATTGAAAATCGTTCATGCGAAATGCGAATATTACAATCAAAATGCTCTAATACTTGCACAATATTAAAGGTTTTCTCTTCAGATAACCTCCTTTGAGCGAACGGCTTATCTAACGATGCTGAAACGAAAGCACCACTATGTGTAACTAATATAGAATCTAATTTTAACGCCTTCGCTATTTTATGAGCGGATTGAAAATTACGACTCGTAAACAATGTAACGTATACATCTTTTCTTTTCACAAAGTCAATTGTTTCCCGTAACCCTTTTGCGATTTTTCCGTTGTTGTATAGTAGTGTCCCATCTATATTAAGAGCTAGTAAGCGATAAATCATGTCGCACTCCCCCTCTTCGCTGTTGTACTCTATCCATAATTTATGAAATAATTTCAGTAAATAGAACGAGTTAGAATTACTACTGAAAATTTGGTTTACTATATACATATACAACTGGCAAAGGAGATAGTACTATGCAAGCACCACCTTCTTTTTATGAAGGCGATACGTTAGAAGTCGCCCAAAAGTTACTCGGACATAAACTTGTACATATTGTAGATGGCATAAAGCGGAGCGGAATTATTGTAGAAGTAGAAGCGTATAAAGGTCCAGATGATAAGGCCGCACATAGTTATGGCGGCAGACGGACAGATCGAACAGAAGTCATGTTTGGTGCACCGGGGCACGCTTACGTATATTTAATTTACGGTATGTACCATTGTTTCAACGTCATTACAGCGCCAATTGGTACCCCGCAAGGCGTTCTCATTCGAGCTCTTGAACCTGTAGACGGAATAGAAGAAATGAAACTAGCGCGCTACAACAAAACCGACATTACGAAAGCACAATACAAAAGCTTAACAAATGGCCCCGGAAAACTATGCCGCGCACTCGGAATCACTTTAGAAGAACGCGGCGTATCACTCCAAAGTAATACGTTACATATTGAACTCGTCCCCAAAGAAGAACACGTATCATCACAATATAAAATAACAGCAGGACCTCGTGTTAACATCGACTATGCAGAAGAAGCTGTTCATTATCCGTGGCGTTTTTATTATGAGGGGCATCCATTTGTTTCAAAATAAAAAAAGGAAGCTTACATTAATCTGTACCCTTTGTAAAGGACATTTTAAAAAAGTTAGGCAACATCAAAAAGATGATTTCTGTATTCAACAGAAGTCATCTTTTTTAAGTTCCATTGATATCTATAGTGATTATAGTACGTCATATATTTCTTAATCTCTTGTTTCAACTTAGTAACAGACTCGCGAGTTTCTATGTAGGTAGTAGTTTTGCTACTTGCTAATGTAAATTTAAATTGAATTTATATTTACATTAGATGCGAAATTAAGTTTAGGAGAGGAGAGAAGACAGGAAAGAAAAAGAGCGCTTGATTATAGAGATGGCCATGAAGTTATTTGCGACTACGGGTATAAATGCAACGTCAGTACAAGAAATCGTCACAGCTTGTAGTATATCAAAAGGGGCGTTTTATTTGTATTTTAAATCGAAAGATGAGCTTTTATTAGCGACACTTCGATTTAAATTGAGACTTTAATCAGTGGGATTGAAATCCCACTGATTAAAGTTGAAAATAAGTTTTTATTTTACATTTTGAAATTTATACATATCACCATAAACGTTGGTATCGTTGTATATAAACAACACAATGTCTGCTTTTTGTTCTTCTAGTTGCTGTTTCACACTTTTTCCTTGCGTGTAACGAGGATCAATAAAAGTTGTTTTAGCAAAATTCCGTGCAAATAAAGGATATGTAGCATCGGCATAAGAATCTTTTAAGATAACAATGTGTAAATCGTTTTCTGCCTTTTCGTTAATGATGTTTATTTCAGGGAAATCCGTTTGATAAACACTAGCATATCCAGGAGCAGGCACATCTTTTTCTTTTCCGTAAAACTGAGCCATAGATTCCTTAGCAGTATCATCTTTAATAGGACCATAGTAAACTGTATAGTCGTCCCAAGATTCATCCGAATTATAATGGACATATGGGATTTGTACAGATGAAGTATCAATTAAGCGGTACAATTGATTATTCCAGCTGCCAACAAACTTCCCTTTCGGTTTTTCCCAGTTAATGGTGTAATCCTCTTTCTTTATTGGTTGTCCTTTATATTTGTTTGAATGAGAATTAATAAAATTCATCGTATCCTCATACGCATAAAAGGCACCTTCCATATTCCAATGATGGTCTGTAGTGAAATACATTCGTTCTAGTTCTTTGTTAGTAAATCTTTCTTTAAACATTGGTAATACATCAATAATAGGGAATTTCGTTTCTGCCATTTTCTTAACAAGGTGATCCCTAAGTATTTGTTCGTACCCAAGGTTTAGGTAAGAGGGAAGCTTATATTGTAAAGCTGTTTGTTTACTAGGAACTAAAGAAAAATAGAATTCTGTTTGTGGAAAATCTTTTTTCAAAGTATTTAATTCATGAACCCCAGCATCAACATCGTTTAAATGATTTTCCATATTAGGTCTATTGAAAATAAATTGATCGTTTGTAACGTGAATGCTGTTTACGAATGTCCGATTCATAGACAGTTGGAATTTTATATAACTTTCAAGAAATAAATCTCTAGGACCAATATGGTCTGTAAATTGTTTTTCGATACCTTTAAATAATTCTCCAGTTTTTATAGTGGAAGCATTTACAGCAGGTCTAATTGCTAAATTTCTGTTCTCAAATTCAGAAAATGTCTTTTTATCTATAAGGATAACTTTTGCTGTCCAAATACCCATTCCAAAAATAACTGTAAGAAACCCCATTATTAAAGTGAGGTTTTGAATTTTCTTCATAGTGAACCTCCTTTAAAAACGGAAATAAATAAATGGATTATAAGTTGCATTTGTTAGGAATACTAAAACAATGACCAAAATGCTTAAATAATATACTGGTGATAAAATAGCAAATCTTTTTGTTGATAACATTTTTTGTAACCATGGAAATACGGGAGCTGCGGTAATAATAGCTAATAAGAAAATGCCCCAATAATTCATTATATAGAAATAACTATTAATATCTGTTAACGGACCGTTAAATCCGAACATGGATTTTAAAAACTCAAAGCAATAACTGAAATTATCTGCACGGAAAAATACCCATCCAATAATAACTAAAAACATTACGTAAATATGTTGGAGAGGACTCCATAATTTTTGAAGTAGGTTTTCAAGTCCTGCTTTTTCAAGTGCAATCAGAATTCCATAATAAATACCCCAAATCATAAAGGTCCAACTGGCCCCATGCCAAAAACCGGTTAATCCCCATACGATGAAGAGGTTACGATAAACTTTCCAAGTTGTAACGCGATTTCCTCCAAGAGGAATATAGACATAATCACGGAACCAAGAACCGAGCGAAATATGCCAACGACGCCAAAATTCAGAAATAGATTTTGAAATATATGGATAATTAAAGTTTTCTAGAAAATCAAATCCAAACATCTTTCCTAATCCAATGGCCATGTCACTATATCCAGAAAAATCAAAGTAAATTTGTAACGTATAGGCAATGGCTCCCATCCAAGCTAATGATACACTCATATCAGAAGGATTCATTGCAAAAATCTCATCGGCTATAGCACCTAATTGGTTAGCAATTAAAACCTTTTTACCTAAACCAATAATAAATCGGCGAATACCTTCAGAGAATTTTTTGGCATCAACAGTTCGCTGGTGTAATTGGTGAGAAATTGTATTATAACGAACAATTGGTCCTGCTACTAATTGTGGAAACACAGTAAAGTATAAAGCTAAATCAAAGATATTTCGTTGAGCATCGACTTTTTTCTTATAAATGTCGATAATATAGCTCATTGCATGGAACGTGAAAAATGAAATACCAATTGGTAAAGGTATTTTTTCAAGAATAATATTGGTATGGAAGATAGAATTAATATTATCCACTAAGAAGTTTGCATATTTAAAATATCCTAAAATAGCGGTATTCATTACAATTGCAAACGTTAACAACATTTTCCTTTGACCATTTGTGAAGCGACTATTCCCTAACAAGATACCAAACCAATAGTTAACAAAGATAGAGAACAGCATTAGGAAAACATAAATGGGCTCGCCCCAAGCATAAAATACTAAACTAAAAAATAATAACACTATATTTTGTAGTTCTTTGCGTACAGCATAATAAATTAAGAGTACAGCAGGTAAAAATAAGCATAAAAAGAAGAGATTACTAAATACCATTCTAATTAATTCCTTTCCTATTTTATCTAAATTATACCAAAATTATCTTGATAATGTAAGATAATAGAATTTAGAATGATATTTATATTGCGAGAGATAAAAAAATCCTTTTTTACCGATATGAAATGTAATCTGTACCCTTTGTAAAGGACATTTAAAAAAAGTTAGGCAACATCAAAAAGACGATTTCTGTATTCAACAGAAGTCATCTTTTTTAAATTCTATTGATATCTATAGTGATTATAGTACGTCACATATTTCTTACTCTCTTGTTTCAACTCACTAAAAGACTCGCGAGTTTCTATATGTGCTTCCTCTTTCAGGTGACCCAAAAACGATTTATGTGGGGCGTTATCTCAACAGTTCCCTCCTCTTGACATGGATTGTCCGAGCTTTAACTTTTTGACTAATTTTTGATAAGTAGCGCTTGTATAGTGGGCTCCTTGATCTGACAAATCCTCTTATTATACAAGAAATACCCTATGGAATAGACCTTTTTAAGTGTCTATTCCATAGGGTACATTTTAATAGATTCCTTTTACTCCGCACCTTCCGCAGTCGCAATATCATTCTCTAAGTTTTCTCTTGATAATTCAGCCGTCATAAAATCGGCTGTTTCCGGAAGTGCTAAATGCATATGAGCTTTTTGACAAATTTGGATCGTACAGTTTTCTACAACATAGTCGAAAACATGTCCGCCCCCGCTTCTTTTATCATCAATATAATGCAAGTGGAACCCCGCTACACCGATGCCTTGTGCGTAATCTGGCGTCCAAAATCCAGCCAACGTACCGTCTGTATTTTTAAATGAAAAGATCGGTTGTGATTTCGTCACCTCAACGAGCGGCGTATACGGTTTTTCTTGTCTTGGAACTGTTCTCGTTCTTACTTCACGGAAAGTCCCATCCATTCGAATCGCATAAAATAAATTTTTACTAGGCATTAATTCATGTAATAATGCTTCCACTTCTTCACGATTCATTGGGCGCTCTACCGTATAACTCATTTCTTTTTCAAAAAACGTTACGGTCGCAAATGGTGTTGTTTCTTCCGATTCTACTTTTTCCGCCGAACCGTCTGAGCGTAAATGGTAAAAATCATTATCAAATGCAATCATTTCACCATCTAATTGATCAAATGTACCGATGCCGAAATCCCCGTGCTCTTTTAATTCTTCAAAGTTAATAACGCCATCGTATATACCATCTAATAACGCAAGCATTGTAGATGTTTGATATACTTCATTGTTCGTTTTCGTTCTTTTTGCATCAATGTCAATTACTTGTGCAACACTCATCTCACTCATGCCCCTCGTTAATTTAATTGGTTTGGTAATAATTTTTCGCTTAATTTAATGTTGTCACGGTAATCGATTGGAATATCAATAATGACAGGGCCCTCTGCTTCTAATGCCGTTTTTAATACATCTTCTAATTCGTCTGGTGTATTGACACGAAGACCTATTGCACCGAAACTTTCCGCATATTTCACAAAATCAACATCGCCAAATTCTGTAGCTGATGTTCTGCCGTATTTCATCATTTGTTGGAACGCAACCATATCATATGTACCGTCTCTCCAAACGAGATGTACAACCGGCGCATTTAAACGGACAGCTGTTTCTAACTCCATCGAAGAGAATAAGAAACCACCATCACCTGACACGGAAACTACTTTTTTACCTGGTTCTACTAACGTTGCAGCGATTGCCCAAGGTAGCGCAACACCTAACGTTTGCATACCGTTACTAAATAATAGTCTACGTGGTTCATAAGAACGGAAACATCTCGCCATCCAAATAGAATGTGAACCGATGTCACACGTAACAGTTGTATCGTCACTAATTAAAGAACGCAATGTACGAATGACTTGTAATGGATGAGTAACACCTTCTGAAGCACGATTTGGAACTTCCGCTTGTTCTGATAATTTCGCACGCAATCGTTCTAAAACTGCTTCTGATTCCGTCTTTAATACAAGCTTCGGTAATTTCTCTGCAATACTATTTACAGTTAAAGCGATATCACCAATTAATTCACGCTCTGGTTGATAATCATGGTCGATATCTGCTTGGTGATCGTCAAGATGAATAATTGTTCTGTCTCCAAGCTTATTCCAGAACTTTGGATCATACTCAATTGGATCATAACCGATAGATACAACAAGATCGGCTTCTTCTAGTAAAATATCACCTGGTTGATTGCGGAATAATCCAACGCGGCCGAAGAAATGATCTTCTAACTCACGTGAAATCGCACCCGCTGCTTGATACGTTTCTACAACAGGAAGTTCTGTACCAGCAATTAATTCACGAACCGCTTTCGTTACTTCATTTGTGCTCGCTCTCATACCAAGTAAAATAACTGGTAATTTCGCTGATTTTATTTTTTCTACTACATATGTAATATCTTGTGTGGGAGCGATTCCAAGCTGCGGCTTAGAAAGCGCACCGATAGACTCTACATTCGTTTCCGCAGTCATAACATCTTGCGGAAGACTTACTAGAGTTGCTCCTGGATTTGTAGAAGTAGCACTTCGAAATGCATTTGATAGTGCTTCTGGCACATTATCAGGATGCTCTACTTCTACGCTATATTTTGTGATTGGTTCGAATAGTGCAGCATTATCCATAGATTGATGCGTACGTTTTAATCGATCAGTACGCGGAACCGCACCAGCTAAAGCAACAACGGGATCACTCTCCGCATTCGCAGTAACAAGACCTGTCGCTAAATTTGATGTCCCTGGTCCTGAAGTTACAAGACATACACCCGGTTTCCCTGTTAATCTACCAATAGCCGCTGCCATAAATGCTGCGTTTTGTTCATGACGACAAACAATTAACTCTGGTCCTCTTTCTTGCAGTACATCAAATACAGAGTCAATCTTCGCTCCTGGAATACCGAAAACATGTGTAACACCTTGTTTAATTAAACAATCAACAACAAGATCTGCTCCTCTTGTTTTTGTTTTCACGTCGTTTGCTTTTACACCTGTACTCAAACTAATCATCCCTTTATTTCATAATGTGTGTAATAAAGATTTTAATTTCACCTAGTTAATTAATGTGGTGAAGTATTGTTTATCATTATATTACAAATACATTATTTTTCCAATGAGATGAATTTGACAGTATTTTGACAACCACTAAAGAATACGCTTACAATTATTTATCTTAAAATACCATTCTGATATTGTCACTTTACCCATAAATTTGCCAGGAATTTTACAAAATAATAAATAAAAATACTTATCAGTGTAGGATATTCGAAATGATTAGCTTATTCATTAGAATCTTTGTGATTTAAACCATAACTTTGCCACTTGGGCAATATTATGCTTCTTGTTATAGATATCCCCCTCTAGAAATATATAAATAGACTTTCACCTATTCATGGTATTAACAATATTACAGTACCTTGCAAAGAACACTAGTAAATGGTATATTTGTAAATAATTGAATAACCATTAATTGGAATCTGTATGTATCCATTTCAAAAGTGCAGAAAGGTTGTGCTGTTTATAAAAAAATAGATAAGATTCTCAGATGTGATTAATCATTTTATAAAGGAAAGTGATTGAAATGAACAAAAGTGAATTTTTAAAACAACTTAATTCTTTTCTAAGGAATATGCCTAATTCAGAAAGACAAGATATGATCTCGGAGTACGAAACTCATTTTATCAGTGGTAAACAGGATGGGAAGTCTGAAGAAGAAATTTCTAAAAAGCTAGGAAACCCTAAAACTATCGCTAAAGAACTTAATGTTACATATGCTATAAGCAACGCCGATCATAAACGCAGCCTCAAAAATATTATAACAGCAATATTTTCTGTTATGAGCTTAAGTTTTTTGAACTTTATATTTATCATTATCGCCTTTTTCTTGTTACTCTTTCTATTACCGATTCTTCTAGCACTTATAATTGCCACTCCATTATTAATCATTTCACCTATCTTATTACTAGGATTAGGATTTTTTAAAGGGTTTCATCAAATCAGTTATTCAGATGTATATAGTGTGTTCCTAGCTTTTTGCATCGGCTTACTAATTTCTATAATATCTTACCAAATGATAAAACATGTATACTCACTTTTAGTAAAGTATTTAAAATGGAATTTAGCCGTTTTACAAAGATACTAATGAATGAAAAAGGAGATTAAAATGAAGAAATATACTTTATATCTACTCATGCTGCTTACTCTTTTATTTATATCAGCTTGTTCACACAATGCACAATCTAATGAAGCAAACGATGCACAAGATGATAAATTAGACGATGTACAATCTATTAAAGATGTTACTATTAAAATCCCAGAAAATATATTTAGTTCCTCAAAAAAGAATGAAACTATTAATGAAGATGAAATGAAACAAAGTATAAAAAATTATATAGATTATAGTTGGGAGTTATCTGAAAATATCATTCCTCTCGCTTCAACAACTTCTGATAAGAATTTTACTGAATCTGACCGAGAAAAATTACAAAAACTAATCGATTTAGCGAAACAAAACGATATGAATTTCCATGAGTTTATTAGTAATAATAATTTACCTAATGATTATAAAAAACCTTCAAAAAAAATCTATGAATTTATGTCATCATCTACGGCTATTTTCGTAGAACTAGATCAAGAATTAGACAAACTCGCCCAAGATGGTAACTTATTCAAGACCGATTTTTCTTTTACAAAACGCTTTGAGGAAGTTAATGGCCGAAAGCAAAAAGAGATTGAAAAGTTTTTGAACGAAAAAAATATTAAAACTTCAATTAACAGCAATAAAGAAAATTAAAAGATGTATTACATATCCCCTTCAAAATAACCACTAAAAAATGGCTATTTTGAAAGGGATTTTTTGTGATATAACTATCAACTTCCCTAAACAAAAAAAGACGCCCCATCCCTGGAGCGTCTTCTATCATTACGCTTGTTGCGCGCTATATAATTCTTCAAGTGGCTTCATGATGATTTTGTTAACGTCAGTGATAACGATGTTTAAACGTTGCTCAGTTTCCATTAACTTTGTGATTTTTGCATCTTGTTGAATGCGAGTTACAACTTCTTGTGCTTTTTGGTTATCTTCTTCAGTGATTTCTTGGCCTTGCATCATTTTTTGTTGTAAACCAAGTTGCATTGTACGGAACTCTTCAAATAAGTTCTTTGAAGCTGCATCTCCTTGTACTGCTGCGTAGCTTGCTTTTAATGTTTGGAAATCTTCGTTTTCAGCGATTGCTTTTTGTAATTCATATGCAACATCATGAATGTTTTTTGTCATTTTATTTTTCCTCCTTTAGAAGGCTAGCGCTTTTCGTACGCACTGCCTTTTAAGTGCTTTTTATCCGCACCTCTTCTTACCATATCAAACTATGCAAGAGATGTGAAGAAATTTCACTTTTCTTTCTATGTACCCACCTTTATTACTTAAAGAATAAGAGCAACAAGCCTTGAATAAATCCAATCGTTCCTCCTAATAACGCCCCTAAATATGTAATCATTTTTAACTCATTTTTTGTAATGGATAATACGAGATCTTCTAGTCTCTCTGTTGAAAATGTAGATACTTCTTGCTGGACGATTTCCGCAAGGTGTAGATTTTTCAATATATCTCCGACGTTTTCTGTCCCCCACTTCAAGCCTTTCTGCATCAGGCTAGGGACCACTTTTTCAACGATCGTTTCTCGAACCGGCTCACATACTTGCTGAACAGACTGATTTAAAAATCTACTCACTGTTTCCTCTACTTTAACCGCTGACAATATGGAGCTCACAATCATTTCTTTCTCTACGAACGTTTCTAATTCTTTTACGTCTCTTCCTTTTAACTTTTCCCACTCTTTTTGCAGTACATCAGTTAAAAGTTGCCCTGTTCCATCTTGTCCTAAAAACTTAATAACTTCCGGCTGCACACGATCCACTAAACTTACATTCCCTAAAAACATACCAACTAAGTTAAGCAACGTTCCTCGAGAAGCAAAAAAGTCATCAATCATTTTTGAAAGACGTGCCTTTCCTTCTTCACTTTCAAAAAAGCTAATCCCTCTATTCAAAATAAAAGACGCTACATTTGGAATCGCATTCTCTACTTTTTCATGAACAGACTGAGGTAAGGCTTGTTCCCATGTATATGTATAGTACTCTGCTAAAAATGCATGAGTTTTTTCTGTAATAACATGTTCGATTTTTTGAGTCGCCTCTTCTTCTACATGTGCTATATTCCATTTTTCTAACATATCTCGTAACGACTGTTCATTCGTAATTACTTTATCCACTTCCACCTGCGCCCAGTGGATTAAACTTTTTTGAAACTCTTCATTCGTTAGTTTCTTTCCGATTCCTTCTGGTGTTAACAAGTGATCTACAACCATTTTCCCTAATTGAACAGCAAGCTCATCACGGCGCTTCGGAATTAACCCCGGCGTAAATGGAACTTGAAACTTCCCAATATAAATAGGACGATGAGGACGAAATAACATTTTTATCGCTAAATGATTCGTGTATCCTCCAATAATTGCCCCGAGCCCTGTCGTTGTTAACATATTCAACCATATATTCATTATAATCAACCTTTCACTTCTCTAAAACGATAGCATATCGTCATACGGACAAAAGTATAATGGTATAAAAACGTATTTGCAATATATAGCTTCGCCTATTATGCAAACATCTTGTTAATAAAGGAGTGATTTCGTTGGTTCTTGGTCTTTTAACTTCTCAATTTCATCATGAGCAAACGTATTACACCGAAATCGCTAAGCGAGCTCGACTTTATCATAACGTCGTTGCCCAATTCACACCGTTTAGCATTGATTCAAAGACAGATCTTGTTTCCGGTCTTATTTACGATACAGATACAGGAAATTGGATAGATCAAACCTTTCCCATTCCTTCATATATATATGATCGTTGTCATTTCAAAGAGGATGAGGAATTCCAACAAGCAAAACCGATTATTCATTCATTACACAAACGTTCTTCCACTACTTTTTTAAATAACACGCTTATTAATCCAAGCAATTTACACAATCTTTTTCTTGCTAATAAACGTCTTTCCCCTTACATACCAAAAATTAAAAAAGGAACAGTACAAGGAATTTTCAAATTACTACTAGAAACAAGAGATATTATTATAAGACCACTGAATATACATTCCAATGAAGATGTATATCGAGCCACTTACAAAAATAAAACATTTCATATCGATACAATAAATGAACAGCATCATACTTCTACTCAATTTAAACGGACCGATGAATTTATATCATGGTGTAAATTTAACATACAATTATCCCGTCATATGATTCACCCAATGCTACAACCTCCAAATCAACTATCATATCCAATTCATATTCGAACCATTATACAAAAAAATAAAGAGCAGAATTGGGAAGTGCTCGGTCAATTTATACAAAAAGGTTCATTCCCTGCACAATTTTTACTTTCAGCAACAGAACGTTCTATGTTACATCCATTTTCTAAAATTAAATATTTACTTTCTTCAACTGGCGTTCAATTATTGAAAGATGCTTTACATGACGTTGTAACTGAAGTTTTTCAAACACTTGATCAGTCATATTCTTCATTATTCGAACTAGAACTTTCTACCATTATGGATCAGAAAGGGGCCATTTGGCTTATGTACGTCAATACGATGCCGTCATACGAAATTTACACCAGATACAATGATCAGTTAGCTGAGCAAATTTTTCATGGTCCATTAAAGTTTAGCCGTTTCACACCATAATGAAAGGAGGAGAAACTCTGTTGAAAGAGCACGTATATACATTAAACATTTCAGATGAGTATCCAAATAGTATTACTTTACCTTACGTTTTTTCTATTACACCACCGATTACATCCCTTTCCTTTGGTGTACGCTATATCGCATGTGAGAATATTAAAATTCATTATTCATTTACTCGAGAAATCATTATCGGAAAACAAATTGCAGACCGACTTTTACTTCCACATTCGACGACAATCCATGCCCTCACACAAAATCAAACAATCATTTTTGGCCCATTAATCGGGATTTTTACAACTGGCTTTAACGATGACTCACCCACTCCTTTAGGAAATCGTTCAACTTCTCTCGGTGAGTTACTAACACCATCATTCACATTACGACCATTTGTATTTGTCTTTGGCGTTCAACATATAAATTGGGAAGAAGAAACAATTGAAGGGTACTTCTTTCAAGAAGGAAAATGGGTAAAAAACAAAGTCCCTTTACCGAATGTCATTTACGACCGATTACCAAATCGCCAATCAGAAAATTACAAACCAATCGTGAGAGCAAAGAAACGATTAGAACGCGACTATGCAATCCCATGGTTTAATCCAGGGTTTTTCAACAAATGGGAAGTTCATCAACTCCTAATGAAAGAAAATTCGATTAAACCATTCTTGCCAAAAACAGAAGCTTTTCAACATTTTGAACAAGTAGAACGACTTCTTGGTACGTATAAGTATATTTATATGAAACCGATACATGGTAGCTTCGGGAGAAATATTCATCAAATACTCTATTCTCAAGCAGAGAATCGCTACTATTGTCGTTATCGTGAAAATGACCAAAACAAACTAAGGAAGTATCAATCATTAGAAGCACTTCTTAACCATGTGTTAAAAGGACATGATTTAAAAAATTTTATCGTACAGCAAGGCATCTCATTGCTCCGCTTCGAGGGGCAACCCGTCGATTTTCGCATCCATACAAATAAAAACCATTTTGGCAATTGGATAGTTAGTGCAATTGTCGCCAAAATCGCTGGCAAAGGTAGCTTAACAACTCATGTAAATAGCGGTGGTGATACAAAATTACTTCAGGAACTTTTTCCTGATTCAACAAAGCAAGTTCGAATTGAAAATAAATTAAAACAAACAGCCTTACAAATAAGTTATGCACTCGATAAACAAGTAACCGGGAACATTGGCGAAATCGGTTTTGATATCGGTTTAGACACGATGGAAAACCCATGGCTATTTGAAGCAAATTCTAAACCTGGGCGAACTGTATTCCAAGATGAAAAGTTAAAAGAACAAAGTGAACTTACACGCCAATTATTTTATGAATATGCCATCTATTTAACTGAACATTCTTTGCGCGACACGAAAGAAAAAATGTCTCAAATAAAATCAGAGCCTTCGTCAAACACCGAAAATATCCCTTCCCCTATGATTAACTCACAAATACAAAAACTTCCACCTCACTCATAAGGTGGAAGTTTTCTATTTATCCCGATTGGTGAGGGCTGATAATCAGTGGGGGATGAACAAAACCCCCACTGATTAAAGTTTCACTTTATATGAGCTTCACTACAACTTCCGTTTCCAGATTACATACTCCGCAATAAAACACATGATTGCAATACTCTTGTGAATTATTATT
Organism: Bacillus sp. LK2; assembly: GCF_001043575.1. NCBI lineage: Bacteria > Bacillati > Bacillota > Bacilli > Caryophanales > Bacillaceae > Bacillus > Bacillus sp. LK2. The sequence goes on from NZ_LDUK01000019.1 coordinate 60,502, forward strand.
TGTTAAACCGTCTATCGCACTTAATAATTCCTGATCCAAATATGCACTGTAATTATCTAAGTAATCTACAGTTTTCCCATAATCTTGGAGTACACCTTGGCAATTTTGACAAGAATATGTTTGTAATTCTAGTGCGTTGCAAAGCGGACAAATTCCCATCGCTATTCCTCCATACGTTATCGTTTAAACATCTGTAAAAAGCCTCTTTTTTTAGATTGAAGAGAGCATCTAGCCCTGCATAGAAGCGGTCAGTTCCTTTTTCTGCCCCCTCCCGGGTTAAAACAGAAATACGAAATTGATGCCTTTTTAGTTTTTATATTACTAAGCTGTAATTTATCTCACTTTAACAAATCATAAGTTAAGTAAGCCAAGCTGGTTATACAAAGAAAAAACACGCATATGATATCGCTCTTAGTTTAGCCTTCTTTCTTAAAAATACAACGATTACTCTTATTTCATAATTTACAAAATAGCGAAGTTTTTTACAAAATTTACAAATTATTATTTTGTATATCTTTCTAGGTAACATCCATACTATGAGTACAAACTTAATTACCGATGGATTAGCGCCAAACGGGGCGGTAATCTGGTTCAACTCCAGCTAGTCCAACCAAAAAAACTTTTACACTCTAAGGAGGATATATTCCTATGGCAAACCAAAGTTCTTACAATCAATTAGTAGTACCAGGAGCAACAGCTGCAATCGATCAAATGAAGTACGAAATCGCTCAAGAATTTGGTGTACAATTAGGAGCAGATTCTACGGCTCGCGCTAACGGTTCTGTTGGTGGAGAAATTACAAAACGTTTAGTTGCAATGGCTGAACAAAGCCTTGGTGGATTCCAAAAATAAATATATATGGCAAAAAGGTCTCAGGGCATATGCCCTGAGACCTTTCTTATTTACTGCAACATTTGTAAAAATTTCTTCGTTCGTTCTTCTTTTGGATTTGTAAATACATCTTCTGGTGTACCTTGTTCGACAACGACACCGCCATCCATGAAAATAACACGGTTCGCAATTTGATGAGCAAAGCGCATTTCATGCGTTACAATGACCATCGTCATTCCTTCTTTAGCAAGTTCTTTCATTACCTTTAAAACTTCTTGAACTAGTTCCGGATCAAGCGCTGACGTTGGCTCATCAAATAGTAAAACTTCCGGCTCCATCGCAAGTGCACGAGCGATTCCGACGCGCTGTTGTTGTCCGCCTGATAATTGGAACGGATATAAATCTACTTTATCCGCAAGACCAACTTTTTCAAGGAAGTAGTTTGCTTTTTTCTTCGCCTCTTCTTTCCCCATCTTCTTCACTGTAACGAGCCCTTCCATTACATTTTGAAGTGCTGTTAAATGCGGAAATAGATTATGGTGCTGGAATACCATACCTGTTTGCGTACGAAGATTTACAATATCTTTCTTCGATACTTTTTTAGAGAAATCGAGCTCTTTATTACCGATGCGAATGCTACCAGCGTTCGGTGTTTCTAACACATTGAGGCAACGTAGAAATGTCGTTTTACCAGATCCAGATGGCCCGATAATAACAACAACTTCGCCCTTCTCAACTGATAAATCTATATGTTTTAGTACGGTATTATCTCCGAAACTTTTTTGTAAACGTTGAATTGAAATCATAAAAACAAAAACTCCTTTTATGAAAGGATTATTTTAGAGTGTAACGTTCAGAACGTTTTTCTAATATTTGTTGCACAATAGATAATAGGAAGCAAATTACCCAATAAATAAGACCTGCTTCGAAATAAACGATTAAAAACTCATAGTTCATTGCCGCAATTTCCTGCGCTTTTCGGAACATTTCTGTTACTAAAATTAACGATGCTAATGAAGTATCCTTCACTAAACTAATAAATGTATTCGAAAGCGGCGGAATGGATACACGCGTTGCTTGTGGTAAAATAACACGTTTTAACGCTTGCGGGTATGTCATCCCAATTGTGTAAGCTGCTTCCCACTGCCCTTTCGGAATAGAAAGAATAGAAGCACGAATAATTTCAGATGCATATGCACCGACATTTAATGAAAATCCAACAACTGCTGCTGTATATGGCTCAACCTCAATATTAAGAGTTGGAAGACCATAGAAAATAATAAATAACTGTACAAGAAGTGGCGTTCCGCGAATGATAGATACATAGATACGAGCAATCCATTGTAAAATACGACTACCTGAAATACGCGCGAGCGCTGTTAACGTCGCAAGTATAATACCGATAATAAACGTAACAAGCGTTAATGGAATTGTCGTAAACACAGCTTCCTTCAGCATAGGCATGAAGGAAGACTGCATAATATCTACCCATGTAGACAATCGATCTGAGACCAATGCACTACTTAGATACATTTTCACCGAACCATTTTTTCGCTATTTTGTCGTACGTACCATCTTTTTTCATATCTTCTAACGCTTTATTTACTTCTTGTACAAGCTTGTCGCTACCTTTGCGGAATAGGAAACCACTTTGTGATGCTTCTTTTTCTGTATCTACAATTTTAATTTTTGCATCTTTCTTTGTTTCTAAGTAGTTTAATACTGATAACTTATCATTAATTGTGAAATCAACACGGCCAGTGTTTAATAATTCTGCCGCTTGGCTAAAGCCTTCTACATTAGTGATTTCCGCACCATTTTTCTTAGCAATATCTGCATAGTTACTTGTTAAAGATTGTGCTGCTTTTAATCCTTTTACATCAGTAAATGTAGCAGGTTTATCTTTATCCTTCGCAATAACTAATACCGCTGAAGATGAAACGTATGGACTAGAGAAGTCATATTTCTTTTGACGATCTTCACGAATACCAACTTCGTTAGCAACCATGTCGAAACGTTTTGCGTCTAAACCAGCAAGTAAGCTGTCCCATTGTGTTTCTTTAAATACAGGCTTTACACCTAAACGTTTTGCAACTTCTTCTGATAGCTCAACGTCAAATCCAGTTAATTTATTGCTTGAATCGTGGAATGTGAACGGTGGATATGTACCTTCTGTTCCAATTACAAGTTCACCACTTTGTTTTATCTTTTGTAACGCATCTTGACTAGCTGTATCTTTTTTCTCTTCTTTGCCGCAGCCCGCTACAATCCCAATTGCTAATGTAGTTACTGCAAGCACTGAAAATAATTTTTTCATGACCGTGATCCTCCAAGTATTCTGATAGGAATTTAAAAACTATATTGATTGTATGCAATCTTGAACAATTTTTCAATGAAAATGTTCTTATTTAGTTTAACCTTTTTCTTCATAATCAAACAAAATGGAAAAATAACGCTACATACAAAAAATAAGTAACATTTTTTAATATAGCATTTATATAGAAAAAGGTAAAACAATACTTCTTATTATTCTTGCTTGTCATGATTTATCGAAGAATCGATAGCCTTTGTCAAAACGTCGATATAATTTTAATCAATAAAGAACTTGCGAAAAGCGCAAGTTCTTCTAAATATTAAGCGCTCTGGTTTCCTTCCATTTGCGTTTTATACATATCGTAATAACGCCCGCGCTTTTTCATTAATTCATCATGAGATCCTTTTTCCAAAATCTTTCCTCTATCAAGCACAATAATTTGATCAGCACTCTTAATTGTTGAAAGACGATGAGCGATAATAAACGTCGTTCTTCCTTTTTTCACAACTTCTAACGCTTGTTGAATCATCGCTTCTGTCTCTGTATCAATACTAGAAGTCGCTTCATCTAAAATTAAAATCGCTGGATCAAAAGCAAGCGCCCTAGCAAACGATATAAGCTGACGTTCTCCGGTTGAAAGTGTACTTCCCTTCTCCGTAATTTCTTCATCTAAATTGTTCGCAAATCTTTCGGCACCAACATCACGTAACGCCTTTACGATACGCTCTTTTGAAATTTTTTCATTTTCTAAGCTGACATTGGATGCGACTGTTCCGCTAAATAAAAACGGATCTTGCAATACAATTCCCATATGTTCACGAGTTGCCTGTTTCGGCATTTCTGTTACATCGTGACCATCAATCGTAAGCTTTCCTTTTTGAAATTCATAAAATTGGAAGAGTACATTCATAATGGAACTTTTTCCTGATCCAGTATGACCAACAAGTGCCACTGTCTCCCCTTGTTTCGCTTCAAAAGAAATATTTTTTAACACTTCATCTTTCCCATTATAAGAAAATGACACATTATCAAATTTCACATTTCCGTTTAAGCGAGGCATACGTTCTTCTTCTACTGCCTCTCCTTTTTCCTCTAACAATTCAAAAACACGCTCTGATGCAACACGTGATTGCTCTAAGTTAGCAAGCTGATTCACCATATTTGTAATTGGCGAGAATAATCTCGTTAAATAATCAACGAAAGCATACAGTACCCCGAGTGAAACAATACCCGTAGCACTTAATGAAGCACCACCGAAATACCAAATCACTCCTGTAAAAGCGATGTTTCTTAATACAGACACTAAGTTATGCGATGTTGCTGCATTTAAATTTAAAATTTTATTTTGATATTTAAAATAATCGCCATTTAACTCTTCAAATTCCTTCTTCGTTTCGCGCTCTTGACGGAATGCTTGAATGATCGGCATCCCTTGAATCGATTCATTCACTGTTCCGTTAATATCCGATAAACGCGACCGCATTTTATGATTGTATACAGACGCATACTTTCTATACAAAATCGCCCAAACAATTAAAATCGGGATAATTAATAAACAGAACATCGCGAGTTTTACATCGAGTAAAAATAGCGCAGCAAATATCCCAATAATATAAATAATACTAGAGACGAATGTCGCAAGTACCGTTACATATAAATCACGAATTGCCTCTGTATCATTCGTTACACGCGAAACAATTTTCCCTGCTGGTAAATGATCAAAATAACGAATCGGCAACGTTTGTATATGAGAAAAGACATCCTCCCTCATAATTTGAATAATTTTGTTTGCAGCTTTCTGTAAGAAGAACTGCTTTCCGTACGCAAATAATGATACGACTACTAATAAAGCGAAATATCCACCGCCAAGTAGTAATAGTCGGTTTATTTCTGGTTTATAAAACGCAAATACTTCTTCTTTCGTTAATGCTTTCGCTTTATACACCTGCACGGCCTTACCACTCTGAACGGTAATCACATCACCCTTAACGGACCGAGAACCTTCAAGCGTTATTTTATTCGGCACAAAATAGTACTGAAAACCAACTTGAATAACTCGAACTTCCTTCCCTTTTTTCTCACCTTCCTGAAAGCGATCGCCTCGCTTATAAAAGGCGCCATTATACGAAACAGCATCCGCACTCTTTTCTGTTTCATACCAAGGTCTCTCTATTCCAACGATATGCTCATCAATCATCGTTTTTGCGACGAACGGACCTGCAAGCTCTGCAATGACGAAAACAAATAGCATCGCCATAGCTGCAAAAATTGGCCCTTTCACTTTCATCGCATATTGAAACAATCGTTTTGAAACGCTCATATTTTCACCCCACTATCCGCACCTTCACCTTGCTGCCGTTCGAACTGCTCAGCATACCAGCCCCCATTTCGAACGAGCGCCTCGTGCGAACCTTCTTCAATAACTTCACCGTTATCCATAACGAGAATCCAATCTGCGTGCTGTACCGCTGATAAACGATGCGTCGTGATAATCGTCGTCTTCCCGCTTCTTTCTGTTCGTATATTTTCAATAATTGCCGCTTCAGTACGAGCATCAACAGCTGATAAAGAATCGTCTAAAATTAAGATTTCCGGGTTTTGAATAACAGCTCTCGCAATCGAAATCCTTTGCTTTTGCCCACCTGATAAAGAAACACCTTTCTCTCCAACAAGCGTTTCTAAACCTTCCGGTAAAAACTCTAAATCCTTTTTAAACGCAGCTATTTCAATCGCTTTTTCAAGTTCTTCTTCCGTCGCTTCTCTGTTTCCGAATAAAATATTTTCCTTCGCTGTTTTTGAGAATAAAATGTGTTCCTGAGGTACATATCCAATCCAGCCAAGTACGTTATCATTCGTCATTTTGTCTAGCTTCACATCAGAAACTGCAATATCTCCTTCTCCAAGTGGATATTGACGAAGAAGCTGACGAACGAGCGTCGTTTTCCCGCTTCCTGTTTTCCCAACAACTCCAAGTGTCTCTCCTTGTTTTAATGAGAACGAAACATTTTTTAAATTTGTTTCATTTGATGAAGGATATGAAAAAGAAACATTATCAAACTGAATGTAATCCGGCTCTTGTACAACCTTTGGATTTTTTGGATTCTTTACATCCGGTTCATAAGCTAACGTTTCATTCACACGATCTAACGAAGCATTTCCTCTTTGCATAACATTAATCAATTCACCAATTGCAAACATCGGCCAAATCATCATACCTAAATAGACGTTAAAAGAAACGAGTTCCCCAAGTGTTACTTTTGATTGGAATACGAGATATGCACCGTACACTAGACCAATTAAATAACTAAGACCAACGAGCATTTTCACAGTTGGCTGGAATAGCGCATCGATTCTTGCTACCTTCATATTTTTCTCGTATACGTCATCCCCTAAATGGTGAAACCTTTCTTGATCAGCATTTTCTTGTACGTACGCACGAATAACGCGTACACCAGCAATTGATTCAAGCACTTTATCATTCATATCTCCGAACGCATCTTGTGCAACTGTAAATCGTTCATGCAATTTCTTTCCGTATATATTCATCGCATACGCCATAATCGGAAGCGGTATAAGCGCAGCAAATGTTAGCTGCCAACTAATTGAAAAGCCCATCATACAAACGATTGTAAGCATATATAGACTAGAATCAACGAGCGTTAATATACCAAAACCTGCTGTCATCGCAATTGCTTTTAAGTCATTCGTCGCTCGCGCCATTAAATCGCCAGTACGATTTTTTTGATAAAACGTCGGCGTCATCTTGAGTAAATGCCCCATAAATTTTGAACGCATCGTTTTCTCAAGTACGAACGCCCCACCAAATAGTTGATGCTGCCAAATAAAAGTGAGCACATACCCGCCTATCGTTACCCCAAGTAAAATAAAAATATATTGCATAATCGCCTCGTTCGTTAAGGCTCCTGTTTTAATATTATCAATTGTAATTCCTAACACCTTCGGAGGAATTACCTCTATTACGTTTACAATTAAAAGTACCCCAATTGCGATACTATACCTTTTCCAATGTTCTTTAAAAAACCATCCTAATTTTTGCAGTACTGAAAACAATATAACCTCTCCCTTCTCGTTCTTATTTGACGGAAGCTTTTTATCCGCTATCTAGAGTCATCTCATTTACATTTTGAAAACCGCAGCATTTCATCACATTTTTCCACCTTCCAAATTCTGATTTTTATAGTTACCATACAAAGTATGGAAACAAGCAAATTAGACAAAAAAAAGCATACCGCCGCTTGACGATATGCAAAGGAATGCATAAAAGCGTACGTTACGATATACGCAACGTACGCTTCTCATAAGACAAAAAAGTCCTATATATCCGCACGGGTTGCGTAATGATATGAATGTTTTCCGCCATTTAACAGAGCTAAGCCCATTACATTTACGATTACAATCATTACGCACACCCCTTTCATTTATTTTCCATTTATAATCTTATAACTTTATTGAGTATTCTGTCAATTGTTTTTTTAGCTATAGAATAAAATAATCTTTTATCATAAAAAATGAACGTGATGCATTCTACTTATAATCCAGTTTGAAATAAGAGAATCTTCTGTAAGAAAGGGCATACAAAATAAAAAAATAATAAGAAATCGTTTTCACAAATATTTCATTTGAAAAATATTATCAAACCTCCTACAATCACCTTATACTCACTCTTACAAGTTGCTATTTTAGGAGGACTAATCATGACAACTAGCAATACGTACAAATTTTATTTAAACGGAGAATGGAGAGAAAGCTCTTCAGGTCAAACAATCGAAATTCCATCTCCATACTTACACGAAGTAATTGGTCAAGTACAAGCAATTACTCGCGGAGAAGTAGACGAAGCAATTGCATCTGCAAAAGAAGCTCAAAAATCATGGGCAGAAGCTTCTCTACAAGATCGCGCAAAATATTTATATAAATGGGCTGATGAGCTCGTAAATATGCAAGATGAAATTGCCGATATCATTATGAAAGAAGTCGGTAAAGGATATAAAGATGCGAAAAAAGAAGTTGTTCGTACAGCTGACTTCATTCGTTACACTATTGAAGAAGCTCTTCATATGCACGGAGAAAGCATGATGGGCGATAGCTTCCCTGGCGGAACAAAATCTAAACTTGCGATTATCCAACGCGCACCACTTGGTGTTGTATTAGCAATCGCACCATTTAACTACCCAGTAAACTTATCTGCTGCAAAACTTGCACCAGCATTAATTATGGGTAACGCTGTTATTTTCAAACCAGCAACTCAAGGTGCAATTAGTGGTATTAAAATGGTTGAAGCACTTCATAAAGCTGGCCTTCCAAAAGGTCTTGTAAACGTAGCTACAGGACGCGGTTCTGTAATTGGCGACTACTTAGTAGAGCACGAAGGCATCAATATGGTATCGTTCACAGGTGGTACAAACACAGGTAAACATTTAGCGAAAAAAGCTGCAATGATTCCACTTGTATTAGAACTTGGTGGTAAAGACCCTGGTATCGTTCGTGAAGATGCTGACTTACAAGATGCTGCAAATCATATCGTAAGCGGTGCATTCTCTTACTCTGGTCAACGTTGTACAGCTATTAAACGTGTACTTGTACACGAAAACGTAGCGGACGAGCTTGTTGGCTTATTAAAAGAGCAAGTAGCTAAATTATCAGTTGGATCTCCAGAACAAGACAGCACAATCGTTCCATTAATCGACGATAAATCTGCTGACTTCGTTCAAGGTTTAGTTGACGATGCTGCTGAAAAAGGTGCAACAATCGTTATCGGTAACAAACGTGAGCGTAACTTAATTTACCCAACATTAATCGACCACGTAACAGAAGAAATGAAAGTTGCTTGGGAAGAGCCATTCGGGCCAATCCTTCCAATCATCCGTGTTTCTTCAGATGAACAAGCAATTGAAATTGCTAACAAATCAGAGTTCGGTCTGCAAGCAAGTGTCTTCACAAAAGACATTAACAAAGCATTTGCAATTGCTAACAAAATCGAAACTGGTTCTGTTCAAATTAACGGACGCACAGAGCGCGGCCCTGACCACTTCCCATTCATCGGTGTAAAAGGTTCAGGTATGGGCGCACAAGGTATTCGTAAGAGCCTTGAGTCTATGACACGTGAAAAAGTAACTGTATTAAACTTAGTTTAATCTTATATTCAGCAGCTGATCTAATATTTAGGTCAGCTGCTTTTTATTTCAAACCCTCCAAGCCTCTAATAACATACTCTTCTCTATAATCTGATTATTACTATATCCATTGACGTATAAAAATTCATTTGTTACTCTTAAATACGTTAATTTAATATTTAAATCCTCATTCGTATCTCGGTGAGGTAGAGGTTGCAATCATTAAGAGTATCATTTCAGGAGATGTAGTGGCATTGATGAATGAATGAGAAAGGAATGGTTGCCGAAGTAAGCCGTGTCCACCATGCACGCTTGCTGGGTCTGCATTTAATAAGTGCAGAACTGTCACAAACGTTTCGTTTGTGGAGAGCTATCGAGAGGTATGTCGTGGGTTTCTTATAAGATAGAAAGCATGTAGCGGCAAGTTTACGTGCTTTTTTTGTTTTGTTTGGAACTTCTCTTCCTTACCTGGAAGACATACATATCTCCTCGCTTGACTTGGTTATACTAACTTTGGAGGTATTTTCTATGCAACAAAAAAAATGGGGCTTTTGGGTACTAACAGCTTTCGTTGTCGGTAACATGGTTGGCGCTGGTATTTTCATGGTGCCAAGTACGTTAGCACAAACAGCAAGCCCTCTCGGTGTCACTTTAGCTTGGTTAACAACAGGGTTTGGTGTTTTAATGCTAGCTCTTGTTTTCGGTAATTTAGCAATTCGTCGTCCTGATTTAACGACAGGACCACAAAGTCATGCATATGCTTTATTCTCATCACCAAAAAAGAAAAAAATGGCTGGTTTCAGCATGGTGTGGGGATATTGGGTTGCAAACTGGGCAAGTAACGTTGCCATCATTACATCTTTTGCGGGATATTTATCACTCTTCTTCCCGATTATGAAAGATACACGACTATTGTTTTCAATCGGTTCTTTTAACGTAGAAGTTGGAAAACTTATTACATTTACTATTTGTTCCATCTTACTATGGGGAACTCATATCATTTTAACAAACGGTGTAAGCGGAGCCGGAAAACTAAACTTCTTAGCAACAACAACAAAGGTAACTGGATTCCTTCTATTCATCGTCGTTACTTTATTTGCATTCGAAGCTTCAAAGTTTGGACAATGGTACACACCGATGATCGATAAAGAAGGCGTATCACACGGTCTTCTATCACAAGTAAACTTAGCTGCTCTAACAACGCTTTGGGCATTTATCGGAATTGAATCCGCAGTTCTTTTATCAAACCGTGCTGTTTCTCCAAAAACGGTAAAGCGTGCAACTGTTGCAGGTTTACTTATTACAGTTGCAATTTACTTAGGAATTACAATTTTAACAATGGGTGTACTTCATGTTGATAAATTACAAGCTTCTGAACGTCCATTAGCAGACGCATTAAACGCAGCGATGGGTCATGGCGGTGGGAAACTTATGGCATTACTTGCTCTTACTTCCCTATTCGGTTCAATATTAGGCTGGATTTTATTAAGCTCAGAAGTACCTTATCAAGCAGCAAAAGAAGGTTTCTTCCCTTCCTTCTTTACAAAAACAAATAAAAAAGGAAGCCCAATCTATTCACTACGATTAACAAACATTATGTCGCAAGTGTTCTTATTCTCAACATTATCAGGAACAATCGCGGAAGCTTATACATTCGTTATTACAGTATCAACTTTAGCCTATCTCATTCCATATCTCGTTTCACCAATCTTCCAGTTAAAACTAGTCGCAACTGGTGAAACATATAAAAATGAAATGCGGGCAAGAATTATGGATGGCATAGTCGCAGTTATCGCACTTTGCTATGCACTATGGGTTATTAAAACCGGCGCATCCGATATAAAAACATTCCTTCTCGGAATTGGTTTATTCGTAATCGGCTTTGCCTTCTATCCATTAATGAATCGTGATCAGAAAAAAAATAACGAAAAGAAAAACGAGCAAGTTGCATAACGCAATTTGCTCGTTTTTTACTTAATAAAACATATATAATAGAACAAAGAGGTGAAAAACATGTCAATCGAATCGCTATGGAGCAGTCGCTTCCAACAACATATTCAAAATATCATCACATACTTTGCACGTATGATTAACGGTTTACTATATAGCTTTATCTTTATTACATGCGTTGGTGCATATTATTACGCTCAGTTTTTGAAAGCATCTCCGTCTAAAGGAATATCTTTATTACTCATCACAGCCGTACTTACACTCATTATAACAAGATGCCCAATTCGCACCTTTATGCAAAAACCTGACGCTGTCTATTTGCTAGCACTAGAAGAGAAATTAACATCTTATTTTAAAAAATCTCTTCTATATAATTACATCATTCAGCTTTTCCCACTCGTATTTACGTTCCTTATCATGGTACCGCTTGCCATGCAATCATTACAATTAACCGTACCTTTTTTATGTATAAGCTTTATCGTTTTGATGATTTTAAAAGGCTGGAACATATACATACATTGGATATGGCGTGATAGTCATGAAAAAAATATATGGCTTATCATTCGTATTGCTTGTAACACACTTATCATTTACATGCTGTTTTATATTGCAAAAATCATTGTGTTAGGCGGATTACTATTACTTCTTGCTTTCCTACTTCTTTATACGAAAAAACAGCCCACAAAACGAATACCGTGGGAATACATAATCGAGCAAGAAGAAAAAATGAACATACGCTTTTATCAATTCGCTAGCATCTTCACTGATGTTCCGCAAATGAATAAACAAGTAAACAAAAGAAAATGGCTTACAAATTGGATTGAACCTATATTACATAAAAAACAAGCAACATTCTTCTATTTACATACACTAGCGTTTTTACGTGGTAATGATTATTTCGGTATATATATTCGCTTAAGTATTCTCGGTGCCTTCACCCTATATTTTGTACCGAATATTTACGTGAAAGGCGCTATCGCTTACGGCGTCCTATATATGATCTCTATGCAGCTTCGTTCCCTGTGGAAGTATTTTTCGGGAAATATTATCGTAGCATTATATCCAATTAGCACCGATGAAAGAATGAATCAATTTCTCAGCTTAATTTTTATGTTAATAAGCATTCAATTAGTTGTATTTTCAGGCGTTGTACTTATTGCTACAAGACAATTATTAATTAGCTTTATCATTGTAGTAATAGGAATGCTATGGATCAAATTTATTATCATACCGAAAACAAAGAAGAGGATTTCTTCGTTTTAGTTCAAAAAGAGGCTGCACATAGCAGCCTCTTTTCTCGTCCCAAAATTTCTAATCACTTTTCGTAGGCATTTCTCATATAGTGAAAATGACTATACAATCCCTATCCATAAGTTAAATAATAATTTCGCACATATAAAGTGAAACTTTAATCAGTGGGGGTTTTGTTCATCCCCCACTGATTATTAGTTGAACCAATCGGGCTTTTACGGGCAGTTGATCTCCCACCTAACTCCTTTGCTTTACAGCCGAATTTTGAGGTGGGAGTCTTACTGCCCGTTAATGCGGGACAAATAAAAAAGATGGGAGCTCTACTATGAACAACAATCCACCTTCTCCCCCCAAAAATAACTCAGAAGAAAATAGCCGTGACATTACACTACAAACATTACGGATCATCGGAATCATCGTCCTCATTAGTGGTTATATTCTCGTCGCTCTCTCTGAAGTAGGTGTACTGAAGAATTTGTTAACTAATCCTAACGCCAATCCTGACTTAGCTGAAGTTGATCCGTTTTAGGGGCTATATAAAAAGCGAGTCCCCGTATAGCTAGTTCGCTTTTCATATAGTTTTATCCAATCTGCGAAACTTCTCTCTCATCCTGATACTTCTCTTTCCCAATTGCCTTCATAAATAATAAAATACTGCTCATACCAACGATAAAATATAGAGCACTCATTCCCCAAGATGCAATAAATGAACCTAACATAACACCTAATGCACCGTTCATTTTCGCTACTTGAAAGACCATTCCGTTAATCGCCATATATGAACCTCTCGCCTCATTTGGCACCATATCTGCCATAATGGATTGACGAACCGGAACATACATCATCTCTCCTACTGTTTGGAATAGCCCTGCAATTAATAAAATCCATAAGCTATTGCTCGTTCCGAGTATTGTAAATCCAATTGTGTAAATGAATAAACCTACATACAAGATTTTCAAATCGTTGAAACGCTTTAACATCTTAATAATAAGCGCCGAACATAAAACAACTAAAATTGTATTCTCTGCAGATATCCAGCTCAGCATTCGAATACCTGTTAAATCAAACGTAAAACCATTTCCGAATAAAAAGTGAACCGTTTCAAATTCCTTCTGCAAACGCACCCCTAAATAATTATTAATTTGAAACTCTAAAGATAACGTACATATACTCGCTGCACAAAAGATTAAAAACGCTCGGTCTTTCATAACAACTTTATAACTTTCCGCCATATCTCTTAATACATTTTTCTTCTCTACTGTTTTGCGAGCCACATACACTTCTTCTATATATACAGCCATAACATATAAAGTGATTACAGCAACAGCCGTTAATACAATAAACAATTGTAAGCGATAGTTTTCAAATAGTAATCCACCAAATATCGCTCCAATTGCAATGGATAAGTTAATAGCCCAGTAGTTAATGCTGTACATCACCTTTCGATTTTCAGGTGTACTCACATCTATTAACATCGCCTCGGTCGCTGGATTCATAAGTCCAGATCCTAAGCTATTTACTAACATAAATAAAAACGTTAACCACGGTGAGTCTACGTAATCCGAATTCGCAACTCCCATACAAGCAATGGAAACGGCCTGTATACTTTGACCTATAATCATTACTTTTTTACGCCCAAGCCGATCTCCAATATACCCGCCATATAAACCAATTATTAATGAAGCTAACACATTAATTAGTAGTAAAGCGCCAGCAATCGCACTGCCTAATTTTATTGAAAAATAAATCGCCATAAATGGAAAAATCATCGTTGATACAGTTCGTGTTAAAAATGATGTTATAATTCTAATTTTTATATTTCGATGCATACTCCAAAACCCCATCGTTTCTCCCTCCTTATGCTTATTCATTTTACTTTGAAAAAGAGGAAGAAAAAGGTTAGAATATTCTAAAGAGTTTCCCCTTTTATACAGAAGGACGTGTATACATATGAAAATTATGGACTATTATATTAGACTAAGGCTGCATGTACAAGATCAACAGCATATGCGAAATAGCTTACAAGAATTAGCGGATATTTTATATTGCAGTACGAAAAACGTGAAGATTTTATTAAAGAAAATGAGCGAAGAACAATTAATTTGCTGGACTCCAGGGCGAGGCCGCGGGAATAAGACGGAAATTATATTTTCACATACTTTAATAGAAGCAATTGAATTATATACAGATGAACTTTTAGAGCAAGAAAAGTTAAAAGATATCTTTCTTCTTTTAAAAGAACCCCTTCCTCTTGCACTTCAGAAAAAAATAGAAAGTAAACTACATCATCATTTTGGCTATGAACCTTCAAATGATATGTACGACATATTAAAGATCCCTATATCAAGAAAGATATTACCGTTAGATCCGGCTTTTGCGGCTGTAACTACGGAGAGCCATCTTACTAGTCAAATTTTTGATACATTAGTCGTTTATAACGATGTTACAGAAAAAATGGAACCACATCTTGCTCATACGTGGGAATTAAGTCAGGATCAACTTACGTGGACCTTTCATTTACGAAAAGATATACATTTTCATAACGAAACTCTTTTAACTTCTAAAGATGTTCAATTTTCATTTGAAAGATTAAAGCAAGTCCAATCTCCTTTCGAATGGTTAACAGAAGAAATTGTTCAAATTGAAACACCATCACCACTGCAAATACGATTCCATTTAGCAAAACCGAACTTATTTTTCTTACATTATGTGAGTTCCATGCAGCTCGCAATCTTGCCACATGATGCAGTCATTCAAAATCATCACTACATAGGTACTGGACCTTTTAAACTTGCTCATTACTCTGAAGATAATATCGTACTCGAAGCTTTCACCCATTATTTTAAAGAGCGTGCGTTACTAGACCGTATTGAGTTTTGGCGTATTCCAGATCATGTGAAAATACATTCTGATTATGAGCTGCCAAATGAAGATGAAAACGAAAGACACGATATTCAAATAGAAGAAATAGGTTGCATTTATGCTAGCTTCAATTTTACAAAACCTGGTCCCCACCACGATATTTACTTTCGTAAAGCTTGGAGAGAAATATATGATGTTGAAACGATACTTTGTAACATAGAAGGAAGACGAACAATTGCTGCATCAAGCTTCTTTCCTGAAAGAAGCCGTCATCAAACCCCGAGAAGATCCTATTCTTTAGAAAAAGCGAAAGAATATTTGAAAAAGAGCACATACAATGGAGAAACGATACATATTTACTTCTTCGCATTTAAAGATAGTACAAACGACGCAGACTTCCTAAAAGAACGTTGCGAACAATTAGGAGTGCAAGTAGAACTTCACCCATTTCTCGTTTCAGATTATATGGATCGTTCTATTGATAAACATGCCGATATTATTTTAATGGGAGAAGTTTTTGCCACCGAACATGAAATGGCATTCTTAAATGTATTTAAAAATAAAAGTTGCTTCGTAAATCGGTTCATGGACCCGCACTATGAAAAACAAATTAATTTTTTACTAGATACCTTTTTATTAGAAGAAAATAAAGAAAAGCGCTATGAACTTATGTATGAAATTGAAGAGTTTTTGCAAGCTGAATACATTATTTTATTTAACTATCACGTTTTAAAAAGAAAAACATATCCCTCTTCTTTAAAAAACGTAACAATTGATTCATTCGGTTGGGCGAATTTTGCGAAGTTATGGATACAGCCATCCCCGTACTAAAATGTGAGGGTTTCGCATATATATTCTTTATAAAAGGAGAGAAACCATGAAAGGCAACCTAGAAAAAAGGCTTTCCTATCTATACACAGGTGAGTTATTTTCAGTCATTACTTTTATTTGTGCAAGTTATTTAATTAATTATGCTTATCCTACATTACATTTATATTCCCTATATTCTTTTTGGGTCTCATTTCTTCTTTTAGAGTTTCTCTTACTACAAGGAACGGTTTACTGGTACGTAAAGTGGAAAAGACTAAAAAAAGAAAAAACATCTGTTACGCCTATTTGGATCATTCAATATTTAAAAAGACTAAAAAAGATAAATATAGGATTGATTATCACAGGACTTATTATGTTTATTATCGATTTTTTGATTTGGTATCCCCACTTACCTTTTGGCGGGCTATCATTCTCCCTATTTGTTTATGTTGTTGCATTATTTGAGTATATTAACTATTATCATATTCAGCTTTCATATGATAACACCTCTGATATTAAATATTTAATAAAATCAAAAAAACTAAAACAGTCCTGTATGAGTAAAGATTTTCAACGTATTTCTTAAATTGAAGGAACATTACGCTTTAGTGATTTACAAAAATCAATGAATGGCATTAGTCCGAAAACATTGTCACTTCGACTAAAAGAGTTAGAAACGCAAGGGATTATAACGAGAAAAGTGTATCCAGAAGTTCCGCCTCGTGTAGAGTACACATTGACGGATAAAGGAAAGCAATTAGAAAGTATCTTTATAGAATTAAAACGGTTTGGATTAAATTTATAAAATAAAAACCCCTTACAACGGTAAGGGGTTTTTCGTTACTTATTAAATTACCTCGCCAAACTTTCAGCTAACTGCTTCTCTCTCCACATAAATGTAATGCCGAGACCAACTATTAAAACAACTCCTGAGAAAGCATATGGATAATGAATATTTACATCAAATAATATTCCACCCATCGCTGGTCCAACAATATTTCCTAAGCTCGTATAAGTTGAGTTCATTCCAGCAACAAACCCTTGCTCTTTTCCAGCTGCTTTTGATAAAAACGTCGTTAACGCTGGACGCAGTAAATCGAAAGCTAAGAAAATAAAACAAGTAACAAGGAGCACAATCCAATAATTAAAGACTATTGTTGAAACAAACGCTAACACTGCTCCTACAATTAAACATAATTGAATTAGCATTTTTTCACCAAATATGTCCACTAATTTCCCAAACATAAATACTTGTACAACTACCCCAAAAATTGAACTAATTGTAATAATTGCAGCAATATCCTTCGGTGTGAAACCAAATTTATGATCAGAAAACAGACTAAAAACAGTTTCATATGCGGATAAACCGAATGCGAGTACAAATACAATAATAAATGCTATAGCATACATTGGATTTAAAGATTTCTTTAAATCTCCGATAAAACTTGATTCCTTCGTATTAGTAGAAATCTCTGCAAGCTCCTCTTTCGTTAACGGCTCTTTCAAAATAAATATAGAAATAATGCATGTCATAAAGGCAATAACTGCTGCCACAAAGAACGGTACACGTATACCATATTCTGCAATAAATCCGCCGATTCCAGGTCCTATTATAAAGCCAGTACTAATAGCCGCAGACAGATATCCCATCGCTTTTGGACGTTCCTGAATAGATGTAATATCAGCAACATATGCTGTAACACCTGGCATAATAAACGCAGCACTAATCCCGCCCAGCATCCTTGCTACATAAAGCATCCATACATCTTTTCCTAATCCAAAAAGAAGCTCTGAAACTCCAAAAATAAATAATCCAATGATAATCATTTTCTTCCTACCGTAAAGGTCGACCCATCGACCAGTAATTGGTGAAGTAAGAAGCTGGGCCATTGCAAATACTGCAACGAGATATCCCATCGTTTTCCCTGTTAAATTCATATCATTCATAAAGGACGGCATAACTGGAATGATTAATCCAATGCCTAAAAAAGCAATAAATATATTACTTAGAAGAATGATTAATACCATCTTTTGTTCTTTTATTGGTTTCTTCAATGATTAACACCTCTTCCCATAAAACTCATTTCTGTACAATTCCTCTCAAAAATAATGCCCAAGAAGTTTTTTCTTTATCCCAATTGGTGAGGGTGGAACCCCCATACTGATTAAAGTTTCGCTTTACCCTTCAGCATATGCATAAAAACAAACTGAATGATTATCATTCAGTTTGTGCATGAAATGAATCCACCCTTTTATTTCTGATGAATTCACCCAGTCGTTTATTCTTTTACCTCGCTATTTGCGGGCAGTAAGACTCCCACCTCAAAATTCGGCGAATGCGAGGAAGTTATGCGGGAGATAACTGCCCTTAAATGCCCGATTGGTGTGGGCTAATAATCAGTGGGAAATGTCCCCCCACTGATTAAAGTTTCACTTTATATGTAGTGCATGTGTTAAAAAATCTAACACCTCTGCTTTTTGGAGTTCAACTTGCTCATCATCTTTATGATCATATAAATGAACTTGTTCAGCTGCTGATTCAACAAGAGCGATAAATAGCTTTGCTGTTCTTTCTGCATGAATTGAATCACGAATTTCACCTAATTCTTTTGCTTCGCTTAAAAATTCACTTAGCCATTTATAAAGAGGCTCATATACAGCTTCCCATTCTTTTATATGTTCAGTAGATGCAATACCCGCATACATTAAAGCTTGTATCTCACGATATTCCGCTATAAAGTCAAAAACAGCATCTATTACTTGCGTAACTTTCTTTGAAAAAGGTCCATCGTTCTGTACCTTTTCTTTTACTGCAAGTATCATCTTTTCAACCATCACTTCTGCTATTGCAGGCATAACAGATAACTTAGAAGGAAAATATAAATAGAAAGTTCCTTGCGCAATACCAGCCAATTTCACGATATCAGAAATTTTTGTTTTTTCAACGCCCTTTTCCTGAAACACTTCAATAGCTGCAAAGATAATTTTCTCTTTTTTATTCATCATCTAAACCCTTTCACACGCGTATTGAATGACTGTCACTCATTTTATAAGAAAGTGCATTATACTGTCAATCATAGTGTATTATTTCATCTTATTATATAGAAAAAATCTCCTAATAGACGATTCATTGTTCTATTAGGAGACAAAAATATAATATATAATTTGTGCTATAGTATACTTCTTAAGAAAGAGCCTTTAATCCCGTCACTCCGCATACAATAAGAGCTACACTAATAATACGTGCCTTACTTTTCGATTCACCAAACAGAAACATATTTAATAAAACTGCGCCTGCTGTTCCAATGCCAATCCAAACCGCATAGGCCACACTTACTTGTAAGAACAAGAAAGATGTGTATAAGAATGCGAAGGAAGTTGCAAATCCACCTATATAAATCGCTCCATTTGCTAACGTCTTATCTTTACTATACATTTTAAGGCCTATCACACCGACTATTTCACTAATTGCAGCACAAAATACGAAAATCCAACCCATTTTTAAGCAGCTCCTTCCATAGTTTCTTCCACAGTCTCTGCTTTATTATCAGCCAATTTTAAACCGATCACGCCAGCTACAACCATCACAATGAAGAATAATTTTCCTAAACTAAAACTTCCACCGAAAAGAAAAACATCCATTAAGAAAGTTCCTACAGTACCAGCACCAGCAAACACCGCATATACTGTCCCTGTCGCCAGATGTTCACACGCTTTAGAAAGAAAATGAAAATCAACAGCGATAACTCCTACAATAATGACCCAATGCCACCAAGTATGGGCTGTATTAAAACCAAACACCCAGAAGACTTCAAAAATACATGTTAATATGACATATAACCAAGCTTTATTTTTCATACCTCTCACCTTTTATAACTGACTGACCGTCAGTCAGTTTATTTGTTTGTTTTTTTTAAATATAATCTCACACTAAATAATATATAAACCGATATCATCCTCTTTTATCATTATATTTGTTCCGTCACCAAGCTGACTAAGATTATAAAGTTCTTTCAAATTCTTACGCCCCAAAAGAGATTCAATGTAATTTTAACATCCCCCTATTAATGAGCTCTCGTGTTCCCTTATCTTCCTGTATAAATTGCTTATCTACATCCTCTCACGAAAAATGACTGAATGTCATTCATAAACATTCTACATGAACAATTTGTGAAGTGTCAACAGCGAATTTTCATGCTAAATAAGGACAAAAGAAACAAAAATCCCCTCACCATATATATGTGAAGGGGGATTATAAAAAAAATTTCAACTCGACTGTATATTTTTTAATACTCTGTCAATAATGGTAGTAACAAAATATTTTCTCCATTCCCCCTTGGAGATCCCTTTGAATCGGGCAGTTGCTTTTAGCTAGCTGCTCTTTTTTAATTTTTCATTACATTATGATGAAATGCTCACAAATCAATTCCAAAACAAAAAAACTGAATTCCCTTTTCCACATAAAAAAGGAAACACAGTGTTTTGTACGCTATTTATTTTCCAAAGAGGCTTTGTAAGCAATAATTTTATTTTCAAGCATCTTCTCTGTAATTACTAAGTTTTCTCTTTGAGTTTGAATAGATTTTTTATGATCTTCTAAAAGCTGTAACCGGGCTTCGGTTGTATGCTCCCCTTCTGTATATAATCTAGCGTATTCTCTTATTTTCGCTATCGGCATTTGCGTTTGTTTTAACTTCATTACAAACTGCAACCACTTTATATGTGACTCTTCATAGAGTCGATTCCCATTGGCATCACGGTTTGCAATTAATATATTCTCCTTTTCATAATATCGTAATGTATGTGTGCTCACTCCTAATAATTTCGCTACCTCGCTAATTGTGTACATAATTATTCTCCTTCACACGATATGTATCCTCATATATTTTACTACCTTATCTAAATTTCAAAAAACATTTGACTTAGAGTGTACTCTAACTAATACAATCTAAACATAAATAAGTCAATTTGAATTCAGGGGGAGTTTATATGAAATATACAGTTATTACTGGTGCTAGTTCAGGAATCGGCTATGAATCAGCTTTAGCCTTTGCATCTCGCGGAAAAAACTTAATACTTGTAGCACGAAGACAAGCAGAATTAGAAGAATTAAAATTGAAAATTAACGAAATGAATCCGGAATTGGATGTTGTCATTCGAAGAACTGATTTATCCGTCACTGAAGAAGTCTATAAACTTTATGAAAGTCTACAAAGTTTTCAAATTGAAACGTGGATTAATAACGCAGGTTTTGGTAATTTCGCCTCAATTGCTGAACAAAATTTAAACAAAATCGAAACGATGTTGCATGTAAATATAGAAGCACTAACAATACTTTCTTCTCTTTTCGTTCGAGATTATTCAATGACCGAAGGAACACAGCTTATTAACGTTTCATCGGGCGGTGGATACACGATTGTTGCTAACGCTGTTACGTACTGCGCTACGAAATTCTATGTAAGTGCATTTACAGAAGGACTGTCTCACGAACTGAAAGAACAAGGTGCAAAACTACAAGCAAAAGTTTTAGCTCCTGGCGCAACTGAAACAGAATTCGCGAAACGTTCATTTAATATTGATGAGTTCCAATACGATAATGTTGTACCGAAATTTCATACTGCAAAACAAATGGCACAATTTATGCTCGACCTTTATGATAGCGACAAAGTTGTAGGGCTTGTCGACGGTTCTACGTATAACTATGAACTTAGAGATCCACTTTATAATTTTGCCATGAGACAAACGAATTCAAATTCCTAATAACATCTCATTTCTTATTAAAATACAGATGCCCACTATTATCTAAATAATAGTGGGCACTTTTTTCTCTAAAAATTTCACCCAACATACCGAATCATCGCCACCTCATCACAGCTATCAAACTTTGGACAATGTCTACAATCAACCCATACTTTCTCTGGCAATGATTCTTTATGCACAAAATCAAACCCACACTTTTGAAAGAATTCTGTTTCATATGTTAAAGAAATTACTCTATTCACTTTTATTTTTGCTGCTTCATTCATTACATGATTCACTAACATACGCCCAATCCCTTTTCCTGCATATGTATGCGAAACTACTAACGATCGTACTTCTGCAAGATCCTCTCCTAATACGTGTAAACCAGCGACTCCAATAATGCTCTCTTCTTCTTTCACAACATACAAACATTGTAAATATTGATAAAGAGACAAGAGAGAACGTGGTAAAACAACTCCCTCTTTCGCATACACTTCAATTAAGTTATAAACCTCTTTCACATCACTTGTAACAGCATTACAAATTTCCATATTATATCCCCTTAACCAGCACATTAATATTTATAAAAATAAATGAATATTAATTCGTAATTTCATATAATAATACAATTCTCTTTTCGCCTCGTCAATTATTTTTCTGAATTTTACACAAATAAAAAAACCAAGCACTCTATTTCGTACTTGGTTCCTCATTCCGTATCGGCAATACCGTAGAATATTTAATTTCACGCAGTGCTAAACTCGTTTGTATCCGTGTAATGCCTAGCTTATTCAGCTTTCTAATAAAATGCTCTAGTTCTTTTCTGTCACGATTCGCCACTTTTAATAAATAATCATATTCTCCTGTTAAACAGTGACATTCTAGCACTTCAGGCATAGATTCTAATTCTCTTTCTAGCACCTCAAGCTTTTCCGACTGATGAATATTTGTACTCATAAAAATGAAACAAAGTAAATCAAACCCTAGCTTTTCTTGATTTAAAATCGCCACTTGTTTATCAATGAAACCTTCCCCATCTAACCTTTTTATTCTTGCATGCATAGCAGCCGGTGATAAGTTAACGCGGCGTGCAAGTTCCGCATTGCTTACTTGTGACTCCTTTTGTAATATATCTAAAATTTGTATATCCAAATCATCTAGCACTTTAATAACAGATGACTCCATCAAAATTCCCCCTTTTTTTCTTACCGACGATTATTCGAAGAAACATCTCATAACTTATATAAAACTGAATATTTTTCTGCGAATAAGATTTCCAACAAAACATTTTATTGAGTTTTCACCATTATACAAAAGAATATATTAGACAATAAAGAAAAATGCTAAAATTATTTACAGTTCATTCTTATTTCAACAAAGGGGTTTTTAGTATGCCTTATTTTTACGTCTTTTTATTATTATTAACGAGCTTATTATGGGGAGGAAATTTCGTCGTTGGGAAATCACTCGTCGATCATGCGTCTCCGATGACACTGACAAGTTTAAGATGGATGATTGCGATTGTTTGTTTATTACCAATGGTATGGTTTAAAGAGAAGAAAATCATTCCACCACGCTCTGCAATACTTCCGCTAATACTTATGGGAATATCAGGAGTCGCTCTTTTTAACATTTTTCAATTTTTAGCATTAGAAAAAACATCCGCAACAAATGTAGGTCTTATATCTACATTGAACGCTATTTCAATTGCACTATTTTCATCTTTATTTTTAAAAGAAAAAGTAAATACACTTCAAATTTTATCCATGATTCTTTCATTTTTCGGCGTCATCCTCGTTCTTTTAAAAGGAAATTTCGCTCTTTTATTTTCACTACATTTTAATAGCGGCGATTTATGGATGATTGCGGCTGTTTGTATTTGGGGCATTTATTCTGTTTGTAGTAAATGGGCGACAAAAACAACTACACCACTCATGGCAACTTTATATTCTGGTATTTTTGGCGTTATTTTATTACTCCCATTTAACATAGGCAACTTCACTGTTTCCAATATCAATTCTTCTTTCATTACATCACTTTTATATACAGGATTGATTTCAACAGTCCTTTGTATGGTGTTTTGGAACATTGGTGTACAGAAATTAGGAGCTACTACATCGGGGATTTTTCTAAATTTCAATCCAATTTTCACAGCTATTTTAGCATTTATTTTCCTTGGAGAAGAGCTAACATGGATTCAAATTTTCGGAACAATTATCGTCGTGACAGGATGTTATTTATTTTCTCATTTTAAAACTGTTTCTCCTCAAACGACTAGAACTTTAGTACGAAAACATTCTTAATGAAAAAACATCGCCACCAAAGTGGCGATGTTTTTATTTACCCTTCATTTCTTTCACATACTGTCTTTCTTCTTCTGGCGATAAACGTTCTGTTGCCTTTCCGGTATCACCACCTTGAATTTCCCACAAAAAGTTATGCTCCTCAACCGTTTGTGAAAAGTCTCCTTTCTCCCAACGCTCCAAAGTAGAAAGTAGCTTTGATTTATATTTAAAATTAGTACTGCTTTCTACTGCGTTCTTCGCACTACTAATTTCCTTATTTGTCATTTCGATAAATCCCCATTTCTCAGAGGATTTCACTTTTTGATGTACCATCCTATGCATTGTAGAAATAATTTCATCTTCACTAACTTGTGGCTTCTCTTCCTTTACTTTCTTCTCCTGTTGATCCATTACTTTTTGTACTTTAAGGCTCTTCTCCTCTTCCTCTATATAATTAAGAAATTTAGTAACACCGAATAAAGCCCCCATCACAATTACAATCATTGTAATTGTCCCTATTATCCATTTTTTCATATTATGTACTCCCCATTCCCCCTAATAATTACATAAACAAATGGAATCACCTGCACATAGTCGATTCCATTTGTTTCCTTATTTCATTTTAAGCCTTCATCGCTTCTCGTACAATATAACTATCCACATACTGCTTAAACTTCACGATTTTTCCGTTCTCAAGTTTCCATACGTGAACAAAGTCTGCTTCAAAGGATTTTCCCGTCTCTTTATAAACTCCTGAGTAAACACCTTCAGCAATAATCACATCTTTTCCGTTTACTTCATGGTACGTATTTACATTAGCCTTATAATCATTCCATTCTGATCCTAAACGACTAAATACATTTTTCATTACTGCTTCTACACCAATATACGTTCCGCCGTACGGAAAACCCGCTGCCTCTGTCCATTCTACTTTTCTAGAAAGGGCTTCCGCTAAATGTTTTGCATTTGAAGAAGCCGAACCTTCATATGTGCTTCGAATCATTTCTAAATTTGACTTAGTCATGCTATTTCCTCCACATTTTTTATTTTTCCACTTCAGCTGTAACTGATTAAGTTACATTTATAACAAAAAAATATTAGCTGTTCCGTAACTATGCGACTAGATGTAACTATTATATTTACATCTAGTCGTCAAGTCAACACTTAAAAAATGAAATTTACTTCGTTTTCATTACTTTCTCTTTTAAAAAACGATCTACATATCCTTCTGCTTTTACAATGAATAAATACGCACCCATTGACAATAATGCAAGATCTAATTCATATCCCGGATTCTTTCCATCTCCTAATAATCCTGCTGCTCCATTTACCTTTACGATAGCTCCAGCTAAAATAAGAGCAAATAACAATCCTACATATCTCACACCTAAACCGATAATTAATAATATACCACCAACTAATTCAACTGTTGCTACACCGTATGCAAGACCACCTGGTAAGCCGATGCTTGTAAACCATCCTGCTACGTTATCGATACCTGATTGAAACTTTGCTAAACCGTGTGCAAAAAAAGTAACTCCTAACACGATACGAATAATTAAATTACCAATATATTGATTCATTCTGAACTCTCCTTTTTGTTTTGTTATGATAAACTTTTATTCACAAGACAAAACAATACGGTATTTCCTTTCATTCGTCAAATACTTTTTTAAAGAAAGTAAAAAAACATTACCCCTTTTACAGATAATGTTTTTTTACAAAATAGCGCTAATTCAAGGTTTCACTCAATCACGTAAAAAAAGTTGAAACTTTTTTCCAGCACCTATATAAGACAATAGCGATACATCTTCTTCAATCACCATTCCAACGACATTCACTTTCTTATCTGCAGGTAAATCATTTATAACAATTTGCATTTCACCCGCATATCTACCGTACAATTCATTATCAATTGTAATACTGCCTCTTTTTCTTAAAATTGTATTCACCGGTTGTAATACAACATTACTTTCTTCTCGCGATTCTACAGAGCGAATTACATCACGCGCTAGATCAAGCCGGTTCGTATGCACTCGTTCTATCAGCTGTAACGCGTCGCTATCATTCATAAATGATTGATACCGCACCGGGATAATTCCACCACTCGCACTCGCGATTTCTTGTACACTTTCTAGGCTCCCGCTTATATCTCCAATTAACACTTTATCAACATCGCACTCTTGGACAAGCTCTAAATACGCTTCAAGCGGGCGCATATATCGATGTTTTTCTAAAGTCGGTAAACCTTCATATAAAGGACCTCGTTTTTCACTATCCCCTGGAATAAATGCCATCGTTTTTATTCCGCACTCATGTAAATATTTATTTTGTTTTTGCAAAAATGATTTTGCTAGTCCTGTTTCTGGACGCGGATAAAAATTATGCCACGCTTCTACACGATCTACTCGTATATTTTCTGCCATTAACTCTTTCCAAAATGATTCTGTAATCGTACTCGCGTTTAACGCTACTTTCATCTTATGTGATACGCATGCGATTTCTTTTGGCGCAATACCGTAATCCATTCGTAATCCTGTAATGCCCCACCCCACTAACTCTTCCACATTTTCATACGTTATTCCTAAATGATGTAAAGATTTCGGAGAGACATCGACCATTAATTCCATTTCATACTTCAGCGCTTGTTTCCCAAGTATTTGTATTAATTCTTTATACGTATTTGGATCGTCTTCTGGAATGTGAAGAGATGTAAAAATAGATGAAAATCCGTTTTTCTGTGCTATTTCCAACCATTCTTCTTGTTTCTCTACTCGCTCTTTTGAAAGATAAATTGAAACTCCTATCATATGAATCTCCCTTTCTATTAATAGAAAAAGAGAAAGGGACCCCTTTCTCTATATGTTTTCTGCCATTTCTTCTTTAAATCCGAAGAAGTACGTAAAGATAAATCCGAAAGTATATGCAATTACTAACCCTAAGAAATATAATAGATATTTATTATCAGCAATTAACGGAATTAAAGATAATCCTGATACACCAATTCCGAGTGCAGCCGTTTTCATAACCGCTTGGAATGCACCACCGACAGCTGCACCTAAACAAGCAGTAAGGAACGGTTTCCCAAGTGGTAATGTAACCCCGTATAATAACGGCTCACCAATCCCTAAAAAACCGACTGGTAATGCACCTTTAATAACATTTCGAAGTCGTTTATTTTTTGTTTTCACATAAATCGCAATCGCTGCCCCTACTTGCCCAGCACCTGCCATTGCTAATACAGGTAATAGCGGTGTTACGTGCGTTTGATTAATAAATTCCATATGAATCGGTGTTAAACCGTGATGTAATCCGACCATAACGAGCGGTAAAAATGTTCCCGCAAGCACGGCTCCCGCAAATGCTCCACCAATATTTAAAATAGCATTAATTCCGTTTGTAATTCCCTCAGATAAGAAGCCTGCAACTGGTTGAATCACTAACATCGTTACTACACTTACCACTAATACAGTAATAAGAGGTGTTACAATAATATCAACTGCATTTGGCACTGCTTTTCGTACTCGTCTCTCAACTACAACCATGAGCCATGCTGCAAAAATAACTGCAAATAATCCGCCCCGTCCGGGTACTAGCGCTTCACCAAATAATTTTACATTGGCCATCGCCGGATTGAAAATTAAAATACCAGCAATTGCCCCAAGAACTGGTGTCCCTCCAAATTCTTTCGCTGTATTCCAACCGACTAAAATTCCTAAGAATGTAAAGATACCCCCGCCAATTAAAAGTAACATTTGTAGCCATGTTGCATTCGGATCAGCACCTGCATTTTTCGCAAAGTTAGCGACTCCATTTATAATTCCTGAAGCAACAAGACCAGGTATTAACGGAATGAAAATACTTCCTATTTTTCTTAAAAAGTTTTTCACTGGTGTATTGTTTTTCTTCTTAATCCCTGACTTTATCTCTTGGCCGATATCTTCAAGGTGATAATCTGCCACCTCACCAATTCGTAATCCTGTTAAAACTTCCATTTCTGCCGCTACTTTATTTACCGTTCCTGGACCAACGACAACTTGAAATGTTTCATCTTCAATCACACCCATAACGCCTTCAACTTTTTTCAAAAGGTCCATATTCACTTTACTTTCATCATGAAGCGTTAATCGTAACCTCGTCATACAATGAGCAATGCCACGAATATTTTTTACTCCCCCAAGTTGCTCCGTAATCTCACTTGCCATTCTCACTTCTTTCTTCATAACAGAATCCCCCTCCCCAGAGTTTAGAGTGCCTTCTTCACAAATCCTTTCGCTTCGTTTAATTTTTTTAGTGCTTCCCCATATTCACACTGTAGTAATATCATAACGATTGCAGCTTTCACATTTCGATCTGCTTTTTCGTAATACTCTGTAGCTACTTCATAACTAGCGCCTGTCGCTTCAACAATAATTCGTTTTGAGCGTTCTACTAGCTTTTCATTTGTAGATTGAACATCTACCATTAAGTTTTTATATACTTTTCCTATACCAATCATAGATGCTGTTGAAATCATATTCAGTACTAACTTTTGCGCTGTACCAGCCTTCAAACGTGTTGAACCTGTTAATATTTCTGCTCCTGTTTCCACTTCCACATTTAGTTTTGCATATTTACTTATCGCAGCATTTTTATTACAAGAAATACTCGCTGTGCTCGCTCCCACACTATTTGCGTATTTCAATCCGCCAATTACATAAGGCGTTCTGCCACTTGCTGCAATTCCAATCACCGTATCTTTCTCGTTTAATCCAATACTTTTTAAATCTTCTTCTGCCAACTCTTCACGATCTTCAGCACCTTCTACCGCTTTAGTAAACGCTTTCAATCCACCTGCTATAAATCCTTGCACCATTTTGTCATCTGTTCCATATGTCGGTGGACATTCCACTGCGTCTAAAATACCTAAACGGCCGCTCGTACCAGCCCCAATATAAATTAATCGTCCAGCTTCTTCAAAAGACTTAATAACAATCTGTACAACCTTTTCAATTTCTTCTATTTCATTTTCAACTGCTAACGCAACAGTTCGATCTTCTTGATTCATGCTTTGTAAAACTTCTTTTATACTCATCTCATCTAAATTCATCGTCTTCTCATTGCGATGTTCTGTAGATAAATTTTCTAGCATGTTGTCACCTTCTTTGAAATTTAATTTCACGCTTTTATTATAACTTCAAGAAATTTAAAATCAATATTACTTTATTATTTTATGAAATTTTATTTCTTTTCATGACAAATTTATGTCCAGCCACAAAAAAAGATGGGTTGCCCCATCTTTTTACTTTAACTTCCGTAACCTTACTGCTTCTTCTCTCGTCTCCATAAATTGATCTATCACATTATTACCAATACGATTAAAAGTAATAACGTATAAAGCATCAATCATATTGAGTTGCATCATCCTTGAAGCAATACTCGCTATACGATGATCTTGCTCTACATCCGGCATACAAAGGCGAATGTCTGCCGTTTTATATAAAGGAGATGATTGATCTAGCTTCGTAATCGCAATAACCGTAGCTCCTCGCTTCTTCGCATATTGCGCCATTTCGAGCACATCTTTCGTCCGCCCAGAAGTAGAAATCGCCACAAATATATCTCCCTCTTTTAAATTCGTGACGAGTGGCAACATCATATGAAAATCAGATAGCATCATCGCTGTAAATCCAAGTCGAGTAAATTTATAAGCTCCGTCCATCGCCGGTGTAGCTGACCCACCTACACCATAAAACATGACCTTATCAGCATTTACAATGCTATCTGCTGCTTTCTCGAGTTCCTTTTTATCTATCGCGGTAACACTCGCCTCAATTGCAGCTTTATTCACATATGTAACTTTATTGAACAAATCATACGGTCCATCTTCTGTATTCATCACTGAAAAATCGTTAATATTATAATCAGCAATCGTTAATTCACGAACGAGCGCTAACTTAAATGCTTTAAAGCTCCCAATACTGATTGTTTTACAAAAACGTACAACACTCGCCTCACTCGCTCCCGCATTTGTAGACACTTCTTTCGTCGTTAAATTCGGAACAATCTCTGCATTCTCCATTATATACATGGCAACCTTTTTCTCAGCTGGTGAAAATTGATCCATATTATTTTCAATTTTAAATAGTAATGTTGAAGCTTTCACCATTTAACCTCCACTTCTTACGGTTGCGTATATTCTCTAATATCATTTGTATCATATAGATAAAAACCATCATTACCAGGTGGATGGTGAACAATTACAGTTCGATCCCCTTTTTTATATGACGTTATTTCACCTTCAGACTTCTGTTTTTCCCATCCATGTATCCAAATTGCAAAGTCAGGTACAAAAGCAGTATACTTATAGTCTTTCGGGTTTTCGTCTTCTACATAGGAAGAAAAAATAGAAACTGGAAAATCTTTCACTTTTGATTCTTTCCATGCAGTAAATGGTATGCATAGTGCAATAAGTATGATTACACCGATAACCTTCCCCTTCGTAATCTTCACACATTTTCTCTCCTCGACTTATCATATACGTAGATTTTACCATAATTACAACCTATTCACGCTATATGACTATTGCTTTTTCCAATAAAAAAAGAGCTTACCTACATCAGATAAGCCCTTCTTCTCTATACAAAATACTTCTTCAAAAGCGGTGGTGTAATAATCGTCGTCAATATAACAACAATAACAATCGCTGTGAAATTTTCTTTCGCTAATAAATTCGCCGTAAGCCCATTTGCTGCGATAATAAGCGCTACTTCCCCGCGCGACACCATCCCCGCACCAATACTAATAGAGGATTGTAAGTTGAACCCTGTTAGTCTTGCTCCTAAACCTGATCCAATTAACTTTGTGAAAATCGCAATAAGCGTCATAATGATAATGAACCAAAGTTGGCTTCCGATACCTTGAAATGTAATTTCCATCCCGATACTTACAAAGAAAACTGGTACAAATATCGCATACGCAATCGGTTCAATTTTATGTTCCACTTCATGCTTATACGCTGTTTGAGATATTGCAATTCCTGCTGCAAAAGCTCCGATGATACCTGCGATTCCCATTTGTTCACTATAATAAGCAAATGAAAAACAAATAATAAGAGCCGCGCTAATTAACGCTTCAGATACACGAAGTGGTACGAGCATTTTCATAATCCACGGAACAACTTTCCATGCGATAAAAACAATACTTACAAAGAAAATAATTTTCTTTGCAATAACAAGCGTTATATTCACATCTTGCGTTCCTAAAAAGCTCATTACAAACGCTAATAAAATAACGACTATCACATCATCAAATACAGCTGCTCCTAAAATTGTTGTACTTTCTCTCGTATTCATTTTCCCTAAATCTCGTAACGTTTGTACCGTAATACTAACCGATGTTGCGCAAAGTAATAATCCTAAAAAAATAGCATGGGATTGTATCAATCCAAAAAACAGTCCCGTTACATATCCACCAATGAAAGGAAAAATAATTCCACCAGCCGCTACTGCAAATGACGATTTTAAGTTCCGATTTAACTCTTCTAAATCTGTTTCGAGTCCCGCCATAAACATAAGTAGCAAAACACCAATTTCGCTAAGCTCATCAATAAGTTCAGAACTATTAATAATACCTAGCACGGCCGGACCGATAATAATACCAACGATTAATTTACCGAGTACAGAAGGCTGGCCAAGTCTAACGCTAATATCACCAGCTAATTTCGTACAAAGTAAAATGACAACAAGTTCGAAATAAAATAACATAGCATCTTCTCCTACTATATAAAGTAAAACTTTAATCAGTGGATTATTCTTCATCTCTACTGATTGTTAATCTGCATCTATTTCTGCACATAGTTTCTCCTTACAACTGGAATTTTATTTGTTAAAATTTTATTTGACAAAATATTCTGAATTATATTAAAATTAATCCAGAAATTTCAAAAAACTACATACCATAACTGTACCTTCATTCACTTACGTACTCTTTTCCAATGGGTTCACACTATTCGCAGTTATGGAGACGAAAAAATGGGGGGAGAGTCCAAAGTGAAATCATTATTACGAAAAAAAGCGCTTAGTACTGAATCACCACGGCAGCTAGATCGAACACTAACTGCATTAGATTTAACGTTTTTAGGAATCGGCGCCGTAATTGGGACAGGGATTTTTGTATTAACAGGTATTGTAGCGGCAAAACATTCTGGTCCTGGTATTATGCTATCATTCCTTATTGCCGCATTTACTTGTGCTTGTGTAGCCTTTTGTTATGCAGAATTCGCTTCTTCTATACCAGTCTCAGGAAGTGTTTATACTTATGCATACATGACCGTCGGAGAAGTTGTCGCTTTCATCGTTGGTTGGTGTTTAATGCTCGAATATTTACTCGCAGTTGCAGCGGTGGCTGTTGGTTGGTCTGGATATTTACAATCATTGCTTCAAGGGTTCAATATACACCTTCCCGCCATTATTGCCTCGGCCCCCGGTATGGGAAAAGGTGGTCTCATTGATTTACCAGCTGTTTGTATTTTACTTATCATTACTGGACTTTTAAGTTTTGGTATACGTGAAAGCGCACGCATTAATAATGTTATGGTCCTTATAAAATTAGCAGTTATTATCGCCTTTATCGTAGCAGGCGCAAAATATGTAAAGCCTGAAAATTGGACACCGTTCATTCCATTCGGATACGACGGCATTATTACTGGAGCTGCCACTGTCTTCTTCGCATTTTTAGGTTTTGATGCAATCGCAACTGCTGCGGAAGAAACGAAAAAACCACAGCGTGATTTACCAATCGGTATTATCGGTTCCCTTCTTATTTGTACCGTTTTATACATGATCGTATCTTTCGTTTTAACAGGTATGGTTCCCTATACTCAATTAGACGTTTCTGATCCCGTTGCATTTGCACTACATTTCGTTGGAGAAGATACTATCGCTGGGCTACTTGCAGTTGGTGCGATGACAGGAATGACAACCGTTCTTTTAGTCGTTATGTATGGACAAGTTCGCGTTTCGTATGCAATGAGCCGAGACGGTTTACTTCCAAAAGCGTTAGCACGCGTAAATAAAAAAGTGAAAATCCCTTTACTAAACACATGGATTACTGGGATATTTGCAGCTTTATTAGCAGGACTTTTAGACTTACATTTACTTGCGAATTTAGTAAACATCGGTACGTTAACAGCCTTCACATTCGTTTGCTGTGCTGTACTTATTTTACGAAAAACTCATCCTGATTTAAAACGTGGATTCCGCGCACCTCTTGTACCTGTACTACCTGTTGTCGCTATTCTTTGTTGCTTATATTTAATGATTAATTTGTCTAAAACGACATGGATTAGCTTTGCAGTTTGGCTTATTATCGGTTTATGCGTCTATTTCTTCTACTCTAGAAAGCATAGTCATTTAGCTACTGAAAAAACAAACGATGAGAAAAAAGAAGCATAAAAAATAGCTCGCCTATAAAAAAGGCGAGCTATTTTCATGTTCTATTCTGTTGTTTAGTTAACGATTGTAAAATGACAAATATGCCGATGCAAGTTAATTCATAAACTTCAACTTTTGCATGCTTATTTTCCCTTACTTCGTCTCCTTCTTTTTCTTTCTCCACGCGTTTACACTATCAAAGAAAAAGTTAATAAATAGCGTTCCTAATCCCGCTAATAAAAATGTCATTAAAAATAGAACCCATATACTTTTATCTTTTAATAAATAATATCCTACAAGGAGCACAACAGCGATCCATACATATTCAAGAATTCTTTTTATCTTTTTCTCTTCCAAATTATTCGCTCCCTTTTTCTATTCTACTTTTAGTATAACAAAAAAGAAGCCTATCATGATAAGCTTCTTTTTCTTCTTCCTTATTTGTTAATGCTTTTTTCAACCAATGAAATAGCATGCTCTAACGTACGATTCATTGATTCTACATACTCATCTTTTACATTTTTATCTTTTAACACCGCTTCTGCAACTGTGATTTTTTGACTTAATGATTTAACTGATCCATCTGTTATTTCTCCAGCTTGCGCTTTTTTTACTAAAGCTTTTGCAGATTCAATATTCACTTGTAATTTTTCTTTCGGTGTTTTTGGCTGTTCTTCTGCCACTTTTGATTGTACAAATGTTTGGTTTGCTGTTTTTAATTCATTATATTTGTATGTCCTTTAGAGTCCTTTGCCTGTATTATTCATCTATATTCACAAGAAATTATGCACCTTTATCCCGCATTAACGGGCAGTAAGACTCCCACCTCAAAATTCGGAGAATGCGAGGAAGTTAGGTGGGAGATCAACTGCCCGTAAACGCCCGATTGGTTCAACTAATAATCAGTGGGGGACGAACAAAACCCCCACTGATTAAAGTTTCACTTTATCTTTAAATAGATTCCGTTTTGTCCCTCTTTTTCATATATTTATAGATTAAGATACTACCCACAATCACAAGAACAACTACTAGTATAGGTAACATGTACTCCCCTACAATAGCCCCTGCTTTTTCCCAATGCGGTCCTAATTTCATCCCTACATAAATATACAAGGCCGTTAACGGAAACATTGCTATAAATGTATATATGATAAATTGCCATATGTTCATTTTCGCCATACCACATGGAACAGAAATAAGTGTTCTGACCCCTGGAACGAAGCGTCCAACAAATGCTACAACCGGGCCATACTTCGCAAAGAAATCATCTGCTTTTTGAATTTGTTCTTCTTTAACAAAGAAGTATTTCCCATATTTTAGCAACAGAGGACGACCACCGTAATAACCGAGCGCGTATAAAGTTAATGGCCCTGTCGTTCCACCAAGTGTTCCGGCTAACACAGCTAGCCAAAAATTCATATCACCCTCGTACACCCAATACCCGACAAGCGGCAAAACAACCTCTGCTGGAATAAATTCAAAAGTTAAAGCTAACACAACTCCAAAATAAGAAAACTGCTTTAAATACTCAATTATATCTAAAATAATTTGCTCCACACTTTTAACTCCTATCCTATATTCACATTATGCTTTTCTTGCAAATGTACTGGCGCCATCTTTACGATTCGGTTCAAAATGAATAAAACAATTCCAATATCATCTAAAATACCAATAAACGGTAAGAAGTCTGGAATTAAATCGAGTGGCATAGCAACATACCCTACTAAAAAAACAATAGATAAGATTTTCTTCTTTATTGAAACCTCTTTTGAAGTGAAAAAGTCAAATAAAAATGGAACAAATCGGCGAACATGAAATACAACTCTTAATCTACTTATAAGTTTTTTCATTTTATTTCTCCTCTCTTTGTATACAAAAAGGACCCTACCAAATATGGTAAGGGTCCTAAAAAAGACAATAAGGGGCCTTTACCATTGCTGGTAAAGGTCTCACTAACAACGAAACGTTGCCAATAAAGCCGAGGGTTTCTCCCTGTAATGACGACTCTATTGTAATAAGTTACTCCCCTTTATATACACAATTTTATACAATCACATTAAAATATTTGGAGAGGCTTGTCAATATTTTTTTCATTTGCCACTAAGATTATTACATTATAAAAGACGCTATTCTATATTCTCTGTTGAAACAATTTGGAGCTTAAAACGGTCTGGATCATAGCAAGTTATTCTTACTTCTTCACCACAGCATTCTTCTGTAAATGATATATGATAAAATTCTAACTTTTTCTTTATTCGCTCGATATTTGCAGTTTTTAAAAATATTTCCTTAACTGATGATGTGACAGTCTCTCTATTCTCCCCAAAATTCCGATTTACAACAAAACAAATTCTCGTTGAATCAATATCATACCAAACACCTGTTACACGTAATTGTGGCCTCTCCTCGCTTGGTTTAAAACCTAGAATCCCTTCATAAAAATATAATGTTTCCTTTAAGTTTTTGGATTCTAATACAATACATGTTGTAATACTTTCCATCCGCACTCCCCCTGTCTCTATTAGTTTTCTATATGAGTCATAATTTACAATTATGTACGAATACAATACATAGTGATGAATATTTCATTTATAAAGGAGGAGTGTAACATGGATGAATTCATGAAATCCTACATACCTTTTCACGGCCCAAACGATCCTTGCCCTCCAATCGGAAAAAAATATTACTCAACTCCCCCCCACTTATACATGGGCTTTCAACCAACTAATTTACCCCAATTCCCACCAAAAGAGGCTTTAAGAAAAGGGACTCTATGGCCTGCATTTTATGATTTTTATGAAAACCCTCACAAAAAAGGACGGTGAGCAAAAACGTGACACAAACATTGCCTGATGAATATTACAAATGGATTGAAGAACTACAAGAACTTGATTTTGTATTAGTTGAACTTACCCTCTATTTAGATACGCATCCCGACGATACTACAGCTATAAATCAATTCAACGATTTCTCCTATAAACGAAGAGTATTAAAACAAAAAATTGAAGAGAAATTTGGTCCACTTCAGCAATTTGGAAATAGTTATTCTAACGCTCCATGGGAATGGAGCAAAGGACCTTGGCCATGGCAAATATAACATAAAACTTTCATTAGTTTTGAATTCTTTAATCCAAATCATTATGAAGCCTACTATGCATTCCCAGCTATTTCTTCGCCTAGAAGAATGCTTATTACTGTCCATTAACACAAGATGAAGGAGAGAAAATATGTGGATTTATGAAAAGAAATTACAATATCCTGTTAAAGTGA
Organism: Bacillus sp. LK2; assembly: GCF_001043575.1. Taxonomy (NCBI): domain Bacteria; kingdom Bacillati; phylum Bacillota; class Bacilli; order Caryophanales; family Bacillaceae; genus Bacillus; species Bacillus sp. LK2. The sequence continues at coordinate 97,364 of NZ_LDUK01000019.1, forward strand.
GTACTTGTAATCCAGCTCTTGCAAAATTATTAGTTGAACAGTATGGTGGTGCGGACGGTGAACTAGCCGCTGCCCTTCGTTACTTAAATCAACGTTATACAATTCCCGACAAAGTCGTTGGCTTACTAACCGATATTGGTACAGAAGAGTTCGCACATCTAGAAATGATTGCTACAATGATTTATAAATTAACAAAAGATGCAACACCTGAACAAATGAAAGCTGCTGGATTAGACGCGCAATACGCTAATCACGATAGCGCTTTGTTTTATCATAATGCAGGTGGCGTTCCCTTTACCGCTACTTATATTCAAGCAAAAGGAGATCCTATTGCAGATTTATATGAGGATATTGCAGCTGAAGAAAAAGCACGAGCAACCTATCAATGGCTTATTGATTTATCCGACGATCCAGACATAAATGACAGCTTACGCTTTTTACGCGAACGAGAAATTGTTCATTCACAACGATTCCGAGAAGCAGTAGAAATTTTAAAAGAAGAGCGTGATCGAAAAATTTATTTTTAAAACACATATCCTAACGATATGTGTTTTTTTACGTTAAAAGTTAAATCCTTCCTAATTAACATATAAATAGTATATTTATTCAATTTAATGCATCATTTTTTAATATTTATAAAATTCCCTCTTGCTTTCTAGTCATCAGACCTTTAAAATAATAACAGTTACTCGACAAATTGTTTGAATTTTCGACAAAAGCACTCATTAGGAGGATTTTCTTTATATGCGTACAACTTTAAAACCAGCGCAAATACTTTCGATTAGTTTACTACTATTCGCAGTTTTCTTCGGTGCTGGTAATATGATTTTCCCGCCCCTTCTCGGCCTCTCTTCTGGAGAAAATATGTGGGTTTCCATTACAGGATTTATTATTACAGACGTCGGCTTATCTTTACTTGCTATCGTCGCAGTTGCCCTTGCCGGTGGTAGTTTTAACACTTTAGCAAGCCGTGTTCATCCAAAATTCGCAGCAGTATTCGCTATCATTATTTATCTTTCAATCGGCCCACTATTTGTTATTCCACGAACTGGATCTGTATCTTACGAAATTGGGATTGCACCACTTTTCCCTGATCAATGGTATTCTATGTTAGTCTTTAGTGCGATTTTCTTTACAGTCGTCTACTTCTTATCATTAAACCCATCCAAATTAGTAGATCATATCGGTAAAATATTAACGCCAATTTTACTTGGAATTATTGCAATTATGGCAACAAAAGCAATTCTTTCACCAGGATCATTCGCTGAGCCTATCGGTGACTATAAAGACATCCCATTTTTCAAAGGGTTTCTTGAAGGATTTTTAACTTTAGATGCAATCGGAGCTCTCGTATTATCAACAATTGTTGTAAATGCAATTCGTCAAAACGGTATACAAGAGAAAAAATCCATTGCGAAATATACAATTATTTGCGGAAGCATTGCTGCCCTTTTCTTAACAATTGTTTATTTCTTACTCGGTTATATCGGGGCTTCAAATGGAAACTTAGGACAATTCGAAAATGGCGGTCAGCTACTAGCAACAATTATGTATCAATTCTTTGGGACAAGCGGTAATGTTTTATTAAGTATCGCGATTATAGCTGCTTGTTTAACGACTGCAATCGGTGTTGTAAGTGCATTCGCCAACTATTTCACAACAGTACTAACAAATGTTTCATATAAGAAGCTTGTACTATACGTTTGTATCTTTAGCTTCGTTATTTCAAACTTAGGATTAAGTTTATTGATTAAAATTACATTACCTGTATTAATTATTTTATATCCAATTACAATCATTTTAATTTTCGTATCATTTATTGATAAATATACGAAACGTAAACCTTCTGTCTACATCGGGGCAATGATCGCAGCATTCATGATTAGCTGTATTCATGCACTTGATAATGTGGGAATGATACCAAGTTTTATCGCTAATATCGTACACACAATTCCTTTTTATAACTTAGGAATCGGCTGGATCGTTCCAGCAATAATCGGTGGTATAATCGGATACTTTATTCCGCAAACAGAAGCTGAAGGTGAAGTTTCTACAAAATAAAAAAGAAGCAAGCATGAAATCCATGCTTGCTTCTTTTTTATTTTCACATCGTATGTTTAAATGTAAATAACTCTTCTTTTGACTGCAAATTCGGTTGTTCCTCTTCTGCTACTTCCTTCTTTACCTCTCCACCTAATCGAACTTTCATCATTGCTTCTTCTATACTTTTTGCAATCATATTTCCTGAAAAGATGGTAAGCCCGAAAAATGAAATTGGAACGAGAGGAATCCACGGATGTACTGTTAAAGAGCGAAAATATACGCCGATTAATCCTGACCATTCATGTGTGTAGGAATCTAACTCTTTCTCCATCATTCCTCCAAATTCAACTGTTCCTCCAAAAAAGACTTCAAGTAACCCTAAGTGCAGTAAAACTGTAAGAGTCTGAGTAAACTGCTGAAGAAATACGAGTATAAACGTCATATAAAGATGCGGAAAAAGATGCTTTATAACAATATGCCTTCTCGATCCACCTAATATGCGCGCAGCATCAATAAATTCTTCCGTTTGTAATTTACGAACTTCCTTCGCAACATAAAGTGCAATAACTGGCAAAGCAAGCGCTACAAGTAATACAACTTGAAATGAAGCTCGCTCAAAAAAAGTTGATGTCTCCTCTCCACTTCCAAATTTATTAACAGATTGAAGGAAGAAATAAGCGATCATGACTATCGGAATAACTGTAAAACTGTCAAAAAAAGCTTCAATCTTCGAAAAACCCCTTTTTATGTATGTTCCGAGGAAAACACCGATAAATACACCTATTACCATTCTAAGCGCTGCAATTAAAACAGATATACCAATCGTCCACTTCGCTCCCTCAATTACTAAATTTAAAAGGTCATATCCTTTCCGATCTGTTCCGAGTAAAAATTGTGATGAAGGTGAAAATGGTGGTACTTCTGGATTGTCAGCCGCATCATATTGCAATGTTACTTGCCTAATATGTCCATCATTCCATATCGTATTTCCGATGCTCAAAAGAACTAATATGAGAAGAAATCCAATGCTTATCCAAAACCTTTTATCACGTTTTATATACGTCCACATATTATAATCTCTCCTTCATCGCAGCTGGAACGAGATAATGAAACAGCTTAAATAAAATAAAAATCGGAATATAAATAAGCAGCACACTAACAATGAACAACTCAATCTTCATATCCGGATATGATTTCACAAATATAAAAATACCTCTCGTATTAAAAATCCATTCTATAATATATAAATTTGATAGCATAAACCAAATATTCGTTTTTGCAAAGAAAAGTGTACTAAGTAGCACATTTCGTAAAATATGACGATTTAAAATATGAAAGCGATCCAGCCCCTTCGCCTTAGCAAATAGTACATAATCTTTTTCTAGCTCATTTTCAAAACGTAACACTAATAACTTTACGAACATAATCGTAGTCGGGATACTCAAACAAAATATCGGCAATCCTCTAATGGACTCGCCTCCAATTGCCGCAATTTGAAAAGGTAAAAAACCTGTCTGTTTAAAAAACCATATAACTAAAATTTGTGATCCTAAAATAAGAAGAATGTCTGGAATGGATTCTAGAAAGATGAGAAACGATTTAATTCGATGTTGTATACGCGGTGAACTACTCATAATCATATAAACGATACAAAATGCTACCAATAATGAAATGCAAAATGCGGCCAAAAAAATAACCATTGTTTCTTTATAATGGACAAACAACTGAGGAAATAAAAATTTATCTCTTGCATATTGCATATTGGAAATATCCATTAATTTCGCAAATACTTCTTTTAGACTTTTTATATACTCTGATACATTCAACTCAAATCCATAAAATAATTTTGGTAGCGCCCCCAAACAAATAATACCCAAAATTGAAATGATAAATTGAATCGTCATTTCCATCCCATTCAAAAAAACTTTTCTGACCATTTTCTCCCTTCTCTCTATATAATTTATCCTTTAATTTTATTCTTAATTTTCTGAATTGTAAATATTTACAATAAAAAATCGCTAGGTTATGAGCCTAGCGATTCTTTATGCACATGTTTTTCTCTTTTTACAAACGGCATATACACAATAAAACATCCAATAAGCGCTGCAAGTTCTAATGAAATAATATAGTAAGGATGCGGCCCTAACATATCGAGTAATGACGCAGTTTCTGGCTTATGAGCTAAAAACATATAATTACCACCCGTTTTGTAATTCACAAACGAAACGATAGGAATTAATACGTTTAAAAATATCATCGTCCGTTTAATAGACTGCAAAGTAGGACGATATCCTTCCACCCAAGTCATAAAGAGCGGTGCCCAAATGAGCAATACATGTGCGATAAAAAATTCAATGAAACGAAAATGTGGAAAAGCATATTGCAAATTTGGCGTTAAAATGGCTTGTGATGCACCAATAATCCCTATAAAAAACACAATTTCATATATTCGATAACTTTTCGTTACAATCATAATTGACGCTAACAATAAACTAATCGTACATAACTCAAATGGTAATGAAGTGTCTAGCTCAAAAATACCTGCTTTCCATTCCCACATATGAAGTCCAATTTCACTTCCTATAAATAGAAATGCAATCGCATATCGAACCGTTATATTCCACTCACTTTGACGTAATAAATCTTGGTATTGATATAGAAAAAATATCCCCACCAACATAATACATAATATAATGGCATGTTGCCTTGAGTATGGAATAAATGGTTTTAATGGCTGCGCACTAAAATAAGCTTCCATCTTCCTTCCTCCTCTCCTTCATACAATATTATTGTAAGAAAGAAACAAAGAGTCAATTCATCTGCTTAAAATAGTACAACCTCTACCTTACATCTACATATTCATACCTTACAAAACTGTAAGGTTATTGTAAGCTAAAACGATTTGTCAGATTCTCTACCTCTTCTATACTTAATGTAGATACTAAAACGAACGAAAAGGTGATAAATAGATGATGAAGAAAAATAAAGTGTTAATTACTAGTGTAGTAGCAATCGGAATTGCAGCTGGATCATATTTCGCATTTGCTGGCGGTGGATCTGACGTAGCAATGGCATATGGCGGTTATAAAGTTACGGAAAAACAAATTGAAAACGCACAAAAATTTGGCGGCGAAGTTATCCCTAATGGTATTGAAACAATCTCATTCGATCCAACAAAAGGTACGTATGAATTAGCTGTTAAAAAAGGTGATGAAGTAAAAAAAGGACAGCTTCTTTTTAAATATAATGATCCAGTTTCCAAACAAGGCGTAACGGAAGCAGAAATGCAAAAGAAAATTGCACAAAAAGAAGTAACATTACATCAAAAACAAATTGATTTAGCAAAACAAAAATTACAAAAAGATAAAAATGCTGGCCTTCCTCAGGAAGCATTAAAAGCATCGGAAATCGAAGTTCAACAATTAGAATCACAACTTGAAATGAAAAAGTTTGAGGTAGAAAAAGCTGATGAAATGATTAAAGCAGCAAAAGAGAAATTAAGCACTCTTTCTGTAACGAGCCCTGCTGATGGCGTAATTGATGATATCGTTAAAACTGCTGATGAAAAAACAGGCATGAGTGGAATTACACTTCGTCACGATGGTCCATTTAAAGTAAAAGGCCAACTTTCTGAATATGAGCTTGCTAGTGTAAAAGTTGGGCAGGAAGTAACTGTTTCTTCAAAAACTGTTGCTGGTAAGACTTGGACAGGAAAAGTAACAGAAATCAGCTCTACGCCATTAAAGAGCATGGATGACAATAAAACAGTTTCTAATTATCAATTCACTGTCACATTAGATAATAGTGAAGGATTACAAAACGGATTCCACGTATACGTAACGAGTAAATCAGGTGAAGCAACTGGTACGATTGTTCCGAAAAGCAGTATTGTGAAAAAAGGCGACAAAAATGTTGTCTTCGTTGTAAAAGATGGAAAAGCGAAAGAACAAGCTGTTACGGTTGAATTCGAAACGGATAGCGAAGCAAAGGTTGCTGGAGTGAAAAAAGGAGAACAAATTATCTCTAAACCTGAAAAAGACTTAAAAGATGGTATGGAGGTTGTCGTTGAATGATTAACTTAAAAGGCATCACGAAGTCCTTCCAAAATGGTGCAGAGTCAGTTCAAATATTACACGGAATTGACGTAACACTGAACCAAGGAGAATTCACTTCTATAATGGGACCATCTGGTTCTGGTAAATCAACGTTAATGAATATTATCGGTTGCTTAGATAAACCAACGACCGGTACATATGAATTAGCTGGGCAAAATATTTCAAACATGTCTGAAACAGAACTTGCACGCGTTCGTAATAAAGAGATCGGTTTCGTATTCCAAAACTTCATGTTACTACCGAGACTTACAGCACTTCAAAATGTTGAATTACCTCTTATTTACGCTGGAGTCGATAAAAAAGAAAGACGTGAGCGCTCATTAGCTGCTTTAACAAAAGTAGGTTTAGCTGATCGCGCTACCCACTTGCCGAACGAATTATCAGGTGGTCAAAAGCAGCGTGTCGCTGTTGCACGCGCAATCGTAAATAACCCGAAATTTATCTTAGCCGATGAACCGACGGGAGCACTTGATACGAAAACAAGTACACAAATTATGGACCTCTTTTACGAATTAAACAAGCAAGGCTCAACAATCATTATGATTACCCATGACCGTGAAATTGGTGAAGCTGCAGCCCGCCAAATTGTAATTCGTGACGGAAATATCGTCCAAGATTGGAGAGGTTAATTTTGAACACGAGTGAAAATATACGCATGGCCCTTTCCTCTATCTTTGCTCATAAAATGCGTTCTATATTAACGATGTTAGGTATTATTATCGGTATTAGCGCCATTATTACTATCATTTCAATGGGTAATGGTACAAACGCAAAGTTTAAAAAAGAGTTAGGCCAAGGAAAAGATAATGAAGTAACGATTTACTACAACAACCCTGATTACGGAACAGATAGTGCCAAAATCACAGCTGATATGTTAAAACGTCTTCAAACTGTGCCAGGCGTTAAAGATGTTTATCCAGATGTGAGTATGAAAGTAAAAGCATCTTCTGGTTCAAAGGATGTCTCTCTTGATTTAAAAGGTGGCACAGGCGCCTTTATGACAGATTCAAAGATAAAATTAGTTCACGGCCGCGAATTAAACGACAGCGAATTAAACCAAGCAATTCCCGCTGTTATATTAAATGAAGAAGCTTTCAACAAATTATTTAACGGTTGGGAATCAAATTTATACACTGATATAAAAGGAAAGCCGTATAAAATAGTCGGTGTATACGAAACGAAAAACGAATTCGGAATGGCTATGCCTGAAGGTTATACATCACTTGAAAACGCTCCGGTCATTTCAGGAGTAAATGAGTATGACTCTGTAAAATTAACAATGACCTCTCCAACAGAACGTAAAAGTGTAGAAAAACAAGCCGTTTCTGTTTTAAACGAAATGAAAGCTCCTAAATTTGAGCATAAATTCGAAGCACAGGACTTAGGTGAATTTACGAAGCAATTAGACGAATCAATCGGTATGATGAAAATGGTATTCGGTGGTATTGCTGCTATCTCCTTACTTGTTGGTGGTATCGGTGTAATGAACATCATGCTTGTATCCGTAACAGAACGTACACGTGAGATTGGTATTCGTAAAGCACTTGGTGCAACACGTGGTAAAGTATTAACACAATTCTTAATTGAATCTTGTATTTTAACGGGACTCGGTGGTTTCATCGGATTCATGCTCGGTATTTTCTTCGCTTGGATCGTCTCAATCTTTGCCGGATGGCCACTCGTTGTCTCAAAAGAACTTGGACTTCTTGCAGTAGGTATTTCAATGCTAATCGGTATTGCATTCGGTTTACTACCAGCTAACAAAGCTGCAAAACTTGATCCAATTGAATGTTTACGATACGAGTAAATAAAAAACGTAGGAGTTTACACTCCTACGCTTTTTATTTTGTTGAAGACAAATACAATTTTATTCCGATTGGTGTGGGCTAATAATCAGTGGGAGGATTAAAGTTTCACTTTACCGATGTTTTAACGAAAATATGAACCTCTAACTTCTATTATATAAATCTACAGCGATTCACGAACCAATTAATAACGATATCGTCCCTTCAAATCATGTTTCTTCTATTATATATGTTTTATGTTACGAATATCTTTTTATCATTTAAACTTTCACTTCTTGTTAAAGCTATTATGCAATCCTATTATTGCAAAAATAATATGTAATAGAACAAATTCAAGGCGTAATTTTTTCCATACTACAATTTATTTTGTAACAATTATATCTCTATTTTATTAAAATTCACCCTATATATATGACTTCACACACAAAAAGATTATACTTTCATAACTACATTACGATTCAAACAGTTAAATGCCTCTCTTTTGTAATGTCGCAGAAACTCCTATGTAACATTATTGACACATTGTTAATCCATTGGTAATTAAAAAAGTATTGATTTTATGAATCATATGTTCTAATCCCCCGAAAAACGCAAAGAAAACGCTATCAGGATATTCCTGGAATTATTACATAATATTAATGCCTCGTTACGAATGCTTTGTAGTTTTGTGTTTTCCGCAAATAAGAAAATAATGGTTGCTATAATGAGGTCAACGAAAACAAATGCAATGGAGGCTATTATGAAAAAATTTATGGGTATAGCAACAGCAGCGGTTTTTGGTCTTGGGATTTTCACAACATCTGCTAAAGCAGAAACTATCGTAACAACTGATGTACTAAATGTACGAGAAAACCCAACTACTGAATCACAAGTTGTCGGAAAATTATTAGATGGATATAAAGTAAATGTTCTACATACAGAAAATGGATGGTCAAAAGTTAAATTAAATAACGGTAAAGAAGCTTTCGTAAGCGCTGACTATACGAAAGACACTTACTACGTAACAGCAAACGTATTAAACGTACGTGCTGGAGCAAATACAGATTCAGAGATTCTTGGTAAATTTAAAAAAGATGATGTAATCGAAACAACACACCAAGTACAAAATGATTGGATCCAATTTGAATATAACGGAAAAACAGCTTATGTACATGTTCCTTACTTAACAGGTACAGCGCCAGTTAAAGTTCAACCAGCAGTTAAGGCTGAAAAAGTAACTAAAGTTCAAGATACAGCTAAAGTTCGTGAAGCAGTTAAAGCTCAAGAGGCAGCTGAGGCTCAAGCAACAGCTAAAGCTCAAGAAGCGGCTAAAGCTCGTGAAGCAGTTAAAGCTCAAGAGGCAGCTGAGGCTCAAGCAACAGCTAAAGCTCAAGAAGCGGCTAAAGCTCGTGAAGCAACTAAAGCTCAAGAGGCAGCTGAAGCTCAAGCAGCAGCTAAAGCTCAAGAAGCGGCTAAAGCTCGTGAAGCAGCTAAAGCTCAAGAAGAAGCTGAAGCTCAAGCAGCAGCTAAAGCTCAAGAGGCAGCTAAAGCTCGTGAAGCAGCTGAAGCTCAGGCAGCGGCTGAAGCTCAAGCAGCAGCTAAAGCTCGTGAAGCGGCTAAGGCTCGTGAAGCAGCTGAAGCTCAAGAGGCAACTAAAGCTAAAGCTCAAAAACCAGCTACACAACAACCTGTTGCAAAAGAAACTGAAACAAGTGCGCCATCTTCTTCTCGTGAGTTAACAGTTGTAGCAACAGCTTATACAGCAGATCCACTTGAAAATGGTTACAAAGCAGGCGACCAAGTAAAATCATCTATGGGTCATAATTTAACAGCAAACCCAAACATGAAACTAATTGCGGTTGATCCAAGCGTGATTCCATTAGGTTCAAAAGTATGGGTTGAAGGTTACGGAGTAGCAATCGCTGGTGATACTGGTGGAGCTATTAAAGGAAATAAAATTGACGTTTTAATGCCAGATAAAGGTTCATCAAGTAACTGGGGACGCCAAACAGTTAAAGTGAAAATTTTAAACTAATTACTATATAAAAGAGTCAGTCTCAACGTTGAGGCTGACTCTTTTTTTATGATTCTTATATTCTTTCCTTCTACTTCTCTCCCGTCCAAGTTAAAATCTATCCCTTTGAATTCTATATACGATAGACTACTATTTCAACAGAAAAAAGAAGATGCCATAGCATCCCCTCCTACCTTCTTTATTCCACATTAATTTATTTCTTTAGTGTAAATCCAAACTTATCCCAAGCTTGTAAATAATCTAATAAGAAAATTTCTTCCTCTACAACTCGGCCAACTACATTTGTTTTCCCCGTATTCACCATATCTTTTAAGGCAAGTTGTAGTTCACCTTTATATTGACCGTATTGTTCATTATCAATTAAAAGATCCCCCCGCTTAATCCCGCGCGTATTATGCGGTTTGAATTCCTCTTTTTTATATTTCACACGACTTTGAGTAGAACGAATCATATATTCAGATACATCCCCGCGATAAAAATGAGGTTCGTCTAGCACGATAATTCTTTCTAACTCTGTTGTCGTTTCATAAATTTCTATATCAAAAGTTTGCTTATCTTTATTTAATTCACCAAGTGCCTCTAGTTCTTTTTCTGATGCATAAGCATTCGCAATAATAACATCCTCAATTAATTCTGTCGCAAACAAATGCTTCGCCTGTGTTGTCATCGGCAACTCACGATGCTGCTCTAACGTACATAACCCTTCTGTTACTGGCCAAGGCCCATATGTTGCATCAAATGATGAAATAAATGCAGCCGTTCTCATGCCGTAATCTTTAAATTGCTTCGAGCATTTAATAAAATGATCGTATGATAACCCTGAATAACGGTGTGGATAAAAGTTATGACAGCCAATTAAATTTTCACGATTTGGTCTATGACTCATAATGTTATCTACATACTTTGTGCCATTGCTCATATTAATCTCAATTTTTAAGCCGTACGGATTGTACGTCATAATCGATTCTTCTAAACCAGAGAAACCAACATCTAAACGAATACCGTAAGCACCTAGTTCATGGAAAAACGATAAATCATTATAAGAAATATCTAGTTGCTCAAAAACAGACGGACTAATATCAACCAATACTTGGAACCCTAATGCATTCGCATGAGAAATCGTTTCTTTAAACTCTTCTACAATTCTCTCTTTTTCGCCATCTACAGATAGTAAACATGTGAATACACGTGTAAATCCGTATTTACTTGCTAATGTTAAATACTCCTTATCTTTCTCTACTGTCGAATGTTCTGGATAAATAGAAATACCTAATCGTCTCATATGTACACGCCTCTTTCTTCATCATATTGTAAACCCTTTCAAATATATGTAGTGAAAAAGTATGTATCCCCTTCTCGTTCACCACTTTTTGAATCCGCTTTCTGAAAAGAAAAAACAATTTCTATCATTCATAACAAATACTAGTCTATACATCTATACTTTACATCTTTTTTTCATAGTTGTGTAGCCTTTACACAAATTTGTCAGTTTTTCTGCCTTAAAAATTGTTATGCGTTTTCAATGCACCTTCCTTGACTGTAACATTGACCAATACATATACTCGAAAGAACAGAGAAAACTTTTATATAGGGGATGAATATATGGGAGAGGCAGTACTCGTAAAACGAGAACCGTTATGGACGAAAGAGTTTATTGCGTTAATTCTAGCAAACTTATGTATGTTTTTAGGATTTCAAATGTTAATTCCAACTTTACCTGTTTATGTGAAAGAAATTGGCGGCACAAGTTCAAATATCGGATTTGTTGTCGGCATGTTTACCGTTGCGGCACTATTTGTTAGACCGCTAACTGGAAACGCCTTGCAAAAATTCAATAAAAAAATCATTTTAATGATTGGTACTGCCATTTGTTTATTAGCTATGGGTAGCTACCTTTTCGCTTCAACCGTCTTCCTCCTACTTGCCGTTCGCATTTTACATGGGGCTGGGTTCGGCATTACAACGACTACATACGGAACTGTCGTTTCAGATTTAATTCCGCAAGCTCGCCGCGGAGAAGGCATGGGATATTTCGGTCTTTCTGGCACTATTGCAATGGCACTCGGTCCACTTATCGGACTTTGGCTTATGCAAACATATAACTTCACGATTCTTTTTTTATGTGCACTCTCATGTACAATTGTTTCATTAATATTAACGAAACTACTTCAAATCAAAAAAACGCCGCAACCACCACAACAAACATCTGGTACCTTTCTGGATGGATTTATTGAGCGTAAAGCTTTACTTCCTTCATTATTAATATTATGTATTACGTTAATGTACGGAGGAATTGGGAGCTTCATCACATTATTTGCTACGGAAGTTGGCATTGCTGACATTAGTCTCTTCTTTTTATTTAACGCACTTGCAATCGCTGTAACTCGTCCATTTTCCGGAAAATTATATGATGCGAAAGGTCATACATTCGTCATTATTCCAGGAGTTATTATAACGTTTACAGGTATTATATTACTGTCGTATACAACTACAATTCCGAGCTTAATTATTGCGGCAGCGTGCTATGGAAGTGGTTTCGGAGCAATTCAACCAGCACTACAAGCATGGATGATTGATCGAGTAGCACCACATCGACGAGGAGTAGCAACAGCAACATTTTTCTCAGCATTTGACCTTGGAATTGGTGCTGGAGCGATTATATTTGGATTTATTGCACACTTTACCAACTATGCAACTGTATATCGTTATTCCTCCCTATTACTTATCGCTTTCCTTTTCATTTACATCACAAACTTACGGAAACAAAAACAGAAGGATAAAACTAATGAAAAAGCTGCTGGATAATTCGGCAGCTTTTTTAATTTAAAACATCATTGATTGTCCTACATATTTTTTTAACTTTCATCAAAAAATATGTAGAAAAATGAAATTTTAATCGATAGTTTTCCTCACCTATTTTTACTACCTATAAATAGTGTGATAAATATGACTTCTTAACAAAATTATCATGTATTGAATATGAAAACCAATTAAATCCAGGTTTTTCTTTAAAGATTTGTAAACTTTTCACCCCTTTGTAAATTTAGTGTAAATTTTACAGGTGAACCGTTTACAGTGCCTCAAGGTTTAGTTAATAATTACATCGTACATGAAATTTAAGGAGTGGAATGCGTGGAATACAATATTCAAGATATGATCTTCCAGTTCATTGGTGGATTAGGTATTTTCTTATTCGGGATTAAATACATGGGCGATGGACTGCAACAAGCAGCTGGAGATCGTCTTCGCGATATTCTAGATCGCTTTACAACAAACCCACTTATGGGTGTACTAGCAGGTATGTTAGTTACTGTATTAATCCAATCAAGTTCAGGAACAACCGCTTTAACAGTCGGACTTGTAAGTGCCGGATTTATGACATTAAGACAAGCAATCGGTGTTATTATGGGTGCAAACATCGGTACGACAGTTACTGCATTTATTATCGGAATTAAAATCGGAGAATACGCGCTCCCAATTATGGCAGTTGGAGCTATCTTATTATTCTTCTTTAAAAATAAAAAAGTACATTCTGTAGGTCAAGTTGTATTCGGTTTTGGTATGTTATTCTTCGGTTTAGAATTAATGAGCACAGGTATGAAGCCTCTTCGCTCTTTAGAGTCATTCCAAGAATTAATGGTTAGCATGAGCGACAATCCAATTTTAGGTATTGTTGTCGGTACAGTCTTCACTTTAATTGTACAAAGTTCAAGTGCAACAATCGGTATTTTACAAGAACTATTCGGTCAAGGCGCAATCGATTTACAAGCTTCTCTTCCTGTATTATTCGGTGATAACATCGGTACAACAATTACAGCGGTATTAGCAGCAATCGGTACTTCAATTGCAGCAAGACGTGCAGCATTAGTTCACGTTATCTTTAATATCGTCGGTACAGTTATCTTTACGATTTTATTAGTACCATTTACAAATTTAATTCAATACTTCCAAACGTCATTAAACTTAAATCCAGAAATGACAATTGCATTTGCACACGGAACGTTTAATGTAACAAATACTATTATTCAATTCCCGTTCATTGCTGTATTAGCATGGATTGTAACAAAAATTATTCGCGGCGAAGATTCTGCTATTAATTTCAAACCGCAACACTTAAATCCAATCTTTATTGAACAATCTCCAGCCATTGCTTTAACAGAAGCTCAAAAAGAAATTATTCGTATGGCTGAGTTTTCATTACATGGATTAAAAGAAGCAAACCAATTTTTAAACACACAAGATAAAAAACACGCTGACATGGCTACTCAATTAGAAGGAGCTATTAACAATTTAGATAAAAAAATTACCGAGTATTTAGTTTTACTATCAGAAAAACCACTTTCATCTACAGACTCTGAAAAACATTCAGTTCTAGCAGGTGTTGTTGGAGATATTGAACGTGTCGGGGATCATGTAGAAAACCTTGTAGAACTTGTAGATTTCCAAATTTCAAACCGTGTTTCACTATCAGATGAAGCACTAGCTGAACTAAATGAAATGCTTGAGTTAACAATTTCAACATTACAAGACGCAGTTGAAGCTTTAACAAACTTTGACACTGAACTAGCTCAAACTGTTATTGCTAAAGAACGTAAAATTGACCAAATGGAACGTGTTCTTCGTAAACGTCATGTATTACGTCTAAACGAACGTAGCTGTTCAGGTGATGCAAGCATCATTTTCGTTGATATGGTAAGTAACTTAGAACGTATCGGTGATCACGCTGTAAATATTGCTGATGGTGTTTTAGGAGAACAAGGTAAAATGGGATTAAAACAATCATTATAATAGGAAAAGAGACGCTCTAATTAGCGTCTCTTTTTTCATTTCATATTAACAACTGTTCTTCCTTTTAGCTTGCCCTGCAATATAAGTGCAAATTTCTCATCTAATTTTTCTAATGTACATTCTTCTGTATAAGATACTAACTTTGAATTTTTCCATTCAGTCGCTAATAACGCCCACACTTCTATTCTCACATCTATCGGACAGTGAACCGAATCTATTCCTAGAAGGCTAACTCCTCGTAATATGAATGGGTATACGGTTGTATTTAACTCATGCCCTGCTACATTACCACACGTCGTTACACAACCTCCATACTTAACTACCTTTAAAGAACTTTCTAACATGTTCCCACCAGCTGTATCGATAACACCTGCGTATACACCCTTCAACATCGGTTTCCCAGACTTATCATTCAATTCTTCACGATGAATAGCTTTTTTCGCTCCTAGACGTAGTAGCATCTGCTCCTCTTCCATTTTCCCAGTTGCCCCTACTACGTTATATCCTAGCTTCGCTAAAATGCTAACTGCTACACTACCTACTCCGCCAGTAGCACCAGTTACTAAAACATCTCCCATACTAGGCGTAATTCCCGCTCTAATAAGCTTATATACCGATAAAGCAGCTGTAAAACCTGCTGTCCCATACATCATACTTTCCTTCAAAGATATTCCTTCTGGTAAAGGAACGACCCAAGATGATGGCACGCGAATATATTCTCCGAAACCACCAGAAGTATTCATACCTAAATCATATCCGGTTACAATAACTTGATCTCCTTCCTTAAAGGAGGCGGTTCTACTACTAACAACTTCTCCTGCCGCATCGATACCAGGTGTATGAGGGTATGTTCTCGTTACACCTTTATTACCATTAGCTGAAAGGGCATCCTTATAATTTAATGAAGAATAATGAACACGTATTAATACGTCTCCTTCAGGTAAACTATTTACTTCTCTCTCAACAAAGGTTCTTTCAAATTGATTATTTTCCTTTTCTTTCACGACCATCGCTCGGAATGATGTATGATTCATTATGCTCTCTCCTTCATCCGTAAAATTCTTCTTTATTATATAGAAAATATAAGGACGACTACTCATTTCTTCTTGGCTATATTTCAACAAATCTTACTTCTCTATCACTTTCTCACAATACATATTTTCATTTCTACTAAAACAGCTTATACTTATTCTTCATCCTATAAATAAAATATAGAAAATCTGACTTTTTATAAATAAATTGAATTTTTACGAAATGTAAATGATTTGTAATGTTTTTTTTCGCTAAATTTCATTATAATAAGTGGATATGAGTGTCGTATTTCAATCCAAATGAAGGAGTACAAGAAATGGAGCAAAACCCATCTTTGCAAGAAAATACACGAAACAACCCGAATAAGAGTAGGAAAAAAACAAAAATTATTATAAGCGTTATTCTATTATTTTTAATAGTAGGTGGCAGTTATACTTGGTTTTTAGTCAATAAAGCATCTTCTGCTGTTCGAAACGCCGCTCACGATTTAGCGCGCGGTGATAAATCTGATTTACGTGATAAAGCTGTAAAACCTATTACAAATAACGTCTCTGTCTTAATAATGGGTGTTGATGAAAGTGATGTCCGTGGGAAAGAATATGGTGAAGCTATAAGAACGGATGCACTGTTACTTGCAACGTTTAATAAAGATAGCAAAACTGTTAAATTATTAAGTATTCCACGTGACACATATACTTATATTCCAGTAGAAAAGAAAAAAGATAAAATTACACACGCTCATGCATTCGGTTCTACTAAAAATGGAAAAGATGGTGGACCACAAGCAAGCATTGATGCAGTTGAAAATTTAATGAATGTTCCTGTCGATTACTTTGTAAAATTTAACTTTAAATCATTTATAAAAATCGTCGATGACTTAGGCGGTATTGAAGTTGATGTACCAGTTGAATTCACTGAACAAGATAGCAATGATAATGCTGAGGCCATTCACCTGAAAAAAGGTGTTCAAAAGTTAAATGGCGAAGAGGCTCTTGCTCTGGCTAGAACACGACACATTGATAGTGATGCGATGCGTGGACAACGTCAGCAACTCGTTATTGAAGCCATTTTAAAGAAACTAACAAGCGTTGGGTCCGTAACAAAAGTTGGTAACATCATTGATGATATTAACGGCCAATTCGTTACAAACTTAACATTCGACGATATGCTTTCATTCTATAAATATGGATCAGATTCTACTATTGAAAAATTACAAATTCAAGGTGAAGACTGTTACATGGCAAAAGGTGATGACACATGTAGTCAATCTCCTGGTGGTGGTCGAACGTACTACTACAATCCAGATAAAAAAGACTTAGCTAATCTTACAAACGAACTTCGTAGTCACCTTGGGCTACCTGCATATACAAAATCTGACTCTGATTCGAAAAAAACAAGCTCAGAGAAAACAAAAGAATCTACATCCGATTCGAAAAAAACAAGCTCAGAGAAAACGAAAGAATCTACATCCGATTCGAAAAAAACAAACTCAGAGAGAACGAAAGAAACTGACTCTGAGGATACAAACAAACATGAATCAAGTAACAACAAGCATAATGATAATAGCAGTGAAGATACAGAAACATCGTCTAATGACAATGAATAAAAAGAAACCGTACTCTATGGAGGTAGAGTGCGGTTTCTTTTTTAGGATGAAAAATCAGAACTTTCTAACTATCTTTTTTAATATTTTTAAATTATAATAAATAGTAGTAATCTATTCCAATTACCAGGGGGCTCATACATATGAAAGCTGCAGTAAAACATAACATTTCAGATTTTAAAGACTACTTAAAATCCAACGACATATACATGGAAGAAAATATAGATGAAAATGATGGTTCTGTTCATTTTTCAGTAGGATTAGAGACAGAAGCTGGCGCAAAAATTCAACTTATCGCTGCTTTCCAAAACGAACATCCTACTGTGGATATATACTGCTTCAATGTTGCTCATGTACCTGATGCAACATCAACAAATGATATTTTACACGTCATCAATGAATTGAACACATCTTATCGATTTGCAAAATTCACACTAAACAAGCAAAATGCAATTGATATTTCAACATCTCTTGCATTCTCAGAACCAAACTTTAATCCAGCACTTGTCTTTGAACATACGAGAATGCTATATAAACTGGCGAATGATGAATATAAGAACTTAATGAAAGTTATTTGGGCATAAAGTGAAACTATAATCAGTGGGGGTTTTGTTCATCCCCCACTGATTATCAGCCCTCACCAATCGGGCGTTTACGGGCAGTTGATCTCCCACCTAACTTCTTTGCTCCAGCCGAATTTTAAGGTGGGAATTTTACTGCCCGTTAATGCGGGAGAAATAAAAAGATGGTGCTACAAGCAGCACCATCTTTTTATTTCGATATCATATCAATCCACATCTTTATCGCAGTTCCTACAATTAAAGTAGACAATACGTATTGTAAAACTTTTTGATTCACTCTCTTCCCTACTCTCACTCCAAGCGGAGCGGCAAATAAACTTGCTACCGCAACGATAAGCGCTGGGATAACAACTACTTGTCCCGTAATCACTTTCCCAGTAGTAATCCCTACCGAGGAAATAAAAGTAATAGCAATAGATGTTGCTATTGTCGTACGTATCGGTAGTTTTAAAACAACTAACATAATCGGAACTAAAAGAAACGCACCACCAGCCCCAATAATGCCGGAAACACTGCCTACAATAAATGCTAACATACTAGCTAGCCATTTATTATACATAGTTCCTTCTGAATCCTCACAGTTGTTTCGCTTCGGTATAAACATCATAATAGCCGCGATAGTAGCTAATATTGTATAAACAACATTTACAGTATGCTCATTTAATAGATTCGCGCTAAAGCTACCTACAAAGCTTCCTATTAATATACTAGCTCCCATATACACAACTAACGTTTTATCCATATCGTTACTTTTCCGATATGCCCACGCACCTGCAAAAGTTGCAAAAAACACTTGAACCGCTGTAATACCGCTCACTTCATGTGATGTATAGCCAGCAAATCCTAGTAATACCGGAATGTATAAGATCATCGGATAATTAATAATTGCCCCGCCAATCCCAACCATTCCTGATATAAACGATCCTATAAACCCAATAATAAAAAGCAGTACTGTTAAACTCATATTTCATCCCCCGACTTCTAAAAAGAAGGTGATTTAAATAAATAAATTCACATTCCCATCCGAAGCATCTGCTAAATATACACCTACTCCTGCAAACTCTACCCCTTCCATAATCTCTTCCTCTTTTAACCCTAATAAATCTACTGTCATTTGACAAGCTACAAGCTTAACTCCTTGCTCTTTCGCCATATCAATTAAGTCTGGCAAAGGCATCACATTATGCTTCTTCATAATTCCTTTAATCATTTTTGGCCCCATACCAGCAAAATTCATTTTTGATAATCCCATCTTATCCACACCGCGCGGCATCATTTTTCCAAACACTTTCTCTATAAAAGTTTTCTTTACTTCCACATGCTCATCTTTCCTAAGGGCATTTAAGCCCCAGAAAGTATGAAAAATAGTCACCTCTTGATCGTACGCCGCTGCACCATTTGCGATAATATAAGCTGCCATCGCTTTATCATAATCTCCACTAAATAAAACAATTGTTGTTTTCTTCTGTTGCTCCATGTTGTTCCTCCTCTAAATTACCTATAGGGGTATTTAAGCCCCTATAAAAAATCGTTTATTTTCGCCCTATTCTACTTTACCTTCCCAAGCTAACATACCACCTACCATATTGATCGCTCGAAAACCGTAGCTCTCTAAAAATTGAACTGCTCTTGCACTTCTCCCGCCAGAACGACACACGATAATATATTCCTGATTTTTATTTAACTCATGCATACGAAATTCTAATAGTCCTAGTGGAATATTACATGCTTCTGGAATTTTCCCTTCAGCTACTTCTTCTACTTCACGTACATCTACGATATTTACTGCTTCTTTACGTAACAATTTTTCTTCTAATTCTTTTGCAGTCATTTCTTTCATTTTTTCAACTCCTTTTTAATTACACGCATTCATACCACCTGAAACATTTGTAATATGTTGAAATCCTAATTTCTTTAACATTTTCGCTGCTTGTTTACTTCTCATTCCACTTTGACAAAGAACAATAACTTCTTTACTTTTATCTAACTGTTTCGCTTTATTAGCCAGTTCATTTAATGGGATATTCCGAAACCCTTTAATATTATTTCCTCTATATTCACCAGGTGTACGTACATCAATAAATTGTTTATTATTTTGCCCCATCATACGCTTCAATTCTTTTCCTGAAATATTTTTTACTCCTCTAGCTGGTAAGAAACGAGAAATGATAAACCAAGTTACAAGTATAATTAAGATTATATTCAATATTGTCTTTCCATCCATATAATGATAGCCTCTTTCTGTTATATTTTTTTATCCCGCATTAACGGGCAGTAAGACACCCACCTCAAAATTCGGCTAGAGCAAAGAAGTTAGGTGGGAGATCAACTGCCCGTAAACGCCCGATTGGTGAGGGCTGATAATCAGTAGGGGATGAACAAAACCCCCACTGATTAAAGTTTCACTTTATTCGTCGCTACACTATAACTTTGAATACAAAACCCCTTCTTGTTTAAAAACCGAACACTTAAATTTCGATCTACTTTATTATGAACAATAAGATGTATCGGTTTATTTGGTATTTCATAATAGTACCGCCTTAAATACGCATACGGTATACACATAACTTTAAACGTATGATTACCGTGACTCTCTGTATAGTCACGCACATCTATAACAATAACATCCTCACTTTGTCTTACTTGCTCTATTGAAATATGTGCAACATGTAAAACAGGAACGTAACGTTTTAATATATTTCCTATTATCAATACTATTATGGGTATAACCATATAAAACATATATGACGATCCTCTTCACTTCTACTAATGAGCAGAGAATACCCTCCACTTATCATTGAAATATTATGCTTTCTTGATCCAAAACTTTAATTCGCCTGCTTCTTCCGTATGTTTTAACACTTCATGACCACCTGTTTTTGACCATGCTGGAATATCTTTAATTGCACCTTTATCTGTTAAGTGTACTTCTAACACTTCTCCTGATTGTAATGCCTCCATCGCCTTCTTTGTTTTTACAATTGGCATTGGACATGCTAATCCTTTTACGTCTAATACTTCTTTCACATTCATCTTATATACCTCCACTTTTTTTATAATTAAGCCTTCTTAATCCAAAACTTTAATTCGCCTGCTTCTTCCGTATGCTTTAACACTTCATGACCACCTGTTTTTGACCATGCTGGGATATCTTTAATCGCACCTTTATCTGTTAAGTGTACTTCTAGCACTTCTCCTGATTGTAATGCTTCCATTGCCTTCTTTGTTTTTACAATTGGCATTGGACATACTAATCCTTTTACGTCTAATACTTGCTTTGCATTCATCTTATATACCTCCCATTTTTATTTCATTTGAAATCAAATTAATCATGAACAGCACAACGGTTTGGACCAATCTCCATTTCACGCTCTTCTTCTTGACTTGGGTTTAATTGCCCCATATTTGTTTGACGAATTTCTTGATATGCATTCGGTTGAGGTGGTAAATTCTCTGTTACAACTTTACGAAACTCTCCCTCATCCTCAATATTTAATCCTGCATTATACTCAAATAAATCTTTTAATTTTGCGCTAACAATCCCACTCTCGTTCATTTCACTTATTTTTGAATAATGAGCCGGCAACACAATTAAACTTTGAGATAGTTCTTTATATCGGCTATATAAAGTATTACGTAAATCACTTACCCAATCTTCAGCTTTCCCAGCAAGATCCGGACGCCCAATCGAATCTACGAATAAAATGTCCCCTGATAATAAATACTCATCATCTACAATAAATGAAGTACTACCAATTGTATGTCCCGGCGAATAGATTGCTTCGATATCAATCTTTGTTTCCCCAACAGTAATTACAGCACCTTCTACAAGTGGTTCGTAAGAAAATACAACTTCTTCCGCATCTTTTGGCGGTAACCAATACGTCCCATTTACTTTCCCAGCTAACTTACGACCTCCTGAAATATGATCGGCATGCAAATGCGTATCCATTACATTTGTAATTACAGCACCTTGTTCTTTTGCGAATTCCTCATATGCCTCAACTGTTCGTACTGCATCAATAACAGCTGCTTCTCCTTTAGAAATGACCATATATGATAAGCAACCTTTTCCAAGGCGGTTAAACTGATACATACTTCCGCCATCTTTTAAATCTCCAACTTTTATAGGCTTTACATATTCACTCCAAGCCTTCATACCACCAGCTAAATAATAAATGTTTTCTAATCCAGCCTCTGTTAATTGCTCTGCCACAAATATAGAAGACCCTTCTTTTGCACATACTACTAAAACATCTTTATCTTTAGGTAATTCACTTACAATATGATCTACACCCTCTAATAAATCAAAGTACGGCACATTCATTGAAGTAACTTCTTTCCCTTCAATTTTCCAGTTTTCATAATCCGCTTCATTACGTACATCTAAAATAAATAACTCCTCATACATAACCTTTTCTGCAACATCTTTTGCTGCTAAATGTTTAACCTTCATTCTATTACCCCCTATGGTATATTTATACTTAAAATTTTTTTCCTTATCTTTTTTCTATCTTTCCATTCCAATGCAGCATGCCAGGAATAACATTCTTAACATTGTTAAACCCTTGCTTCTCCAATAGTTGACAAGCAAGATCACTGCGATTTCCTGTCCGACAAACAACATATATTGGTTTTGTTTGACTTAACACACTTTGTTTTTCTTCTAACTCACCTAACGGAATTGAAATTGCAGATGGGATGTGTCCAAATGTATATTCCGCTTCTTCCCTTACATCTAAAACGATGCATTCTTTGCCAGCAAGTAACTTTTCTTGTAATTCCTCATTTGTTACTGTATGAGCGTATTTTACTAATTCGTTTATTTCTTGCGCACTCGCTTTTCTTACATAATGTTTTAAGGTATCTCCCTCTTGCTTTGTACCTATATATTGATGACCAACATTATTGGCCCAACTTTGTAAATCTGCTGTAGAGCCTTTATCTGTTGCTTCTATTTCAATCACTTGCCCAGATTGTAATGCCTCCATCGCCTTTTTTGTTTTCACAATCGGCATCGGACATGCTAATCCTTTACAATCTAAATGTGTATCTACCTTTATACTCATATTGACTTCCTCCTCAAAAGTATATACATATACCTGTACGGGTATATTAAAATGTTATTTAAAATCTGTCAACAAATAAGTTTGACAGATTATCGGCTTTTTACTAGTAATTGAACAGCTTCTTTAATAAGATCCTCATTGGAACCATCACCTTTTTCAAACTGTTCACGTAAACATTGTTCCAAATTTGTTCCCACAATTAATCCAATCGAGCGATCCAATGCAGAACGAGAAGCAGTTAGTTGTGTGATTACTTCCTTACAATCTTTTCCTTCTTCCATCATACGAAGCACACCACGAACTTGCCCTTCAATACGCTTTAATCGATTTTTTATATCTTGATTATATTCCATTCTATAATCACCTCATTACCATTATGTCACTATTTATAGCTTATGACAATATATTATACCCTGTAGGGTATTTTGTAAAGCCCTTAATTTAAATTTTTTAACCTAAATGTGAAAAAAGCATATCGTGAGACTTCTATCCTTATTTTTTGAGCCTATACAAAGCTGAATTTTACGAGCAGCAATCTCCCACCTAACTCCTTTGCTTTACAGCCGAATTTTGAGGTGGGAGTCTTACTGCCCGTTAATGCGGGATAAACATCAATATACAATACAGTCTGGTAATACTGTTCCGTATAATTTAAAGCCACCATCTACATTCTTTACCTTATATCCTTTTTCCATTAACATACGCGCTGCAACATACCCTCTCATACCAAGTTGACAAGTAATATATATTTCTTTATCCACCGGCACTTCATCCAAACGATCACGTAATTCATCTAACGGAATATTAATAGAACCATTAATCATTCCCTGTTTTAGTTCATTAGGCTCTCGAACATCAATAAGATATCCACCATTTTCAACAACACGATCTATTTCATGCCATTGTACCGTATCCACAAAACCATCTACTATATTACTTGCCACATACCCCACCATGTTTACTGGGTCTTTTGCAGAAGAATACGGGGGTGCATATGATAATTCTAAATCCGGTAAATCGATTACAGTTAAATTTGCCTTCATTGCCGTTGCAATAACATCGATACGCTTATCTACCCCGTCACGTCCTAAAGCCTGTGCTCCGTAAATTTTCCCACTATCTTTATTAAAAATTAATTTTATTAGCACTGGCGTAGCATTTGGATAGTACCCCGCATGAGAGTTTGCCTGTACATGTACTACCTCATAGGGTATATTTAATCGTTTTAATATTTTCTCATTTACTCCAGTCGTAGCAACTGTTAAATCAAAAACTTTAGCCACAGAAGTTCCCATCGTACCTTTATATAAAGAATCCGTATGACCATGAATAATATCTGCTAACATGCGACCTTGACGATTAGCTGGCCACGCTAAAGGAATCATTGTTTCTGTTTCTGTAACAAAATCTTTCACTTCAATCGCATCACCAATTGCATATATATGTGGGTCCGATGTTTGAAATTTTTCATTTACCTTTATCGTTCCTCTAACTCCTAGTTCTAATTCTGCATCCTTCGCTAAACTACTCTCTGGTTGTACACCAATTGCTAAAATAATCATATCTGTCTTTATAATTGAGCCGCTTTTTAGACGCACAATAGTCCCTTTCTCCTCTAATGCATCCACACCATCTTCAAAAACAAGCTCAACATTGTGATTTTTCATATGCTCATGTACATATGCTGCCATTTCATAATCGATCGGTGGCATAACTTGATTTGCCATCTCTACAAGAGTAACATCAATTCCTCGTTCTCTTAAGTTTTCAACCATTTCAACCCCAATAAATCCGCCACCAATCACCGTCGCATGACGTGGTTTCTTCTCATCAATGTACGCTTTAATACGATCTGTATCAGGTACATTTCGTAATGTAAACAAAGCCTTTGCTTCTTCAATACCCGGAATAGGTGGAACAATTGGTTTCGCCCCTGGTGAAAGAATTAAAACATCATATTCCTCGTTATATGTTTCATTTGTAGTTACATTCTTTATAGTAATTGTTTTCTCTTCTTTATTAATCTTTACGACTTCACTTAATACACGTATATCTAAATTAAAACGCTTTGACATCTTTTCAACAGTCTGCACTAATAATTTTTGTCTTTCTGTAATTACACCGCCAATATAGTATGGTAATCCACAGTTTGCAAATGAAATATATTCACCGCGCTCAACCATAATAATTTCATCTTCTTCACTTAAACGACGAAGTCTTGCAGCTACTGATGCTCCACCAGCAACTCCACCTACTACAACAATTTTTCTAGACATATTTCAAACCTCCACATTATTTATTATTTAATTTCCTCATGTATCACATACAGAAAACTTATACCCGTATGGGTATATAATAAAATACACAAAAATTATTTTCAATACATATCTCTTTCTTTCACAAATTCGAAACAAATAAAAAAAGAACCTAGAGATGTTTATCAAGACCTAAATTGAAAAAAATCTTAATTTATAAGGACTCTAACAAAATATTCATGTATATTATGTAGAAATCAAAAAGGATCTTCCGTTGAAGATCCTTTTTGATTCTTGTTGAACTAACGCACCCGTTAGTTAAATAACAGAAGGTTTTTTAGTCAAGAACCACTCCCATAGTATTACGGTATTTAATTACATATCAAAAGGTTCAAGCTTCAAAATAAATTCTTCAACATCCTTGCCTCTTGCGTTGGAAAACCCCTTATCTTCAGAGATGATTTTAAACCCGCATTTTTCCAATACCCTGATGGAGGTGAGGTTATCTTTAGCGGCACGAGCATAGAGCGGGCGTACCTTAATATACTCCAGAAACTCTGACAACGCTTTAGTTGCAATACCTTGACCCCAATATTCCTTCCCAATCCAGTAGCTTACTTCGGGTTCGCTGAACTGTTCAAAGTTCGAGACGTGTCCAGTGACAATGCCATTGAATAATATAGTCTTAATTGTGATGGTCTCGTCAGCGATAATTTTTGTCCAATGGTCAAAAAATGCGTCCTTATCAGTGGGGTCTTTAGCTGTAAAAGCAGCCATATAGTTAGCCGTTGAATCTAGTTGTTGTTCATAAAAGATAGGAAGATCTTCCTCTGTGATATCTCGTAGCTTCACTTCGCTTTTGCTAATGGATTCCATATAATTCACAAGCCCCTTAACATATTTTTGAATATAAATTCTTCAAAGTTTAGAGAAATTCCTTCTTCAACTATCCTGCTTCGTTAGTTGAATAAGAAAAAGAGTTACCGAAGTAACTCATATATGCCCTTATATTGGACATAGTATCCGCTTCTCATTATAGTCTGTTTAAACATCTCCAAGTTCTTTTCTGTATAGTTCTATAGCTTTCTGTATGATTAAATCCATGCCTAAAGGCGACGTAGTATGGGATAATACTTATTTTTGACGGCTGAATTTCATTTACGAATGAAGTAATTTATCATACTTCCTATAATCTCTTTGCAAAACTATAATCCATGTCTCCACCTAACGCTGCAGCTGTATCACCAGTTTCTCTAAAATCATGTTTATAAATTTGTTCAAATGAACCGAAATCTACCTGCTTATAAAATTCAAAACAAGGGAATCCATCGTGTTCTCCTTGAATATCGATGCTACCATCCTTTTTAACACATACAGTTAATAAATAATCTACAGGAGGTGCATATACATTTAATGGATTACTAGCGCTTGCACTCATTTTGAATTGTACACCGTCAGAATTCCATACAATATCAGTACACACAATATTTTCGGTACTTGCTTTTCCTGTTCTTTTATTCACAGAACCATCTGGATTCGTAACCTTTTCCGTCGTAATACCTGTGTTTGCATATGAAAACACTTCTTCTTTATAAAAATCTACTACTACCTCTTGCTCAACTCTAGAGCGCATAGTATTTACCGCATGCGGTGTAAATTCACGTGAATCACCTTCGAATTGAATTACTTTCCCTGTTTGTACATCTTTCTTAGGTTCTGTCCAAGACATTGGAATAAATACGTTGGCTCTAATTTTAACGATATTAGTCATAAGAAACACCTCTATAATTCTATTTTAGATACTGCATACTATTGAATAAAACAAACCACCATTTCGGCCCCATAATCAAATGCTTTCTCTTTTACGTTTGCTACTTCCTTCTTAAAAATAGCGCTATATTTATATCTAGATTGTCGTTTTAAAGCTATATTCCATTTCTCCAACTAGTGCTGCTGGAGTATCGTCCGTTTCTCTGAAATCATGTGTATATATTAATTCAAATGAACCAAAGTCTATTTGTTTATAAAATTCATAGCAAGGGAAACCATCATGTAAACCTTCAACATGCACAGCACCACTCTTACTAACTCGTATAGTCAAAAAATAATCAGCTGCAGGTGCTGCCGCATTTAACGGATTGCTGGCACTTGCTCTCATTTCAAATGAAACTTCATCTTCACTCCATACAATATTTGTACATGCAATGTTTTCTGTACTTGTTTCTCCTTTTTGATACTCAATTGAGCCATCTGGATTTGTAATTTTCACAGTGACGATACAAGCATCTGCATATGTGAAAATTTCTCTTTTATAAAAATCAATATTCACTTCTTGCTCTAATCTTGAACGCTTTGTGTTCACAGCGTACGGTGTAAATTCACGTGCATCTCCGGCATATTCAAAAACTCTTCCTGTTGCAGGATCCTGAATAGGTTTCAGCAAAGCATACGGCGCAAATACACTCCCTCTAATTTTAACAATATTAACCATGTGAAACCTCCATTATTTCTATTTAGATAAATCATTATTTGTTCTAGTACTACAATATAGTCAATTTGATTGACTATAGGCAAGGAGGTTATATACATGGATCATCAAACATTTAACGAATTAGATCTTACTTCACTTTTGTCATTATCCTTCAGTACATTAATCACTGAACTACATGACAGATTAAGTGAATTGGGATTTGAAGATATTAGGCCAGCGCATGGTTTTATGTTCAAACGCATCCTTCCAAATGGAGCAACAGGTATAGAACTAGCTGAATATTTAGGGGTTTCTAAGCAAGCTGTAAGTAAAATGGTCGATTCTCTTGAGAATAGTGGCTACGTTACACGCAAAACGCACCCTACTGATAAAAGAGGTAAAATCATTGTTCTAACCGAACGTGGTTTGTCAGTAATGAAAGCAAAAGAAGAAATAGTAGCTGAAATAGAGCAGCGATGGATTGAAAACATAGGTGCAGAAAGAATGCAAATGCTCAAAGAAGATTTAACAACATTCGTTACTAAAGAAAATACAGGTAAATTATCATCGAGCATACGACCTGTTTGGTAAACAAACTCTGTATTATAAAAAGAACGGACAAGAAATTCTTTGTCCGTTCTTTTTATTACATCACACATACTTCCGATGCACCATCTTCCCATCATAAGAAAACACAACGCCCTTACTCTCCACAAGGGACTCCATATGCACTGTTCTTCCCCATAACTGATGAATGTATGGCAATACTTTTTCTAAGTATTTTAAATCTAGTTCAATTCCTTCGTAGCTATGTTTAATGTACAGTTCTCCATTCTTTAAGTAGTCTCCATCTTCTACTACTAAGTACGGGAAGCCTCCATTTGTGCGCATATTTACGAGTTGATCGCGTACATGTTCCCACTCTTTATCAATTACTTTATATTCTTTTCCTTGGCGCTGGAATAAGTACATATCTTCTCTCATTACGAGTTCTTTATTTAAGTAGTTTCTTAGGAATGATACGTCCCATTCAATTTCCCGTACTTCAAAGATTTTCTCACGACCAGAACCTGGTTTTACACCGCGTCGCTTCATTTCTTCTGTCGGGTTGTTGTAGCGTTCTTCAATATCCTCAAACATTTTAATACCGAGGTAGTATGGATTAATACTTGTTTTTTATGGCTGTACGACACCTGCGTTTAATTTCGCAAATTCAATTGCTTCATCGGGGACACCTGATTCGGTCTTTAAAATCCGATTATTTTCTATTACATGATTGGTTTCAGCAATACCTAAAACACTCCCTATCTTTGCTATTTCAGATAACTAAGATGCGATTTGCAATCTATAGTCATATTCACTTCCCTGTACTTTAAAGCCAAAAAAACTTATTAGATTTTTTGTTAATGCTAAGCTAAACTTGAATGTTGTAAGACATTAATCAATGCTTTCGTTACATTATTGTCAATTTGTAAATTATTATTCTTATCTACATTACCCCACGAAAATAATGAAAGATATTATCATACTGAGAAAACCCGTTTCTGTTTTTCACTATATATTGTCCTCCATCTATAAATTTATAAACAGTAAAAAAACGGAATGAAATTTAAATGTAATTTCATTCCGTTTTTTGTTCATATACTAATTCTTTTCTATTTAAATTCCCTGCACGGCTTAAGGACTATTGAGACTCCTTCTTATTTTCTCTCATAGGCTTTTGCCCATTAACTTCTTCAAGTGTTCTAGCAAAAAAATCACTTTCCCTTTTATACATGTCATCACTTCTTCCAAAATAAGCAGCAATACATAAAATAATTAATACCATGCTCATCGTAACTTGCCAAACATGAAGTATATTCCACCAAGGAACACCATAATTTATATATGAAATATTAAAGAAACATATTGATACTGCATATACAAAAAATTCATAAACTTTACCTTCAACTATATAATCATTGATTTTACTGGAACTGGATTCTTTTTCTATATAGACTTTGGTAATATTCTGTTCATTTTTAACTTCTGTAACCATTTCATGTTTAAATGATTTTTCATTTTCTTTATCTTGAAAACCTATTTGATTGCCAAACATGATAAAGGTTAGTATATAAGCACATGTAAACATCAATACTAACTCTAAGAGACTATGTATTGCCAAAGATATTCTCAATGGTTTTCTAATATAAGAATTCTTCCAATCATGTAAATAAATTTTTTCATTCTGTCTCTTATAAATTCTAATACCAACTTGTACTACATCATCATAAAAAGCTTTGGCGATTTCTATAGTTCTAGATAACAGTCTTAATAACAATAAAATAAATAAAGTATAAATTATTCCTTTTTGATTAGTAAAATCCTTATCTATCCCAACAAGCATGATAATAATTGTTAAAACTACTGATAAAATAAGATTATTCCAATTAGCAAATTTAATATAAAATTTAGTCATAAATTTCATGGAATCATTGCATTGAATACATAGATCATCTTTATCAATATAATTCTCACTACATTCATTCACGGTTTTATTATCAGTTCTACTTGTTTGAGATGAATCTTCTAATTTCTCGTTCTCAAAAGGTGTCTCGTCTGAACTGGAAACTTCATGTTCTCTTTTTTCAAGAGGTTCCTCATCTAAATTTGATACACCATTCTTCTCATTCTCTGAAGAATCTTCTTTATGTAACCTCTTACTATTTTCTTTAACAAATTCATGAATTTTACTTTTAAATGTTTTAGCTGCTAATAAATCAGGAGATACTATTAAATGAATTATTTTCCAAATAAACCCCGAAAACTTCAAAATAGCTCTCCACACCCATTTCCAAATAGCCTTAATCTTTTCCAATATATTAGAATCATCGGATTTCTCAACTGTCTTTTTGTCCATTTGTTGCTCATATATGCTTTTCACCTTACGGTATATTAAATAGCGCCAAAAGTAAGAGGACAACCCTCTTATAACTAAAGCAAACAAAATATATGGAGCATACCCCAAAATCGATTTCTCTTCAAATGGACTTTGTCCTATCTCAACTTCTCTGTATGAAAAGCATAGTAAGAACACAAATATAAATCCACACAAAATCCCAAGCTTAAAATAATGCGCTTTCTTTTCTAATTTTTTCAAAATAATATAACTTTCTTCATCTAATAATTTAATCCCAGTATTCTTGTATATTTTTTTATAATTTTCCTCTGTTACCATGTCCTTGTTTTCATCCTCTACATCAAATTAAATTTAAAATAATTATTTATAATAAACTTATCTTTTATTTATTATACTAATACAATATATTTAATAAAGTAGCTTTACTTTATTAATTACTTCATCAAATATAGTAATAATTACGTTTTTCATTTCTTTTCGATAAAGTTCAAACGACTGTATTTGATTTTTATTTGCATTCTACAAACACCTACTAAAACAACACATGTTGGGTTAAACACTTTAAACTACTCTTCAGTTTCACTTGATAGACTGTTAAATCCCTTTTGGATTTTATCTTTATAACTGAGCACTTGAACAATCGCACCTGATAAATCAGGATGAATAGAAAATACGTTATGTCTATACTCATTTGATAATAATTTCTTTCTTGGTGTTTTGATTTCAATTAGTGCTATATCGTTGGTTATGCTATTTTTAAAAATAAAATCGACTACTTTCCCTTCTTTATTATCCAAGCCTTTTCCACCTATATATGTTTTACCTTTAAACAATAACAGTGAACTCGCAAAAACTTGATTCAATATCCAAGAATTCTCTGTTAATAAAGACTGCAAAAACTCTTCATCTTCATTTTGCTTATTAGCTTCCCAAACATGTAAAAGCTTTTTCCAATTTTGTAATTCTAAGCAACGTATTTAATTTTTCCAACCCTTCACTATCAATTTATTGAAAATTTCTTATTAGTTGCTTTGAGTTTTTATTTTTAACCATCCAATTAATACTTTCAAATATAAATTCTCCTTTACTTTCATCCAGTAAAGCCTCCAATAAACTCTTATCCTCATTTAATTTGTATACGAGTTAGTAGATTTAGATCGCTCTCTGTAAAAAGAAAATCATTTTCACCTAATAAAATCCCGTTTCCTCATGAACATTGTAATATTTCTTAATTCTCCGGTAAAATCAATAATTCTGCTTATTTTAATTCCAATTTTATCTACTTCTTAACCTTTAACTTATCCAGATCTAATTCCTTATAATCTTCCCAAAGATAGTTTCTTCACTTTTTCTGAAAAATGAAATTCCCTCGAACAGCTGCATTTTCATCATGTATATTGTTAACTAATTTTGGTCTAAATAGAAATCTTGTACTAGTATTCTCTCTTAATACTATATCCTCCCCCCCCACTACTGAAGATTGTGATGTAGATGTTGTAGAAATTTTCGTAAACATTAAAATACCCCTTCGAATTAAATTTACTACAATTATTATACTAAATTCCCCGTATGATTTTTATAATAAACTTCGCATTTTCCTCTTAATCCCCCTTATAGACTATGTCAACAGATGTTTGATTAACATTTTTGCTTAGTATTATCTTTAAATCCAATCTCCTTGTTACCCTATTGTATCGATGATACAATTATTTGGAAATATAAATTAACACGGAGGTTTTCCAAATGAAAAAATACCTAATTTTTACATAAAAGTATCTATTCGAGGTAAAAAATTCTTGTAATGGAAGAAAAATACACGATATCTTTAGCAAGTTCCATCGAAAACATTGACTCATTTGTTAAAAATATATATCAAAAGCTTAGTATAGAATCAGAAAGCATCCTCCATATTCAAGAAATCATAAACTGTTTTAGAATTGAATGCATTAAGCTTATAAAATTAGAAGTGAAAATTTTCCTCAATCGATTCCAGTTCACTCCGCATGAATATAGCTTCGAAGTTTCTTGTAATGATTTTGAAGGTACAGTTAGTTCTAAACAATTCAAAGAAAATAATATCGAGTCTCTATTACTAGAAATAGAAAAACAAATAATGAACGTTATGACGAAAAATTATGATGACATTACTAATGCCGTTACTAAATCTATTCATGAGGTACTTGATTCCTCACACATATCCTATATAAACTCAAATAATGAGATAGCTAATCTATCTATAGTTGAAGTTTGGTAAATTATTAACTTTTACTTGTAACGAATAATTTTCGATTAATATTTAAAAGTCTACTTTAATTTTGTAAGAAACAGTTACACTTAGCAAAATTTAAAATGCAGTTGGTAAAAAACAAATTAAACAAGAGACAAATACACACTACTATCATAAAAAGCCGCTGATTCCAGCGGTTTCACACATACTTCCTATGTACCATCTTCCCATCATAAGAAAACACACTATGCTTCTTCTTCACCACTAATTCCATATGAACTGTTCTTCCTTTTATTATGTTTGATTTTAAGTGAATAAAGCAGAAACAAAACCATCTAAAAGAAAAATTCCGAACTAGACATGTTAATATTATTGTATCTAGGTATTAAAGGAGGATTTTTAATGAAGTTCGTTAATTTCTTTAAAAATTTTTTAAAAGATTCACATCAAACATCACTTCCCAACACTGTTTTAGATATTAATAAGAAAAAGGAAATTATGGGCACCGTGCGAACAGAATCTTCAAAAACAAGTATACCTTTCGAGAACGCTACTCAAGAAGAAGAAAAATATCAGTCTAATTCTAATTTTTTTAAAGAATGGCTGTGCCCTTATTGTAACCATAAATTTGACAAAGAATTAACTAGAAAAAGAAAGTGCCCCAAATGCAAAAATACATTTTGGATTCGCACACATTTTAAAACTAAACAAAAGCTGGTACTTACAGAAGTACAACTGGAGTTATTTGAAAAAGAAAAGGAGAAGTATTATGAACAGAAGTGGATTGAAGATTTCTTTATAAAACATGGGACTACATTAGAAAAAGAAGAGAAAAATTCTTCTTCATCTTCTCCATATGACATCGCTTGGGGATTACTCAATCGTATCTCTATGGAGAATGCATCAACTATGAGTTGGGGATTATTTCGTAATTGTAGAATGGATATGGCTGAACTGCTAAAAAAGGAAGGCAAAACAAAAAAATCCTTACTCTTTTATTTAGAAGTTTGTTATTACGATATTAATGGGGCAACTAATACTACTACTAATCCCCAGTTACTAAAGGAATATCCACCTTTTCGTCCAAAAGACTTTGGATTCTTGGCCCCTGGTATTATGGATTATGTAGAATCTTTAACTAATGAATTAAATCTCAATATAGAAGAGATCCAAGTAATGTTTATTGCACACAATAATCACTCATATAAAAATAATAATCTCATTCCTCTATCCCCTGAAAAGGCTTGGAATACTTTTGAAAAAGAATTAACTAAAAGAAAGAAATAACGCGTTCTTGTTATATACTTATCTGCGGTTTTATTCATCTGAAAAAATAATAAAAAGTGTATCTATAAAAAAAGCCGCTGATTCCAGCGGCTCTCACACATACTTCCGATGCACCATCTTCCCATCATAAGAAAACACAACGCCCTTACTTTCCACAATGGACTCCATATGCACCGTTCTTCCCCATAACTGATGAATGTATGGCAATACTTTTTCTAAGTATTTTAAATCTAGCTCGATTCCTTCGTAGCTATGTTTAATGTACAGTTCTCCATTCTTTAAGTAGTCTCCATCTTCTACTACTAAGTATGGGAAACCTCCATTTGTGCGCATATTTACGAGTTGATCGCGTACATGTTCCCACTCTTTATCAATTACTTTATATTCTTTTCCTTGGCGCTGGAATAAGTACATATCTTCGCGCATTACGAGTTCTTTATTTAAGTAGTTTCTTAGGAATGATACGTCCCATTCAATTTCCCGTACTTCAAAGATTTTTTCACGACCAGAACCTGGTTTTACACCGCGTCGCTTCATTTCTTCTGTCGGGTTGTTATAGCGTTCTTCAATGTCTTCAAACATTTTAATACCGAGGTAGTATGGATTAATACTTGTTTTGGATGGCTGTACGACACCTGCGTTTAATTTCGCAAATTCAATTGCTTCATCAGATGTTAAATCCATTTCACGAAGTATGCGTTGATGCCAGTAGGAAGCCCAGCCTTCGTTCATGATTTTCGTTTCAAGCTGTGGCCAGAAATATAACATTTCCTCACGCATCATCGTTAATATGTCGCGCTGCCAATCTTCTAACTCACGGCTATATTCTTCAATAAAGAGGAGTAAATCTTTCTCTGGTTGCGGCGGAATTTTCTTCTTTTTACGTATATTAGAGCGCTCTTGTTTTTTATTTCGGTTATCTAAATTCCATAAATCATCGTATTGTGATGCCTTTTTCTTTTCTACTTCTTCTTCTAAATCATCAATACTCCATGCCAATTTCGGACGCATAAGTGACGGATCAATATGTTCCTGAATGGCAAGTACGGCATCTAAAAATGTTTCTACCTCTGCCTTTCCGTATTTATGCTCATATGCTTTCACACGGTCCGCTGTTGCCGCCATACTCTCCACCATATCACGTTTCGTATTAGAGAAACGAATATTGTTTTTAAAGAAATCACAGTGCGCTAAAACGTGCGCCACGATTAGTTTATTTTGAATTAAAGAGTTCGTATCTAATAAAAAGGCGTAACATGGATCAGAGTTAATAACGAGTTCATAAATTTTACTAAGTCCCAAATCGTATTGTAATTTCATTCTGAAAAATTGCTTTCCAAAACTCCAATGTGAAAACCTCGTCGGCATCCCATATGCACCAAATGTATAAATAATTTCCGCTGGACATATTTCATAACGCATCGGATAAAAATCAAGCCCAAATCCAGTCGCAATTTCAGTAATTTCCGCAATCGCATATTGCAGTGCTTTATCGTCACTTGCTCTCATTATTTTCCCTCCTTACACTTTCCCTTAAGAAAGTGTATGATGAGGAACAAGCTTTCATGAGGATTGATTGCATAATAAAAAGACACCCTCGCAAAAACGAGAATGCCTTTTTCCAATTACCCTTCAATAATCTCCATCTTCTCCGTAATCGGCGTACGAGCTTTTCCTTCTGGTGCTTTATCGAAATAGCCGATATGAAGAATTCCAACAATGCGTTGGCCTCTTGTTAAACCGATTCCTTCTATAAATAGTGGATTGTAGTTTAATCCACCTGATTTCCAAACACTTCCTAGGCCGCGTTCCCAAGCAAGCAACTGGAAGTTTTGCATAAATGCACATGTTGCAGCGTAATCTTCGTCACGTTGAATTTGACGTGGATCTTCATCAATGTAAACAACGATTTGTGCAGGTGTGCTTAAGAAACGGTCAGATAAAATTTTGCCGCGTTTCGCTCTTTCTTCTTCTGTGAAAGAGTTTAATACTGCGTCTACTAATTTCTGACGGCCTTCTCCAATGTATAATTTACAATTCCATGGCTCACGATGTTTATGATTTGGTGCCCATGTTGCGTCGTTTAATAGTTCAATTAATAGCTCTTTTTCTACTGCTTTATCTGTAAATGTACGAACAGAACGTCTTTCTTTAATAACGTTTGCGATGGAAGTATATGTAGTCATATTTTTCTCTCCCTTATTTTTATCTATATGTATAAGTTTATTATTGATATTGATTTTCAATTTCGATTATAACCCAGTTTTTCACTATTAATCAATGTTTTATGTTGGAAAACTAATAAAAACTTTATTTCATACTGTGAATAAAAAAACTTAACTTGTTCACAAGTTTTTCACATTTTATGGAAATGATAAGTGTAAAGTTTTCCACTATCCATCTAGGAGGAGTTTGTATGTACAAGAAACTCGCAGTAAGTATGACTATGGCAGCATTATTATGTGGGGTAACGGTCTTCCCTGCTTCCGCTGCCACGCCAAAAGAAGTAACAATGCACCATCATAAGCCTATTTCAGAAGAAGAGATGCAGTCGCTCGAAAAACTCGGCTATAACAAACATGAAATTTGGAAAGCTGCACACATTGCAAGAATAAGCAAAAAAGAAATCAAAGACGTTTTAACTTACTATAAACAAAATAAATCTTGGGAGAAAACGGCACAGCATTTCGGTGTAGACCCAAGTAAATTGAAAAAGCATCATATGAATAAAGAAACGAAAAAAGCATTGCTACAAGAGCTAGCAAACATGCACAAATCTACACCTGATCAGCTAAAACAAAAAATGAAAGAGTATAACATCGGCTTACGTCATCTCGCGGTGTTAACAATCATCGCTCAAAAAAGTAATACCCCTCTCGATGATGTACTGAAAATGAAAAAAGATGGAATGAACATTAAACAAATTGCAGAAAAATTAAATGTAAAAAAAGAAGATATACGAGCAGAAATGATTAAATTAGTGAAGTCTATTAAAGAAAAGAAAACAAATTAATACGACAAAAAGGAAGAGGTACTCATTACCCTTCCTTTTTTTATATCAATCCGCTCCTTTTAATTTTTCTTTCTAATTTTCAAGTATAAATTCCCGCCTTTCCCAAAAACTAACATAAGTAAATGATGTATGTAAGAGGTGAGAAAATGTTTCGTTCTTCGTCTAAAAAGAATAAAAAAACAATCCGTTCCATTCCAGAATTTATCCACACTATGAAAGGGTCTAGTGATTTCGTTTCCTATAACATCGTAGAAGATGGGACGTTATGTTTGTTTTATTATAAATCTACAGCTGAATCACTCCTCATTAATCGATTCATTTTAACACCTATAAAAAGAGAATTAGATCACATTGAAAATATAAGTGACATAGCAAATATCGTCACACTTGAGGAGATTATCACCGGCCCTTCTATTGATGATATTCGTGAAAAATTATTAAGTGGGTATGTACTCATACAGCTAAAAAATGATTCTCGCTCAGCAGAATATGCACTTATTCGTGCCGAAAGTTCAGTTGTAGGTACACGATTATATAACGATACCGAAAATGAATATAGTGTAATCGGTCCAAAAGTCGGATTTGTTGAAAATATTGATACGAATACACACTTACTTCGCCGAAATATTGTAACGGAGCAATTAGTTTTCAAAGAAGTTGTAGTTGGCTCTATATCAAAAACAAAGGTCGTAGTTGCTTACATCGAAGGCATTACGAATGAACAGCACGTCAATACTGCAATGCAGCGCCTACAAGACATTGACTTTGATGTTCCTTTCGATGCGACTATGATTGAACAATTTATTAGCGATAACAGTAACTCGCCCTTCCCTGTTTTACTACCTACAGAGCGCTTAGATCGTTCTGTTTATGCACTCATTAATGGAGGGGTTGTCATTTTAACAGACGGTTCCCCTTACGCATTAGCTGGACCAGCGACGTTACTCGATTTCTTTGTCTCTCCAGAAGATTATTATTTACCATGGGTAGCGGGCTCATTTCTTCGGATGGTTCGTTTTTTTGGAGCAGCATTCTCTTTATTTTCGTCAGCTATTTATACAGCTGTATTAACGTATCACTATCAAATGATTCCAGCTGATTTACTTGGCCCGATTATTTATTCTAGAGCTAACGTACCGTTCCCACCTGTTTTAGAGGCTCTTTTTTTAGAAATTACAATTGAATTGCTTCGCGAAGCCGGGGCACGGTTACCGACAAAAGTTGGACAAACGATCGGTATTGTTGGGGGGATTGTAATAGGGCAAGCATCGGTAGAGGCTGCTTTAACGAGTACCATTTTATTAATTGCGGTTGCCTTATCCGCACTTGCTTCTTTTACAACACCGACGGTAAAAATGTCTTCTACTATTCGGTTATTGCGCTTTCCGCTCATTATTTTGGCCGGGGCATTTGGAGGCTTAGGTCTTATTGTCGGATTCGTATTTATTTTAGCGCATTTAATTCGTCTAAAATCACTTGGCTCACCTTATTTATTACCGTTATATCCATTTCGAGGTTTAGGTACTGCAGAAGGACTACTGCGCTTACCATTTAGCCAAACTGCAGGGCGTGCCTCTTTTCTGAGACCGAAAAAGAAGTGGCGCTATAATCCAAACAACGCAAAAAGGAAACGTGATGGTGAAAAGAAATGAAAATTTTTTTACTATGCTTTACTATTATCATTTTTATTTTCCAATCAGGTTGTACGCAACCGAATATAGTTGATACGCAGCGAATTATTCATGTGGGCGGATTCGATATAACGAAAGATAAACAATTCCGCGGGACAATTCTCTATCCAGATTATACAAAGGGTGTGCAATCAAAACCACAAACTCAGTCAACAACTGCAGACACAATTGAAACAATATCTTCACGCTTAAATGCCAAATCACCACATACTGTCGCTGTAGGTCAAATGCGTGTTGTCCTATTTGGAAAATCATTTGGTGAACGTGGAATTAGTGACGTTATTAATAACTTACAACGTGACCCTAACATTGGCCGGGATGTCCAGCTAGCACTTGTAGATGGTTCAACAGAAGAACTTCTCAAACACGTCAAAGCAAATGGATCACTATATCTTTCTGATTTACTTGAACAAAATATAGAAAATGAGACGATTCCTCGGACCGCTTTAAATATTTTTCTATATAACTTTTATTCATCAGGATGCGATTCATTTCTTCCTTACATTCAAGTGGATGAAGACCAATCAGCTTCCATTAAAGGTCTCGCTTTTTTAAAAAAGGATAGAGTTGCTATGTATACAGATAAAAAAGGATCTTTTTTATTAAAATTACTCATTAATCCCACTAAAAATGGGCGTTATGAAGTTCCAATACGCCAAGGTAAACAGAAAGGATTAATCGCCACTCAAAACTTATCTGGAGATAGTGTTTGTGACGTTACTCAAGATGGTGATATCCCGAAAGTTCACATCCGTTTAAAACTAAACGGACTCATAAAAAACGCACCAGATTGGCTTGATTTATCGAAAAATGAAAATATAACTTACGTCAAAAAACATGTCGAAAAAACACTTGAAAAACATTTAAACGAATTAATAAAACAATTCCAAGAAAAAGAAATTGATCCGATAGGTCTACGTGAAGAAATTCGTAGTCACTCGAGAAAATGGAGTATGAAACAAATTCAAGAAATGTATCCTAGCCTAGACGTTGCGGTTAATGTGCAAATTAATGTCGTACAATCTGGTATCGGAGAATAATGAGGTGCTAAAATGGATAAGCAAAATAAAACAAATACTGTTTCCCCCTATTTCGCATTTCTTTTATTACACTCCCTTCAAATTGGAGTAGGTGTTTTAGGATATCAACGAATTATTGCGCAATATGCTGGATATGACGCTTGGATTTCCCTTATTGTTGCTGGTATTGCGACTCATATCGCGCTATTTTGCATGCTAAAAATGTTAGAAAAAGATAATGATTTAATGAATATTCATACAACATGTTTCGGGAAGTGGATTGGGACCTTTTTTTCCGTGTGCTTTGCCGCATATCTTCTATTATTTTGTCTTACTGTTCTTCGTACATATATTGAAGTCATTCAAGTTTGGGTCTTCCCTACAATTAAACCATGGAAATTAACTTTATTATTTTTACTCGTGACTTACTACGTAATAAAAGGCGGATTCCGCTCTGTAACAGGAATGTGTTTTTGGGGCGTCATAATACCTATTTTCGTAGTACTCTTTTTAGTTTTCCCAATGAAATACGCACATTTCCGTAACATTTTACCTATTCTCACCCATTCACCCATAGAAATTCTAACTTCAGCTAAAGCTTCTGCATTAGAATTTCTTGGATTTGAAGCACTACTTATCTTTTATCCGTTTATCGAAAAAGGAAAATCTTTAAAGAGATGGGCACATGGCGGGATTGCTTTTACAACTATTTTATACGTATTATTAGCAATCGTTTCCCTTATGTACTATAGTCAAGGACAATTGCACCACACAATTTGGCCTACATTAACGATGCTAAAAATCATTAAAATCCCCTTTATTCAGCGATTTGAATACATAATTATATTCGTATGGTTCCTTATTATTTTACCTAACCTTTGTTTAACGATTTGGTCTTCTTGCCGTACTATTAAGCGTTCTTTTCATATACCATTTAAAATTACATTGCCACTTTTTATTGTAACTGTATTTATCTCATCCCTATTTTTCACAAACCGTGAGAGTATTAATACATTAAATACAGTACTATCAAAAGCTGGCTTATATATCGTATACGTTTATATACCGATTTTATTTCTATTCCATTCACTGCGATGGCACTTCAAAAATCGTTCCAAAAAAACTTCTCCCTAGGTGTGCTTCAGTCTGATACAATTTTATTAATACATTTGTAAAGGGGACAAGCAGATGAAAAAATATGTATTTTCTTTACTTGCAGTACTGAGCCTAATTCTTACTGGATGCGGGAGTACTGGTACAAATGAAAAAAAGTCTTCTGAATCAAAAGAAGAGCATGACCACGCATCACATACTCAGCAAACTGACATTCAAGAAAAGACAAAAGGAGTCGACACACTCCCAACCTTCCTAGACAAGCTTGATCCACAAATGAAAGACATCTACACTGTCGCTGGACAAAATGCTGAATTATTAGATTGGATTCCTTGTTACTGTGGTTGCGGCGAAAGTGTAGGACATAAAAATAATAAAAATTGCTTTATTCGTGAAATCGAAAAGAATGGTGAAGTTGTTTGGGATTCCCATGCAACAACTTGTGTAAATTGCCTAGAAATTGCAGTTGAATCCGCTTCGATGAAACAAAAAGGAAAATCAACACTTGAAATTCGTAAATACATTGATAATAAATATAAAGAAGGATATGGAAGACCAACCCCTACACCAATGCCAAAAGCTTAAAAACGAGGAGATACCTCGTTTTTTCTTTTCATTCACCTTTTTTCTTAACAAATTCTTTCAAGTGTATTTCTCCTTGCTTGTCACACACTATATATAACTCCTCGGTAAGGAGGGTACACAGTGCAAACATATAACGACTATGACAAAGCTCTCTATTACACGTATTGTTGTAATTGGGATAAATTACTCGTTCTAATGGTTCAAACGAATGATCAGTTATTTTCTAAGCGTATTGAACATTTCCTTCACGCTTACCAATATAGCAAAGAATTACCTGAAGTTGATAAACAATTGCAGCTTCTATTTCAATATATTGACCATGCATCACAAAAGTCACATGTAGAAGAAGTAGAGCAAATTCAAATGTAAAATATAGCGCTATTCTCTCTAAGAGAATGGCGCTTTTTTGAACATTTTCATATCAATAAAAGTTTCCTTTTACAAAACTTTTATTGATAAACATATTTTCTCTTTCTTTTCTCTACCACTTCATACTATAATTTAGTATGTAACTATTATAAGAGAGGTATAAAATATGGAACGAGAAAAAAAGCAAGAATATGCTTTATTTACTGCATGGGGAGCTTCTTTTATTGCTACGCTAGGTAGCCTATACTTTTCCGAAATCATGAAATTTGAGCCTTGTGTCCTTTGTTGGTATCAACGCATCTTTATGTATCCGTTCGTTTTATGGCTCGGCATTGCTGTAGTAAAAAAAGATTATCGTATTGCAAGTTATTCCTTACCAATTGCAAGTATTGGTGCTTGTATTTCTTTATATCACTATGCAATCCAAAAAATTTCAGCACTATCAGCTGCAGGAGCAGCTTGCGGACGCGTACCTTGTACGGGAGAATACATAAACTGGTTCGGCTTTGTGACAATCCCGTTTTTAGCACTAATCGGCTTTATCACAATCGCTATTTGTAGCTTTATTGTAATTAAAAACAAATAAGGAGCTAAAAAAATGAAAAAAATGCTTATATTTGGCGGTATTATTATCGTCTTATTTGCAGCAATCTATGGTGTAACACAAATGGAAGAAAAAAACGCATCGACAAGTCAAAAGCTTAATAATAATAGTACTAGCCAAACAGACGGTACGGACTACTATACAAATAAAATCTCTCTTCCAGATCTTCAGAAAAATTTAGAAGAGAAAAAAGAACAAACAGTATACTTTTATCAAACAACTTGCGTTCATTGCCAAAAAATATCTCCTATTGTCGTACCACTTGCAAAAGATTTAAATATCGATATGAAAGTTATGGATATCGCAAAATTGGACGCTCCTTGGGATGATTATAAAATTCAAGGCACTCCAACAATTATTCATTTTAAAGACGGTAAAGAAGTGAGCCGTGTTAGCGGAGAACAATCAAAAGAAGCATTTACAAAATGGTTCGAAAAGACAAAACAAGAATAGGAAACTCCTTCTATACATGAAATGGGTGTAAAATCCCACACTAATGTATAAGGAGGGGGTTTTATGCCAGAAGTAAGATGCTCTGTTTCCAATTGCTCATTTTGGGGACAAGGTAACTTTTGTCAAGCAAGTGCAATCGTTGTTCAACCCGATGCACAACAAGCAGATCAAATTGAAAACGATTCTTATACAAGCGCAACTTTAACAAATGAGACGCTTGAAAGCTCTGTAACGACGAGTGTAGAAACTTGTTGTCAAACATTCAAGCCAAAATATTAAACACAAAAGCATACGATTAGTCGTATGCTTTTTTACATTCCCCTCCAAGAATCATGCATCATAAAAAAGTATAAAACGACGAGAATGACCGTCCCACATAAAGTGATACGCCGATATATACTCCTCTCTCCTTCCCTTGCTTTAACAAACGCCCAAATAAATCCGACGAACAATATTAAATCAATATACGGAACATAAAAGGAAAATACGAGTAACGCATACAAATACACGATAAATAAACAAATCGTTACTAAGAAAATTTTAAATGCAAATTCACTTTTCATAATATAACCGCCCC
Organism: Bacillus sp. LK2; assembly: GCF_001043575.1. Classification (NCBI taxonomy): domain Bacteria; kingdom Bacillati; phylum Bacillota; class Bacilli; order Caryophanales; family Bacillaceae; genus Bacillus; species Bacillus sp. LK2. The sequence continues at coordinate 140,976 of NZ_LDUK01000019.1, forward strand.
CAATCCGTACTGTATTATATTCATGAAAAAACAATAGTTGCAGTTAAAATCAAAGCACAAATAAGCTACCGTCTATTTACGGTAGCTATTACGGGACATTATATTTTCTTTTATAGATGTTACTCAAAATCGAATACGGTAATTGTTCATAACGAATTTTTTCTCCAGTTTCATCCATTATATACAAATTATTCCCTACATAATATACTCCATTTTTCCGTTTCGAATATACTACATATCTTTCATTTGGCAATACTGTTTTTACTTTCGAAAGCTGTCCATTTGGCTCTTGCCAATATATATTTAAACGATCAACTAACGTAAGATTCCCGATTTGTTCCTCTTCTACTTTACGGCCATTCCAGCTCACAACACGATAACCAAGCTTATATGCTTCATATTCAGGACTCGTATAAAAACGAGAAATAATTACTTTTGTCTGTAATTGTACCCGATCATATAACCATTGTATGTCCCGATCATGCATGCGAATACAACCATTCGACTCCCGGCTTCCAATCGTCCATTCCCGATTTGTTCCATGAATCGCATATTCCTTTTTATCCAAACCTAGCCACCTCGTACCGAGAGGATTATTCGGTGCACCCCCAGCTATTTTTTTACGATGGTAGTCTTTATTTTTATATTTACTTATAATACAAAAATTTCCTTCAGGCGTCGGGGTACTGTCTCTTCCTGTCGTTATCGGAAATGTCCTCGTATAGTTTCCATCTTCAAAAAAAGATAGCTGATTCGTCGTAAGGTTAACTAATATTAGATGATCTGTATTAGCAAAAGCGCTAGCTGGTAGGCAGAAAAATAAGATTGCGATAAACCAGACTTTCTTCATCTAAATCCTCCCTAGCACTAACATCATAATAAATGCAATTAGCTTTACTTTGCTCTTATAAATGAAAACTATCCATTTACAATAACGCCCCCATTTACATGTATCATTTGTCCCGTCACATAAGCCGAATCACTAGACGCTAAATATACATATGCAGGTGCTAATTCATACGGCTGACCAGGTCTTTGCATCGGGACATTGCTCCCGAACTGTGATACTTTTTTCTTATCAAAACTTGATGGAATAAGCGGCGTCCAAATTGGCCCTGGCGCAACACCATTTACACGAATTCCTTTTTGTACAAGGGACTGAGAGAGTGATCTTGTAAAGGCGACAATTGCTCCTTTCGTTGCAGAATAATCGATCAACGTTTCATTTCCTTCATACGCAACGATAGATGCCGTGTTTATAATTACATCCCCTTGCTTTAAATGAGAAAGTGCTGCTTTTGTAACATGAAAATAAGAAAAAATATTAATACGGAACGTTTTTTCTAGCTGTTCCGCTGTAATATACTCTAACCCTTGCTGCGGATATTGCTGTGCGACGTTATTCACTAGAACATTTAAACTCCCCAGCTGTGAAACAGTCTTTTCCACAATATCTTTACAATGTTGTTCACTACTCAAATCCCCCGGCAGTAATATGCAATCCACGCCTTCTTTTTCAACAAATTGTTTCGTCTCGTTTGCATCTTCATCCTCATCTAAATAAGCAATCGCAATATTTGCTCCCTCTTTTGCAAAAGCAATGGACACAGCTCGCCCAATGCCACTATCTCCCCCTGTAATTAATACATTCTTTCCTTTTAACTTTTCGCTTCCTTTATAATTTGGATCTTCAAATTGCGGAAGAGGATTCATTAACGATTCAATACCAGGCTGTTTGTTTTGATGTTGCGCTGGCATTGTTAAAAAGTTTTTTTGCTGTGGCATAACTTCCTTCAACTCCTTTTCCTTATAATGTGCACAATAATAAAAACTACTTACACATTAAAAAACTGTAATTCACACGCATCTTCACGATTAATATTCGAATTTAAGACATAAAATATGAATTGTTCTAAAGTTTTTATGTAAAACTATTGCAAAATAGATAAAAAACGAATATTATATATAACTGTTGTGGAAATTATTCGTAAAAAGAAAGGATGTTTCTATGTTTAACCTTTCAAAACATAAAACTTCTATTAAAACTGAAATTATGGCAGGTATTATTACCTTTTTAACAATGGCATATATCATTGTCGTAAACCCTGTCATCCTTGGGGATGCAGGTGTTCCGTTTGAACAAGCATTTACAGCGACAATTATCGCAGCTGTTGTCGGAACATTATTTATGGCAATCTTTACAAACTTACCAATTGCAATTGCACCAGGTATGGGATTAAATGCTTACTTCTCTTATTCTGTTGTAAAAGCTCATGAAGGCATGACTTTCGCAATTGCATTCTCTGCTGTATTCGTAGCAGGTATGATTTTAATTTTGTTATCATTTACATCTTTCCGTACAAAATTAATGGAAGCAATTCCTGAAAACTTAAGACATGCAATTACTGCTGGTATCGGTCTTTTCATCGCCTTTATCGGTTTACGTTTAACAGGTATCGTTACAAAAAATGATGCAAACTTAGTTGGACTTGGAGATCTTCACTCTGCTCCAGTACTACTAGCATTAGCTGGACTTGGAATTACAATTGTCCTTATGTCTTTAAATGTAAATGGCGCACTATTTATCGGAATGCTATTAACTGGTATTATCGCTTTCTTCACAGGACAATTAACATTCTCAAACGGTGTTACATCAATGCCTGGATTACCAGAAGGAATTATTGTTTCAAATCCAATTACTGCTGTATCTGATGTAATTAACTACGGATTATACGGCGTTGTTTTCTCATTCTTCCTTGTTACACTATTCGATACAACAGGTACATTACTTGGCGTTGCACAACAAGGTGGATTTATGAAAGACGGAAAGCTTCCAAAAGCAGGACGAGCTCTTCTATCTGACTCATTCTCAGCAACAATCGGTTCTATGTTCGGAACAACACCATCAACAGCTTATATTGAATCATCTGCTGGTGTTGCTGCCGGTGGTCGTACTGGTTTAACGACAGTTACAGTAGCTGTTCTATTTGCATTAGCAGCGTTCTTCGGACCATTAGTAAGTGCCATTTCTGGTGTATCAGCTATTACTGCACCATCACTAATTATCGTTGGTAGTCTTATGATGGGCTCTGTTCGCCACATTGATTGGGATGCATTTGATGAATCATTCCCAGCATTCTTAGTAATCTTAAGCATGCCACTTACATCAAGTATCTCAACAGGTATTGCACTTGGATTTATTTCATACCCACTTATGAAAGTGGCAAAAGGTAAATTCCGTTCGGTTCACCCACTTGTGTATTTATTCGGAATCTTGTTCGCTTATCAATTGATATTCTTACCACATTAAAATCCCTCGTTGTGAGGGGTTTTTTATTTATTAAAAAACATTTGACAATAGTACATAGTTATGGAATAATTCGAAATAGTTAAATATTCGATGTCTTATCAAGAGCAGGTGGAGGGATGAGCCCTACGAAGCCCGGCAACCGACCCATTTATGGGCACGGTGCTAATTCTTACAACACATTGTGTTGAAAGATAAGAGTAATATGATAAGACGTCTTTTCTATATGAAAAGGCGTTTTTTATTTTCACTCCCTCCCCTCTCTTCTTAGTTTAGGAGGGATTTTTTTATGAAGAAATTTTGTTCCATCGCACTTATTTTTCTCTTACTTACATTAACAGCTTGCACAAATGAACAAGATGCTGTCTCTTCACAAATGCAACAACCGGTGAAGAAAGTGACTACTACAGCAGAAAATCATTTACAAACAGAAATTCCAAGCCAAGTAAAAAAACCATTAAAAATCGCATTAATTATGCAAATGTCCATCGGAACTTTTTCCTCTCAATATATTGAGGGTGTCAAAAAACAAGTTGAGCTATTCGGTGGCAGTGTGCAAGTCTACAATTCTGATAATGATTTAGCAAAAATGGCAGCAAATCTAGATACTGCTATTAATTCAAAAGTTGATGGTATTTTAATTGATCACGGTCGCTCTGAAGCACTAAAACCCGGAGTAGAAAAAGCATTACAAGCGAACATTCCTGTAGTAGCATTTGATAACGACCTACGCTTACCAGGCGTAACGATTATTGATCAAGATGACTATAGTCTCGCATGGAAATCATTAAAAACGTTAGCGGAAGATTTGAATGGACAAGGAAATATCGCCGTCGTATGGGTTGGCGGATTTGCTCCAATGGAACGTCGCAATGTTATCATCGATGCTTTTTATAAACGTTATCCAAATATAAAAGAAGTTGCACGCTTTGGTACTGCTAGTAATAACACACCACTTGATACACAAACACAAGTAGAAGCTTTACTAAAGAAATATCCGAAAAAAGGGGATTTACAAGCTATTTTCGCTTCGTGGGATGAGTTTGCTAAAGGGGCCGTCAAAGCACTCGAACAAGCTGATCGTACAGATATAAAAGTATACGGCATTGACTTAAGTAATGAAGATTTACAACTCATGCAAAAAGAAAATTCACCTTGGACTGCTACGGCTGCAACTGATCCGGCTGAAGTCGGTAAAGTTCAAGTGCGCTTCTTATACAAAAAAATCGCTGGTGAACAAACGCCGGATATTTACTCACTAGAACCTTATTTAGTAAAGAAAGATAGTTTACCAAAAGAAAATATAACAATGGATCAATTATCAAAACATATAAACGGTTGGGGAGACTCGAAAGATGCATATTCCCCTTGGATGAAAAAATTAGAGAAGGAGAAAAAATGATGACATTCTCTCTTCAAAACATTACACATTCTTATCACATCGCTACCCCTGTACTAGAAGATGTTTCTATTAACATACAAAAAGGAAAAGTTCACGCTTTACTAGGAATGAACGGTGCGGGAAAAAGTACTTTACTAAAAATAGCAACTGGTGAAATTCAGCCAGTTGCTGGGGACATAAAAATTGATAATCAGCCTATTTCCTTTACTTCGCCACGAGATGCGAAAAAGCACGGTATTTCTTTCGTAACACAAGAAGTGGATCACGGACTTATTCCTGGATTATCTGTATTAGAAAATGTACTAATCGATCATTTAACAATGCAAAATAAAGTACTATTTTCAAAATCAAAATTAGTAGCACTCGCGAAACAATATTTGCAAGCTGTACAGGTAGATTTAAATGTTTCGGAAGATGTTTCAAACTGCTCATTACATGAAAAACAATTACTTCTCATCGCAAGAGCCCTATCTAACAATACAAATTATCTTTTATTAGATGAGCCAACTTCTTCTCTTGGGCCAAAAGAAGTGGAAACATTTGGGAATCTCTTAAAAGATTTAACATCAAAAGGTATTGGTATCATCTTGATTTCTCATCGTTTATCCGAGATTCGAAAATTTGCGGATGAGGTAACTGTATTACATAACGGTAAGGTTACACTATCTGAAGCTATTACAAAGATTACAGATCAACAAATTGTTGAAGCAATGACTGGAAAACAACTCTTACTTCCTATTAATACAGCCCCAAAATTCGGGAGTGAAGAAATATTAAAAGTACAAGAGCTTCAATTACACAAAGACCATTCTCCCCTTTCTCTTACAGTACGAAAAGGAGAAACTGTTGTGATATACGGATTAATTGGAAGCGGAAAAACAACGCTTGCTGAAACTTTATTTGGTGCTCGCCATACTTATCGTGCAAAAATAAACGGCCAAAATATAACGATTAAAACACCGCGAGATGCAATTAAAGCGAAAATCGCACTTGTACCAGAAGAAAGAAGAAAACAGGGCTTATTTCTTTCGGAAGATATTATAAGTCACACAAATTTACACCAATCTGGTTGGAGACGAAAACAACCCGAATTACATAATGCTACTGCGGCAATTACTACTTTCAGCATCTCACCAAATGATCCAAAAGCATTTATTCATTCACTTAGCGGAGGAAACCAACAAAAAGTCTCGATTGCAAAGTGGGATGGATTCAAACCTAATCTATTTCTTTTGGACGAGCCAACTAAAGGTGTAGACGTCGCTGCGAAACAAGACATTTTTCAATTCATTCGCAACACTACAGAAGACGGAAATTCCGTAATTTATTTCACAGGAGAACAAGATGAAGCGCTACATATCGCCGATCGTATTCTTATACTAGCAAACGGCGAATTTGTAGGCGAGTACTTGCCGAATGACCTATCTCCTGAACAGCTTTTACATTTATCTGAAGGGAGCTATTCCATTGAATCTCGTTCATAAAACTAAAACTAAGAAATTATATTTACCTACCCATCTTTTTTATCAATTTAGCACAATCGCTATCATTATAGGCGTTACAATTTTTTTCTCTATCGTCAACGATTCTTTTTTAACCTACAACAATATTAGTGATATTTTACGTTCCATTTCTATTGTAACGTTACTTGCAATCGGTGTTACCTTTACATTAATTGTAGATGGATTTGATTTATCAGTCGGCTCTACCGCTAGTTTAGCAACAATTGCGGCCGCCTCCTGTCTCGTTTTATATCGACAAGAACTATTAGTCACACTTCTTATTCCTATTCTTTGTGGTCTATTAGTTGGATTATTAAATGCACTACTCGTTATCCGAATTAAACTACCAGATTTGCTAGCTACATTAAGTATCATGTATATCGTGAATGGACTACACTTAACATTCTCAAAAGGATCTTCTATTTATGAAGGAATGTCTGGGGCCACAGGACATTTTATTCCATCCTTTTTATATATCGGTCAAGGCTCCGTTTTAGGGATTCCAGTCCCTGTCATTATCATGCTTATCGTTGTTTTCATTGCACATCTTTTTTTAGAAAAAACAACATACGGTCGTTTCTTTTATATGACAGGTGGGAATCGAGAAGCTGCTAGATTAGCGGGTATTCCTACCGATCGTTACCGTGTATATGCTTATATGATTAGCGGTTTACTAGCCTCTATTGGTGGCATTATTCTATGTAGTCGCGTTGGAACAGGACAAGTTTCAGCTGGTGCCCCATTATTAATGGATGCAGTCGCAGCTGCCTACATCGGTTATGCAATGTTCGGTGCCAAGAAACCAAATGTCATCGGAACATTTCTCGGCTCCATACTAATTGGCATCATATTAAATGGACTCACAATGATGAACGTTCCTTATTATGCACAAGATATCATTAAAGGCAGTATTTTAATTACAGCTTTAGCCTTTTCATTTATTAAAAAGAAGGTTAAATAAAAAAGTAGTGCATCGAATTCCGATGCGCTACTTTCCTTTTGCAACAATCGTACGAACTACTTTTAACGCAAGTAGTAAGAGAAGGTTCGCTACTGCTACAAGTCCTAAGAAGACTGCTATCATCAGCTCTCCCATTCCGTTATTAATTACAAACATAATAGAAGAAATAAAAGCCAAAATAAACAAAATTAACGTTGGTATATATTTAACAGGAGGCTTCTTATATGCTTTTTTAGAAAGAAGAAATGTAACTAACAACGTCATAATAAAAACAAAATACACCGCAAATAAGAAAATCATCCAAACGCCTCCTCTCTATTCAAACCTTTTAACTATAAAAAGCCCCCTCCAAATATACAGGGAGCTTACAATTTGTTAATACTTCTCATCTACCTGTAATTCTTTACTATACTTTTGAATGAAAACTGATGAAATAACCATCACGATCCCTACACTAAACCCAATAAGCTGATCTAATAGCATTTCGTCATGAATAAGCCAGCGAAGTAAAAATACGCCGCCAAAAATAAGCATTGCAGTAAATCCAGTATGTCTAAGTCCTTTATATACATTTTCCATATGTATCATTCCTTCACGTACTTTTATCCATATTATACCATATCCTTCAAGCAAATTCTCCTCAATAAGAAACCCATATGTTTTACAAACTCTTTAAACACTTAAACATTTATACATAAAAAAAGTAACGTATAAGCACCAAAGTAATACAAAAAAGACTGCAGAGAACCCCTTCTCCACAGCCTAATTATTATTTTTGCAAAAACGCCTGTAAATCTGCAAATTGTCTCTTCGCATCTTCATAGCCTTGCTCATATAGATTTTGTAGTTTTGCTATATCTTTTTCCATACGGTCTACTTGAAGCGGCACTTCTGGACGAATAACAAATAAATTACCCGCTTGTTCTTCTCTTTCAATGTAGTGAAGTGTTTCATTATATACTTCATAACGAGTTAACATCGTATTTACAAGATTGGGATATTTTTTATAAGCCTTTGCTGCAACCCAGCCAAACTTTGATTTTTTCTTCGCGTAACCATGATTTCTCGTCAAAATAACGACTGATTTTTTAAATCCATCTTCCTGTGCTTTACGAACTGGAATCGGATCAGAAATCCCGCCATCTAATAATTGCTTACCTCTGTAGTCTACTACCGGTGCAATAAATGGCAATGAACTAGACGCTTGCAATAAATTTAACGCATCATCATTCGTTCCCTCTTTTTCAAAATAAACAGGTTGTCCAGTTTCACAATCTGTTGTTCCTACAAGGAAACGCTCTGGACTATTAAAGTATGTTTCAAAATCAAACGGTACATGCTTTTCTGGAATTTCATGAAAAATGAAATCCATATCAAATAATTGACGCTTTTTCCATAAGTTTTTATACGATAAATACTGTGGATGTGATGCATAATCAATATTTACTGTTTTATTTCTATTTCTTTGTCTGGAAAGATACGACGCTGCATGGCAAGCACCAGCTGATACACCGATTACATATGGAAAATATAAATCTTGTTCCATAAAGTATTCTAGTATCCCACCAGTATATACTCCGCGCATACCGCCGCCTTCTAATACTAACCCCGTATTTTCAAGCATGTTACTCTCTCCTCTTTCTATATATTGACTCTTTAATTATTCACTATGTTAAGTATCTTTTTCTATTATATATGAGTTCTTTCAGAAACAATATTCAAAAGGCTTGAGAAAAAGAATTTCTTCTTCCTAACGATAGCACCACATCACTATCAGGCTAACAAAATATACCTACGACTTCTTTAAATGAATTATTATAAATAATCCTAGATTTTTTTAATTTTAAATATTCAGAATTGAAATTAAAATATATAATAAGATGATGGGGGATGAAATTACAAATTATAGATAACGAGGGAATAGGGATGAAATTACAATTAAAAGCTGAGTTAATGCTACTACTGGTTACATTTTTTTGGGGTGCATCCATCCTACTTACAAAGGTTGGCCTTGATGACATAGAAGAATATAATTTAATCGCATTACGATTTATTATTGCCTTTCTTTTATCAAGTTTAATATTTTACAAACACTTATTCAAAATTGATTTTAAAACTGTAAAATATGCTTTTATATTAGCTTCTGTTTTATTTATAGTTTATATCTTTGCGACTTTCGGTACAAAGTATACAAGTGTTTCTAATGCAGGTTTCTTACTAAGTCTCACTGTCATTTTCATTCCAATATTATCATCTATATTTTTAAAGCACATTCCTGAAAAGAAAGTTATATTAGGAATTGTTTTAACGATAATAGGAATCGGATTATTAACATTAAATAGTGAATTTAAGATCGGTAACGGCGATATATTTTGCATATTGTCTGCTTTATTTTATGCGATTCACGTCATCATTACGGGCACAGTAACGAAACATGTGAATTCAATTGCTCTTGGGGTAATACAACTCGGCTTTGTTGGCCTATTTAGTCTTATTTTTTCATTCATTATAGAAACCCCAAAACTTCCAAGCACTATTGACTCATGGCTAATCACCTTAGCCTTAAGTATATTTTGCACAGCAGTCGCATTCATTGTTCAAGTTATTGCCCAGCAATACACCACTCCCACACATACAGGTCTTATTTTTTCATTAGAACCTGTTTTTTCCGCAGGTTTTGCCTTCTTTTTCACGGGTGAAACACTCACACTTAAAGGCTACTTAGGTGCAACTCTCATATTATTAAGTGTATTAATTGCTGAGTTAGATTTTAAAAGTTTATTAAAACTCAATTATAAGAAAAATATGGAATAGATATTTCGCCAAGATAGATAAATATACATCCACGTTGAGGGGCTTCGTTTATATTATTTTCATTCTCTTAACCTAGGTCTACTTCTAAGTGAATGTCTTTCTCTCACGGGAATAAAATCCCCATACTCTACAAAAAAGAAAATAAGTAAAAAGCAAAATAGAGACTTCCCGAAAGGATGTCTCTATTTTAAGCTCTTTGATCAGCAACGATATGGATATCAATATGCTTCGTTTGTCTCATAATTTCATTTACAATAGAACCTTTTCTTATTTCTTCCCACCGTGTTCTTGCTGATTGCCCGAGTAAAATTTGCGTTACTTGTAGTCTGTTCGCGACTTCAATAATAACATCAGCTGGCTTTCTCCCTTTCGCTTCTTCTAATACAAAGCTCGCATCAAATTGATTCGTCAAGGATTTCCACTCTTCAATTGTTTGCTTTTTCCCTGCTGAAATAGAATCTATATTTTCCCTTTCTACATTTAAGACATACAATTCAGCGTTTAACCGATCAGCCATGCGCCATCCTCTTCTTATTAATTTCTCTGCTGTTGAACTGTATTGTACACAAACGAGAATTTTTTCTTTCACGCCAATCGGCTCTATAACTGTTTGACTAATTTTTTCATCCATATCATCTGCAACTTCACGAAGCGATAATTCCCTTAGTGCCCCTAGATTATTAAGCGTAAAGAAGTTTTGTAAGCTTTGCTGAATTTTTTCTTCCTTATATATCTTTCCATCTATTAATCTCTTCCTTAATACTTCAGGTGTTGCATCAACGAGTTGAATTTCACTTGCTTTTTGCAAAATAAAATCCGGAATACGTTCTCGTACTTTGACATTCGTAATTTGAGCTACAATGTCATGAACGCTTTCTAAATGTTGAATATTAAACGCTGATAATACTGATATACCAGCCTCTAGCAATTCTTGAACATCCATGTACCGTTTTTTATGTTTAGAACCAGGAATATTACTATGCGCGAGTTCATCAACAACAACAATTTGTGGTGCTCGCTTTATAATTCCTTCTACATCCAGTTCATAAAACACTTTCCCTTTATAATCTATTTCTTTTAAAGGAACTTTTTCTAAATCAGCAATTGCTTCTTCCGTCTCTTTTCTTCCATGTGTTTCAATTAAACCAATTACAATATCAATACCATCTTTTTGCATTTCTCTAGCATCAAAGAGCATTTTATAACTTTTCCCTACTCCTGGAGCAGCCCCTACGTATAGCTTTAACTTTCCGCGATTTTGCTGACGAATGTATTCTAAATACTCTTCCGGTGTTCGCCTTTGAAACGTTGGTTTATAGTCATCTGCATACAAGACACGCACAACCTTTCTTTTGAAACAACGCTACCTCAATCCATTAGATTGAGGTAGCACTGTTACTATTTTATTAGTTTCTGTAATTCTAAATTTAACTTTAAGACGTTTACACGGTCCTCTCCAAATAAACCGAGTGCAGCGCCTTCTGTTTGATTTTTAATAAGCTGATCAAGCTTTTCTTTCGGAATATTTGTTAATTTCGAGATACGATCCACCTGTACGTAAGCTGCCCGTGGACTAATATCCGGATCAAGTCCTGAACCTGAATTTGTTACTAAATCAATCGGTACTTCTGTAACTGGCACACTTGGATTTTGTACCTTCCAATCTGCAATACTTTTCTCTACTCGTTTCGCTAAATCTTGATCAGACGGTGCATAGTTATTAGATCCTGATGCTTCTGCTTTATATTCTATACTAGAGACACGCCCATGAAAATAACGTGGATCTGTGAAATTTTGACCGATTAATTTTGAACCAACTACTTCATTCTTATCATTATATATAAGACTTCCATCCGCATTATCCTTCATTACCGCTTGCGCAATACCAGTTACAATTAGCGGGTATACAAGTCCACACAAGACTAAGAATGTAAAAGTAATACGAATAATTGGTGAAAGTATACTTTGTTTTTTCGCCATCTTTCTTCCCCTCTTCCTTATATGAACAAGCCGACAATCATATCAATTACTTTAATTCCAATGAATGGAACGATAACTCCGCCAAGCCCGTAAATGAGTAAGTTTCGGCTAAGCAGTGCATTAGAACTCATCGGTTTATATGCAATACCTTTCATCGCTAACGGAATTAGTAACGGAATAATAACTGCATTAAATATTAATGCTGATAAGATTGCTGAAAGCGGTGATGTTAATTTCATAATATTTAATGCTTCCATTTGCGGAATCGCAAGTGTAAACATCGCTGGAATAATCGCGAAATATTTCGCAATATCATTCGCAATACTAAACGTCGTTAGCGCACCACGTGTCATTAACAATTGCTTACCGATTCCTACAACCTCAATAATTTTAGTTGGATTCGAATCTAGATCAATCATATTTGCTGCTTCTTTCGCAGCTGTTGTACCACTATTCATCGCTAATCCAACGTCGGCTTGCGCTAATGCCGGAGCATCATTTGTACCATCACCTGTCATTGCTACAAGTTTCCCTTTATCTTGTTCTGCTTTAATAACCGCAATTTTATCTTCTGGTTTACACTCGGCAACGAATTCATCTACCCCTGCTTCTTTTGCAATTGTTGCTGCTGTTAATGGGTTATCACCTGTACACATAACCGTTTTAATCCCCATTTGGCGCAATTGTTCAAAACGTTCACGCATACCAGGTTTTACTGTATCCTTTAAATAAATTAAACCGTAAATACGATCATCTACTGCAACTACAAGTGGTGTTCCACCCTCTTTTGAAATTAAATCTGCTTTTTGATTCACATCTTTTGGAATCGTTCCGCCTTGTGATTGAACCCATTCAATAACGGCACCAACAGCACCTTTTCTCACTTTCGTTCCATCCTGTAAATCAACACCGCTCATTCTCGTTTCTGCTTTAAACGGAACAAATTCACCTTGTTCTGCAAGTTCTCTATTATATGATATTGATTTTGCTTGCACATACTCTATAACAGATCGACCTTCTGGCGTTTCGTCTAAAACAGAACTAATCGCAGCCCATTTCCCTACCTGCTCAATCGTTTCATTTCCTACAGGGAGTAGTGTATGTGCCATCCGGTTCCCGAAAGTAATCGTACCTGTTTTATCTAAAATGATTGTATTAATATCGCCCGCAGCTTCTACTGCTTTCCCTGACATTGCTAATACATTAAACTTTGTCACGCGGTCCATCCCGGCAATACCAATCGCTGATAATAATCCACCAATTGTCGTTGGAATTAAACAAACTAACAATGCCACAAGTACAGCTGTATCAATTTGAAATCCTAAATAATTTGTAAAGATCGGCAACGTCACAACAACGATTAAGAAAATTAGAGTTAAACTCGTTAATACTGTATTTAAAGCAATTTCATTCGGCGTTTTTTGACGAGCAGCTCCTTCTACTAAAGAAATCATTTTATCAATAAATGATTCACCAGGATTACTTGTAATTGCAATTGTAATCTCATCACTTACGACCATCGTTCCGCCTGTTACTGAACAAAAATCGCCACCTGCTTCTTTTATAACAGGAGCTGACTCCCCTGTAATTGCAGATTCATCTACAGACGCTAATCCTTTAATTACTTCACCATCATTTGGAATCATTTCTCCTTGTTTTACAATAACAACGTCACCTTTTCTCAGCTCAGTTGCTGAAACTTGAACGATGTCTCCATTTTCTTTTACAACATTTGCAAACACATCTTTCTTCGATTGTTTTAAAGAATCGGCTTGCGCTTTACCACGCCCTTCTGCTAACGCTTCTGCAAAGTTAGCAAATAAAACTGTAAATAATAGAATGAGAGAAACTGTTATATTAAACCACCCTGGTACGCTACTCGAACTACTTGGAAGAAAGGATAAAAGTAACGTAATTATAAATCCAATTTCTACAATGAACATAATAGGATTCTTTATCATTACTTTCGGATTCAATTTCGCAAAGGATTGTTTCATCGCATGCGTCACGATATCACGATCCAGCGTTTTCGCTTGTCTAACCTCATCTTCTATAACATGTATTTGTGACTCGTTCACTTGTTTTTCTTTTACTACTACCGGCTTCATCATTTACCCTCCATTACTTCAATGTAAGAAATTCTGCAATTGGGCCTAATACTAACATCGGGAAGAATGTTAACGCACCGACGATTACAATCGTTCCGATGAAGATACCACCAAATAAACTATTATCCGTACGGAATGTTCCGACTGTTTCTGGTACGACCGTTTTCTCCTTCAGTGAAGCAGAAACAGCTAGCATCGTAATTAAGCTGAAATAGCGTCCTAAAAACATAACTAAACCAGTCGTAATATTCCAAAACGGTGTATTATCCCCTAAACCTTCAAATCCAGATCCGTTATTCGCAGCTGACGATGTATACTCATATACAACTTGCGTTAAACCATGGAAACCTGAATGAGAAATGGCATCCGTTCCTAAGCTTGTTGAAAGAGCTAATGCTGAAAATCCTAAAATGAGCAATGGATGAAATAATATCGTTACTGCAATTAATTTCATTTCCTTACCTTCAATCTTTTTACCTAAAAACTCTGGTGTCCGTCCGACCATTAATCCAGATATAAAGACTGCAATGATTGCATACATGATAATATTGATAAAGCCTGCTCCAACGCCGCCATATACTGTATTCAACATCATATTTACGAGTGGAACTAAACCACCAATTGGTGTTAACGTATCATGCATCGTATCAACCGCCCCTGTTTCAGCAGCTGTCGTTACTGTCGCATAAAGTGAAGAAAATACAGTTCCAAATCGTACTTCTTTTCCTTCTGTACTTCCTTGCACATGTTCAATACCCATTTGGTTCAACACTGGATTCCCATGTAATTCGGATGTCGTAATCGTTATAAATCCTAGTAAAAAGACCATGAACAGTGACACGAAAAGGATACGTCCTTGCTTTTTATTTCCTACCATTCGTCCGTACGTAAATGGCAGTGCTGTTGGCAGTAACATCATAAGCATCATTTGTAAAATATTACTGATTTGACCTGGATTTTCAAATGGATGCGCTGAGTTTGCTCCGAAGAAACCACCACCATTATTCCCAAGCTCCTTAATTGAAACGAATGATGCAACTGGTCCACGTAATATACTTTGCTTTGCACCTTCAATCGTATGTGCTGTAACTGCCCCGTCTAACGTTTGTGGTACACCAAGTGCGACAAAGACTAACGCCGCAACAAATGCAATTGGAAGAAAAACTCTCGTTAAAGCTCTCGTAAAATCAACGAAGAAGTTCCCAAGTTCTTTTCCAGCAAGCCCTCTTATAAATGCCATAACAATCGCTAAAGTCGTTGCTGGTGCTGCAAACATTAAAAACGTAATGGCGATTAATTGTGATAAATAAGACAAACCATTTTCACCGCTATAATGCTGTAAGTTTGTATCGGCCATAAAACTAATTGCTGTATTAAAAGCGAGCGTAGGCTCCATCCCTGCAATATGCGCTGGATTTAGCGGCAACACACCTTGTAATCTGAAAATGAAATATACAACGACAATCATAAATCCATTTAACAATACTAGTGATAATGCGTATTGCTTCCACGTTTGATTGTATTGTTTCACCCCTGTAATTTTAAATATAAGTTTTTCAAAAGGCCCGAATACTTTATCTAGCGTCTTGCTACCTTGAAAGGCTTTCTCTAAATAAATCCCCATTGGCTTTGCTACTAAAATAAACAAGAGCATTGTAATAACAACTGCAACCCAAATCATAATGAATGATTCCCCCTAATTAAAACTTTTCTGGATTTAATAATGCGTACACTAAGTACACCGTAATCGCTGCAACAATAACCGATAAGGCAATCATCATGATTGCTTCCCTTCTTTCACAACTTTATCTGACCAACTTGCAAGACTTGCCATCGATGCAACTAATACAACAAATATCCCGACCATTACAACATCTAACATAACTACCCCTCACCTTTCTGTTAAAATTTGCCATTTATTTATCAAAAAAAGAACACTAAGCTCTACTTAGTGTTCAAAGTGAACAACACAAAGTAAACCTCCTCTCTAAACGCTTACGAGGTTAGCTGTCGGATTCGGGCCTAAAGAGTAGCCCTACTTTCAAAACTGAAAGATTCACCCCAAGTGACGATGCACAAAATTGGTTCCCCCGCTCCATTTCTGGAACTCAGCGATTTTAGGTTTTTTTTGGAAATTTTATGAATGATTTATGAGAGTAAATATACTCCTCTATATTTAACTTGTAAAGAGGCAAATTACTTTAAATAAGAAAATATTTTATTATTTAAACGCTTACATTACACATTATTAATGTTCTTTCATCTATTTTCTTGTCTTTTCTTTCTTTTTCATAGAAATGATCTTTTAAATATGAAATAAAAAGAGCGAATTACATAAAGTGCATAGCTTGTTGCACTCAGCATTCGCTCTTTTATTCAATGCTTAATCTCCTCGTAAAAATGCACGTAAATTTCTCCCGCGAATATAAACTTGTGACAATTCTGCATGTAGCTGCTCATATTCGATAATATCTGTTTTTAAATATAAAGCATCTTTCGATGGCAATATTATATATGGCCTCGGAAAAATCGGATCGAGCACTACCAATTCTTGAACTCGCTCTACCGATACCGCCCAACGATTCGCTATATCTCCAAGTAGTAATACTTTCATCTTCGCTTCCTCCCGCCCTATTCAAAAAATAAAAACGAAATGTTATCACAGTTTGTAAACACGACAAATTTAGCTCCAATTGTTTCATAGAGCCTGGCCGGATATCGTTTATTCCTTGTGACAACAGTAATAGGCGCTTGAAAAGAAAAACGAATACGTTCTGTGAAGAAACTAACTATTGAAAGCTCATCTCCGAGCAAAATCACCTTCTTAATACACTCGCAAATACTAGTAAAATCCTGCTCCTTATTACAGCTATAAGTCGAATCAAATCCATAGTTTCTAACTTCAGCTGCTATCTCTTCATTTGCTGTAAAAATAATTAACTCATGCTGAAATGCTACTAGCTCTCTTAAACTCTTTACTTTATTTTCTTCTCCAACACAAATAAGCGTTAATTCCATATACCTCATCCTCCTTAGCATAAAAGAATCTAAACATAGATTGATATTCTCCTATACTAATCAGACCGATGAAGTGATGTATCCATCATGGCACCGTCCTCTCTCAAGACGCTTACGAAGTTAGCTGTCGGATTCGGGCTTTGAGAGTAGCCCTACTTTCAAAATTGAAAGATTCACCCCTAGTGACGACGCACAAATTGGTTCCTCCGCTCCATAAATCTGGACTCAGCGTATTACAAAAAATGTATTCTGGCTGATATATTACTCCTGTATTTGGAAAAAGTAAACAGAAAAAAAGCCAGTTATAAAACTAGCTTTTCTATTTCTATGCTCTTGTTTTATTCAACTTATAAGCAAAATGATTCGTTGGTCCATGACCACTTCCAATATTCAATGGCTCTTCAATCGCTATACTAATAAATCGTTTTGCTTCTTGAACTGCCTCTTCAATTGAGTATCCTTTTGCAAGCCCTGCCGTAACTGCAGACGCGAATGTACACCCGCTCCCGTGCGTTTGCTTCGAAGGAATTCGTTCACTTCTAAATTCGATAAACTGCTCACCATCAAAGAGTAAATCGATTACTTCATTACCTTGGTATTCTGCATGTCCGCCCTTCATAAGAACATATTTAGCTCCTAATTCATGCAATACTTTCGCAGCTTCTTTACTATCTTCTATATTTTGAATCTCCATCCCAGTTAACACTTCTGCTTCAGGAACATTCGGTGTTACAACAGTTGCAAGTGGTAATAAATATTCTTTTAATGCCTGTACTGCTTCTTGCTGTAATAATGATGCTCCACCCTTTGCAATCATAACAGGATCTAGCACAATATTATTCCAACCAAATTTTTTAATATGTTCTGCAACAATTTGAATAATTTCACTACTAAATAACATTCCTAGTTTCACAGCATCCGGTGTTAAATCCGTACCGATTGAATCCAATTGTTCCGTAATGCCTTCTAACGGAACAGGATATACCCCTTGAACGCCAAGTGTATTTTGAGCAGTAATTGCCGTAATAGCTGTCATTCCATACACACCAAGCTCTTGGAATGTTTTTAAATCTGCTTGAATTCCAGCACCGCCTCCGCTATCAGAGCCAGCAATCGTTAAAGCTTTATTTACTTCCATCTCACTCATCCTTTTCTATCCAAAATAGCGATGATAAATCGTTTTTGCTTCACTTATATCTTTCGTTCCATGTACAAGTACACGGCCATCTTTGAAGGCAACTAATCTCTTTTCTTCAACAGAAAATGATAATAAATATGGATTCACATTCAACTCATTCACACGATCATTCAGTAGTGTTTTATATTGCTCAAAATCGATTTCCTCTTTATACGGCGGTCTAATTTGAACTGTATTTCTCCCGCATAAAACTGCTGTTTTCGATGTATTTTCCTTATTTAAATACGGATATAACGCATTCTCACCGCACGACGGGCAATTATGCTTACGAAGCTTTTGCACATTCATACATGAATACTCATTCTTCCATACATCAAATGACGCAAGTCCATCCCGCAGCGATTCATAATCTTCTACTAACAATTTAAGGGTTTCCGTTACTTGATGAGAAACGACGAGAGATACAGCAGGTGATATAATCCCCGCTGTATCACATGTCGCTCCGCCAAGCGGAATCGATTGTAATAAACAAGATAAACATGGCGTTTTACCAGGAAGGATTGTGTAAGAAAGACCATAACTCCCTACACACGCTCCGTAAATCCACGGAATAGAATACTTTTGCGATATATCATTCACAATAAAACGTGTTTCAAAATTATCAGTCGCATCAATAATTACATTAACGTTTGTAATAAGTTCTTCTAATTCCTCAGCTGTTACATCTTGAACGAGAGCTTCTACTCTTACTTCACTATTTATCTCTTCTAGACGTTTTTTTGCTGCTACAGCCTTCGGAAGATTATTCTCTACATCACACTCTGCATACAATTGCTGCCTTTGTAAATTACTCCAATCTACATAATCGCGGTCAACAATTGTTACCTTACCAACACCAGCTCTTACAAACATTTCTGCATTTGCACTACCTAGTGCGCCTGCACCGATAATGAGGACGTGCTTTTCGCTTATCTTTTGTTGCCCTTCTTCCCCAATTGGAGAAAATAGTTCTTGGCGAGAATATCGATTATTCAACTACGCTCATTCCTTCTAAAGGGCTACTTGCTGTTGCACAACGTTTGCGTGCAATACGACCTGCTTCAAACCCTAAACGGCCTGCATCAATACCTAACTTCATTGCCTGTGCCATTTTAATAGGATCTTTCGCACCTGATACAGCCGTATTTAATAACACACCATCTGCTCCTAATTCCATTGCAAATGCCGCATCAGCTGGGCTACCAATACCAGCGTCAACGATAACTGGTACTGTCGCTTGTTCAATAATGAAACTTAAATTTAATGGATTTACAATACCAAGTCCTGATCCAATTGGTGATGCTCCCGGCATAATCGCGTGTACGCCAAGTTCTTGTAATTTACGTGCTAATACAACATCATCAGATGTATATGGAAGAACGATAAACCCTTCTTCCAGTAACATTTCAGATGCTTTCAATGTTTCTACTGGATCCGGTAATAACGTTTTATCATCACCAATAACTTCTACTTTTACCATGTCACAAAGCCCAGAAGCTTTTGCTAATTTTGCAATCCGAACAGCTTCTTCAGCATTTTTTGCTCCCGCTGTATTTGGTAGTAACGTATATTTTTTCACATCAAGTTTCTCTAATAAATTAGGTTGCTTCGCATCAAATATATCCATACGACGTACTGCGAATGTTAAAATTTCAGCTTCAGAAACGTCAATTGCCTTTTGCTGCACATCAAAATCAGAGAATTTCCCTGTTCCTAATAAAAGTCTAGAATGAAATGAAAATGGTCCAATGTTTAACATAATCAACCGCCTCCTACGAAAGTTACAATCTCAATTTGGTCTCCATCAAAAACAGATGTATCCTTATGATCATCTTTTTGTAAAATATCTTTATTACGCTCTACTACAACGATTCTTTTATCTAATTCTAAATGTGTAAGTAGCTCAGCTACTGTTTTTACACTCGCTGGTATTTCAATTTGCTTACCATTAATTTTTAAATTCAAACTTCCATCCCCTTTCTAAACCGATTTAGAAAGCAATGAACCTAGCAAATGATTTTCTCGCTTTCCTTCTATTAAATCAGCCATATACTGACCGGAAACAGGACTTAATAAAATACCGTTTCGATAATGCCCAGTACAAGCATATAAACCTTTTATTTCTTCATGCTCTCCCATATAAGGAGCTCCATGATTAGACTGCGGTCTTAACCCAGCCCACGTACTTTCCCACTCAGCTTCTTTTAAAGCAGGTAATATCGTGTAAGCACGCTCTAATATAGAAGTTATGCTTTCTGGCTGCACAGCTTTATTAAACGTATGAGGATTCATCGTTGCCCCAATTACATAACGGCCACCGCGCTTTGGCGTAATATAAAACCGCTCTTGGAAAATAGGAGCTTTCAAGAGAGGTTTCCTGCTTCTTACTGCAACAACTTCTCCTTTAACTGGATATGTACCCCAATCACTATGGAAATAATGTAGTAATTTCGTACTCCATGAACCTCCAGCGATAACGACTTTTTCACATATGATTACACCTTCGCTTGTAACAATTCCAGTCACCGTATTGTTTTCAATTTGAATATCAAACACTTCTGTCTGTTCATATATATCAGCTCCAGAAAATGCCGCGGAATGTGCGAATGCTTTCGTAAGCTCTGGTGCAATAACATGACCGTCTTTTGGGTAATATACCGCCCCTATAATTGACTCGGAAAGAAATGGTTCTTTTTCCCGCAAATGCTTCCCTGTTAGAAAGTAGGAATCCTCGCCTGTTTTCTGTTGCCAATCCATAATATGAAGAATTCTTTCCTTCTCATCTTCATTTTGGGCAATGCGATAAATGCCCTTTTCTTCATACCCAATATCGATGCCTGTTTTTTCACGTAAAACTTCTGCAAGTTGTGGAAATATAGCACGGCTTTCTCTAGCAAGCTCAAACAACGGATCATATTCATCCCATTCTGCCTGAACACCGAGCAAACCAGCAGCTGCTTTCGAAGCTTCAGATGCAATTCTTTGCTTCTCTACAATCGCTACTTTATATCCTCTTTCTGCTAGGAAGTGTGCAACTGAACTACCAATTACACCTCCGCCAATAATCGCTACATCATACTTCTTACACATGCTTTTCCGCCCACTTTCTTATTGATTCCTTATAAGATTTCGCCTTGCTGTACGGATTACTACTGCTTATAATCCCAGACATAACAGCAATGCCACTTACACCATTTGCAAGAACATCACTTGTATTTTCAGGAGTGATTCCACCAATTGCAGTGATTGGTATTGATAAACACCTTGCCATATGAGCAATTTCTTCTAATCCTCTTGCTGGCACACCCTTTTTACAAGCCGTTGGAAATACATGACCGTAAACGAGCGAATCCGCTCCATTTTTAAATGCCACTATCGCTTCATCTAAAGAATGTACTGAATAACCAACATGCAAATAAGAAAACTTTTCTTTCACTGACCTTACATCTGCGCTTCGATATCCTAGCTGAACACGTGGAATATTTAATAGAATAGCAATATCAATTCGATCATTTATCACTATTTTGGATGCTGGAAAGCCTTTCTCCAAAAGGCTTTCCACACCGTAATACAATTCCT
Organism: Bacillus sp. LK2; assembly: GCF_001043575.1. Taxonomy (NCBI): domain Bacteria; kingdom Bacillati; phylum Bacillota; class Bacilli; order Caryophanales; family Bacillaceae; genus Bacillus; species Bacillus sp. LK2. The sequence continues at coordinate 162,824 of NZ_LDUK01000019.1, forward strand.
TCGTACTTTTCTCACGCTCACGAATATGCAAATAATCAATCTCACTCTCAATTTGTATCCCTACATTCACTACCTCTTCGAATGGCATTTGACCATTTGAGATTACATGGAGCTCATTTTTCATATGCATTCGCCTACTTTAAATTGTTTTCGAATAGTTCATCGGCTGGAACAACCTCTTTCGTCATCCCTTTTTCTTTCAGCCATTTATTTTGCTGCTCCCATGACTCTTTTGAATCTGATAAGAATGGCTCATCTTTCGTTTCCATCTTCTCTAATAAAATTTTCATACTTTCTTTTTCAACTTCTGGTACAAGTGGGAAGTTTTCTTTTTCTTGATGATTCAATAAAATATTTAGTGCTTCATCCGGATTTTTCTTCATGAAATCATAGCCTTTTTTCGCCCCACGTAAAAAGGCTTGCAACGCTTCCTTATCCTTTTTCAAAGTTTTATCACCTGTTACAAATACAAGCTCATGATAATTCGGCACCCCGTAGTCAGCTGGATTAAAGTAAGCTGGTTCATGACCTTCATGACGCATAACAGGAACTTCATGGTTAATGTATGCCCCTGTTACAGCATCTACTTTTTTCGTAATTAATGCTGGTACTAAATCGAATCCAACATCGACTACTTTCACTGTATCTGGATTACCACCATCTTCTTTTACCATCGTTTTTAAATACATTTCACTTAAAGGTGTTCCAGAATATCCAACTGTTTTTCCTTCTAAGTCTTTAGGTGACTGAATACCTGCTGATTTCAGCGATACAACATGATTTAACGGCGAACGTACGACAGCTCCAATTGATTTCACTGGAATGTTTTCATTTGCTCTTGCAATCACAACATCTGGCTGATAATACAAACCAACTGTCACTTTTCCAGCTGCTGCTAATGTTAATGGATCAGTCGGATTAGAGGGGAATTTAATATTCACCTTTACTCCTTCTTCTTTAAAGTATCCTTTTTCAATTGCGGCATAAATAAAGCTATGTACCGCATTCGGATACCAATCCAGCATTACTGTTATTTCCTTTTCTGTTTTATTCTTATCTGATGCTGAATTACTAGAACATCCTGCAATCATTGCAACTAATAATGTAAACACAAAGATGCGTTTTAATAATTTCATGAATGTTTCCTCCAACTAATGAATTTCCTTTCTAATATCGAAACAAGTATGACGAAGAAAATAGCTAATAATGATAACAATACAATTGGTGCAAATACCCCCGCTCCGTCTAACTGCGTCATCATTCTTTTACTGAAATATCCAAGCCCAGCTTGCGCACCGAGCCATTCTCCAATCGCTGCCCCAATAACGCTAAGTGGTACCGCAATTTTTAACGCTGAGAAAAAGTAAGGAAGAGCAGATGGCAACTTTAGCTTTAGAAAAACATCTTTTTTCGTTGCACCATACGTAACTAAAAGCTCTTCCCATTCTCTTTTCGTACTACGAAGTCCATCATACGTATTGACCGCAATTGGGAAAAATGTAATTAAAACTGTGACAACAACCTTACTCCAAATGGTATATCCGAACCATAAGACAAATAGCGGCGCAAGCGCTGTTATCGGAATTGTTTGCGAGGCAACTAATAATGGATAAAATGCTCTTTCCATCCACGTACTCGCGTTCATTAACATTGCTAGCCCTACGCCCAAGACGATAGAAATAACAACACCTATTAAAACGACATACAACGTTGCAGGTAAATGAACCGTAAATAATATATCTTTCAGCGCCCATATCTTCATTACAATTGCAGAAGGTGACGGCAAAATGTACATCTCATCTACAATTCTTGCTCCTACTTCCCAAGCAATAAGTAAAATTCCACTTAATGTGAGGGCAGGTAATAGCTCCTTCAAACGATTCATCATACAAGTACCTGCCTTTGTAACATACTAAGAAGCTCATCTTTAAGCGCTAACACTTCAGGCTTATGTAAATCTTTTCTTGTTCTGTTACGATTAAGCGGCACAATTCGCTCAGTTAAAGTAGCTATCGGCTGCTGCTCTACAACAAAAATACGATTAGAAAGAAAAAGGGCTTCTTCAACGTCATGTGTAATAAATAAAATTGTTTTTTCCCACTCTTTCCATTGTTCAAACAACCATTCCTGCAAAGATGCCTTCGTTAAAGCATCCAACGCGCTAAACGGTTCATCTAGCAATAATATCTCTCCGCCTGTTAATAAAGTTCGGATAAAAGATACGCGCTGTCTCATACCACCAGATAAATCTTTCGGATATTTTTTCTCGTACCCTTGTAAACCAAATTTATGTAACAGTTCCTTTGCCTTTACCTGTGCTTCTTTCTTCTGCACACCCTGGCACTCTAACGGTAAAGCAGCATTCTCAATAACTGTTCTCCATGGCAAAAGCATATCTTTTTGAGGCATATACCCTACAGGATGACTCTTTGTTTCCATAAGCTCTATTTGTCCGCTGCTCGCCTCTTCTAAACCTGTAATAAGGCGAAATAAAGTACTTTTCCCACAGCCACTTGGTCCAATAATGCTCACAAACTCTTTTTCTTGTATATTGGCATTTAGTCCCTCTATGATTGGTTTTTCATCATAATGAAAGGAAACATTACGAAACTGTAGTATGTTCTTGCTCCTCAAAACCCCACATCTCCTTACGATAAGCCATATCCCAGAATAAATATTCAAATCGGCTGGAATATAAGAAAATCTCCTCTAATCGATCTAGCTCTTTCTCTGACTTCCCAACTGTCATTTCATTTAATAAATCTATTAACCAAATACAAAGATTACCGTATTCTTCAGAACTATATCCTTGAATCCACTCCCCAAAGAACTCATGATCTCTTGCTCCAGGAATATCATTTAAACGCTTTCCAATCTCCCAATAGCTCCACATGCATGGAAGTAAAGCTGCTATTAATTCTGCAAGTGTGCCATTTTGAGATACAGACATCATATAATTTGTATAAGCTAAATTTTTAGCAGATGGTTTTGCCGATTCCATCTCCTGAGCAGAAATACCAAGTCTTTTTGCATATTGTTTATGAATCGTCATTTCACCATTTAAAATACCATCTATTTGCTCTGCAAATTTCGCCATAACTTGTGGACTCGTTGCCTTTACAACACCAATTGCATATAGTTTTGCATAATCCAACAAATATAAATAATCTTGAATAATATAATACTGGAATTTATCTTTTTCTAACGTGCCATCCCCCATACCTACTACAAACGGATGATTATGACTTTTCTCCCATACAGGCTGCACCGTCTCAAATAATCTTTCACAAAATTTCATTTATAATTCCCCTTCCTATATATATCTATTTATCCCAATAAAAAAGCCACTTCTTTATATAAGAAGTGGCCACAGCAAATAAAAATATATTTTATTCGTTGTTCCACTTCCCTTCGCTAGTATTACCTAGATCAGGTCTGTAAGGGTTAAGGATTATTCCTCTCTCAGCACGAAAAGCACCCCTAGTGGTGTTAATATGAAATTTTCAAATAAAAAAGCCCCGTTTCTATACGCAAAGAAACGGGGACTCATTGTTAATGTCCGAATTGCTTCCCTACGCTAGCATAATCTAGATCAGGTAATGAAAAGGATCAAAGGCTTACGGCCCTCCTCTCAGCTGGCAACACCAGCTCTCCTAGCAAACTATAAAATTATCACTGTCAGTATAACATTGTCATAAGTCATCATCAACTATTTTAATTTTCTTAATTGCGCATTAAATCTCAACATGTTAAACAAATATAAATACAACTCCACAAATGATATATACAATATTTATATACGAATCTCTCTTCTAACATTATTTATATTGATTTCATATTACATTTATGTGAATAAGACCAATATATTGTATCTTTATACTATAATAAAATTACAACTATACAACTAGAGGAGGTCTTTATTACATGAATATGAAAGCTACAGCTTTAACAGCAACTACTATCGCAATTGCTTCGTTACTTCCTTCTATGGGAGAATCCGATATACAAACAGCTGCTGCTAAGCAATCATCTAAAGCAAAAACGGGGTATGTAAAAATTGACAACGTTGCACTGCATCAAAATAGCCATGCAGACAGTGCAATAATTGATAACATTCGATTTAATAGCCCAGTTACTATTCTTGAGACAGCTCAAGATTGGTATAAAGTATCCGTTAACAACAAAACAGGCTATATGAAAAAAGATGCCATTCTATTCAAAAAAAATGTTCAACAAAAGTATCAATATATCGTAAACGCAAACGCATTAAACGTTCGTTCTGAACCTAATACAGAGTCTTCTATTCTAGATATATTGCCAAATGGTCAATTCATTACAATTCAAGGTGAACAAGGAGATTGGTACAAAATATTACATAACGGCCAAATTGGTTACGTACAAAAAACCTTTGTATCTAATGGATCCACACCTCTAGTAAAAGGTATAACTGTACAAGGTTCTCCTTCTTATACTGTTGCAACACCAAAATTAAATGTGCGTAGCTCTGCTAGCACAAATAGTGCAGCAATCGGTTCTCTGCAAAATGGTACACAAATACAGGTAGTAGAAACAGTAGGAACTTGGTATAAAATTCGTTTTGGCACAGGATACGGATATGTGGCAAAACAATATGTAGTGCAAAATCAAGCGCAAGCTAAAACAACCGCTTCACCTTCATCAATTCCAGCAGTTTTCAAATTCCCTACCCAAGGGAAAATCAGCTCAACATTTGATATGCGCTGGGAACAAATGCATTATGGTATAGATATTGCAGCACAAGGCAACGTCTCTATTCAAGCTGCTGCTGCAGGTAAAGTTGTGAAATCTTATTATTCGGCTAGCTACGGCAATGTCGTGTTCATCGCCCATCAAATAAATGAGAAATTATATACAACAGTTTATGCTCACATGAAAGATCGTACTGTACAAGCTGGTGATCAAGTACAAACCGGACAATTACTAGGTCATATGGGAAATACAGGACATTCATACGGACAACATCTCCATTTTGAATTACATAATGGGGAATGGAATTTTGAAAAAACAAATGCAGTGAACCCACTGCCATATTTAGTTAGGTAAATTGTATGCCACGCAATATACCTCTCTTTATTGAATACCTGGCTTTTTTAGGTTTAATCTGTTGTTTAATCATTTATAATACGAACACTGTATTTTTATCTATTATCATTGCTTTTGTTGCTTTAGAAATTATGATGGAATCATTCCAAGTTCAACTGAAACAAAAAATTGCCCATATTTATAATGCAATTTTTCTTTTGAGCGCTCTTATAACAAATATAATTAGTAATGGTTTTTATTTATCTACCGCATTTCCTGTATTCTTTATGGCTGTTTTATTATTCATAGCTAGATACGTTAATGCTCCTAATAACCAAAAACACGAACAAGAAGCTTAGAAAGAGGAGACACTGTGTACCAATCTTTCAAAGATGACCCAATGAAGTATATATTGAATTTATATGAAAAAATGAATACTTTTTTTGGTATACAAGGAAGTTATACTGCTCAATTTCTTCTTTATGGAATGTTATTTCTTGTCTTAATTACTTTCTCCTTGTTTTACTAACAAAAAAGGATCTCACATAAAAGTTGGGATCCTTTTTAATTTATATTAATTTTTGATATGTAAAATCTTCTTTATCCACAAGCATATTTTTCATAAATAAAACTAAGATTATATTTTTTCTCTAAGCTCATTCTTTGTTCATCATCACACCAATAGAAAAGAATATCATGAATCGTTGCATAACGTTTATTTTTAAGAAATAGTTTAAAGAATGATGGCAAACAATCATGTAATTGTATAAATATATAATTGCGTAGTATTTCTTCTTTATATTCAATGCCCTTACAAATATACAGTAATTCTTCACAATAATATGCATGCTGCGGAACTTGAATCATTTCGAAAAATGGTACATAAGAAAGTAACTTTCCAATAAAATGATTGTATCGATCCATTAACCCTATCGTCATATGTTCCATCATTTCTTTCATCACATACAAATAATCGTCTACGTGCGTTGTCTTTAGTGGATCTAATCGATCAGAAATTTGAGACAGTACAGCTTTTTGACAAGCTATAACAGCTTGGCTAGGCCCATAATATGATAGGAAATCTGTGCATTTACGATACTTGCGCAATAAATCATTTGTATATAAATCATACACAAAAGTATTACAATATATTGCTAGACCCATCATATCACTATTTAGCTGTTCTTTTGATAGAGTCTTAGCTTGCTTACACATATAAAAAAACGTAAACTCCAATACTTCCTTATGAGATAATAAATGTCTACACTGCATTATACATTTCTCACTAAATTTAACTCTCTCCCAAATCCCTACATCTCCATTATCCAATTCACCAATACGATATTTAATGACTAAATAGTTTAGAGCAACCGCTTGCGTCAAAAGATCCCATGTCTCATATTCCAATGAAGTTTGGACAAATTCGTCTAACCCTTGATTAATCATAAATGTATATGCTTCTTTATACCAACCAATCTCTTGGCATAAACGAAGAATACGTACTAAAGTGGGAATTTCATCTTTATGAAACTGCGGTAAATCTTTCGCTTTATTCATTCCATATACGATGAAAGCCGCTAAATTTTCTTCTTTATAAAATTCTTTTTCTTTCCATACTAAAATAGTTCGCTCTTTCCCTTCACCTTTCGGATGATTCGGTACAAGCAAAGAAAATAACTCAGCGAAATTCCTTGGTTCTACGTATGTATCTGTAACCAAATTCCAATTCGGATCGCCCTGTACAGCCCTCATATAATTCCCCTTCCCTTTTTATCTACATAGGAAATATTAATTTCTTATCTCATCAAAAGAAATTAATATTGTTATATTCAAAATCTCTCATATTGCTTATATCTATTAGTATATCACTTTTTATCTCATTAAAAATTATGAATCACAAATTTTAAAAAACTATCGAAAAATATTAATCATGCATAGCTAGTATATAATCTTTCAGCTCTATCATGTTAACACATCACCTTTATCCATATAAAGTTAAAATGATGTATATGTTTTTTTGTGTATACATTGAAGCTATACTCAGTGGGGCGTTCCAGGCAACGAGACTCCCACCTGCTCCCTTCGCTTTCACTAAGTTGTGAGGTGAGAATCTTGTCGCCCGCAAATAGCGGGATAAATTATTTTGTATGCTCTGATATTTCACTTAAAGCAAAACCAGCTTGGTCATCTGCTACTTCTCTTATAGCTAAATCTCCCAAGGCTAACATACCAACGAATTGACCGCCTTCAACTACTGGCAGCCTTCTAATTTGATGCTGTGCCATCAATTCTGTAGCTCTCTCAATAGAATCATCAGGAGAAATTGAAACGATATTTGTCGTCATTACATCTGTAATCTTATTAGATCCTGGATGTTTTTCAGCAATTCCACGAACAACTAAATCCCGGTCCGTCACAAGACCAATAACTTGTTCATTCTCAACAACTGGAATCATACCAATTGCTTCATCCTTCATTTTTACAGCAGCCTCATATACATTATCTAGTGGTGTACACTGTACAATATTTGTACTCATAAGTTCTCGAACCTTTGTCATTATTCTATCTCCTCCTTTTAATACATACTATAGCTTTTCCTAAATTCCTTTATTTATTTCAGGAAGACAGCACAATAAAAAGAGGTTGAAGATATAGACATACTAAAAAAGAGTCAGCAAATTGCTGACTCTTTTTTTATGACCCGTACGGGATTCGAACCCGTGTTACCGCCGTGAAAGGGCGGTGTCTTAACCACTTGACCAACGGGCCATGGCTCCGCAGGTAGGACTCGAACCTACGACCGATCGGTTAACAGCCGATAGCTCTACCACTGAGCTACTGCGGAATAAATATATGGTGGGCCTAAATGGACTCGAACCATCGACCTCACGCTTATCAGGCGTGCGCTCTAACCAGCTGAGCTATAGGCCCATATACTTTACAGGGGCAGTAGGAATCGAACCCACACTGGAGGTTTTGGAGACCTCAGTTCTACCTTTAAACTATGCCCCTAAATGATGCCGGCTAGAGGACTTGAACCCCCAACCTACTGATTACAAGTCAGTTGCTCTACCAATTGAGCTAAGCCGGCAAAAAAAAATGGTGGCTCGGGACGGAATCGAACCGCCGACACGAGGATTTTCAGTCCTCTGCTCTACCGACTGAGCTACCGAGCCAACATAAAATGGCGGTCCCGACCGGGGTCGAACCGGCGATCTCCTGCGTGACAGGCAGGCATGTTAACCACTACACCACGGGACCATTGGTTGCGGGGACAGGATTTGAACCTGCGACCTTCGGGTTATGAGCCCGACGAGCTACCGTACTGCTCCACCCCGCGACGATATTATGTTTTTTAAAATAAATGGAGGAGGTAGAGGGATTCGAACCCCCGCGCGACTCTCGCCGCCTGTCGGTTTTCAAGACCGATCCCTTCAGCCGAACTTGGGTATACCTCCATGAAGGAAACATTAATATCTTATTCATTTTTATATGTAACTAAACCACTTTTTGAAAAAATGGAGGAGGTAGAGGGATTCGAACCCCCGCGCGACTCTCGCCGCCTGTCGGTTTTCAAGACCGATCCCTTCAGCCGAACTTGGGTATACCTCCGACATATAAAAAATAAAGTGGAGCCTAGCGGGATCGAACCGCTGACCTCCTGCGTGCAAGGCAGGCGCTCTCCCAGCTGAGCTAAGGCCCCATGTTTTTGGAAAATCGGGAAGACAGGATTTGAACCT
>NZ_LDUK01000002.1:0-236630 GCF_001043575.1 Bacillus sp. LK2
AAGCGAAGGCGAAAGCCGCAGCAGCCGCAAAAGCGAAAGCAGCGGCATTGGCGAAGCAGAAGAGAGAAGGAAGCGAAGAAGTATCGGACGAAGAAAAAGCCAAAGCGAAGGCGAAAGCTGTAGCGGCCGCAAAAGCGGCTGCGGCTGCAAGAGCAAAGGGAGTTGTAAGTAAGAAGGAAGATGAAGCGAAGCAGGAAGAACCGTCAATTAACCAGCCATATTTAAATCGCTATGTGGAGGTTGTTAAGGAGAAGGTAGGAGAATATGCATTAGCAGATTCTTATATTAATAAGCTTTCAAAAGATGTTCCAACTCTTGTGGTGGATCCTTCTAAATATTATGAAGTGATGGAATTGCTAAGATTCCATGAGGGACTTGCTTTTGATTATATGTCGGAGCTACATGCAACGGATTTTGTGACCCATATGGAAGTGTATGTTCATTTATTTTCATATGGAAAGAAACAGTCAGTAGCGGTGAAGGTAAAGCTTGATAGGGAGGCGCCGCAAGTAGAATCGGTGACGTCGCTTTGGAAAGGAGCGGATTGGCCGGAACGTGAAGCATATGATTTGCTCGGTATTATATTTAAAGGTCATCCTAATTTATCTCGCATTTTAATGCCGGATGATTGGATAGGGTATCCGCTTAGGAAAGATTATGAACCGTATGATGTGGAGGTGTAGCTTATGATCCGTACGGAAGAAATGCTCTTAAATGTAGGGCCGCAGCACCCGAGTACGCATGGTGTGTTTCGGCTTGTAATTAAAATTGACGGGGAAATTATTAAAGAGGCTACACCGGTTATTGGATATTTGCATCGCGGGACAGAAAAGATTGCTGAGAGCCTGCAATATACGCAAATTATCCCGTATACAGATCGAATGGACTATCTATCAGCGATGACGAATAATTACGTCATTTGCCATGCTGTAGAGACGATGATGGGGCTTGAGATTCCAGAGCGTGCTGAATATTTACGGGTGCTTGCAATGGAGCTTGGGCGGGTTGCGAGTCATCTCGTTTGGTGGGGAACGAACCTTCTTGATATAGGAGCGGTTAGTCCATTTCTGTATGCGTTTCGCGAACGAGAAATGATTATTAATTTATTAAATGAATTGTGCGGTGCAAGGCTTACTTTCAACTATATGAGGGTCGGCGGCGTGAAGTGGGATGCGCCGGACGGATGGATTGAAAAGGTGAAAGAGTTTGTTCCGTATATGAGAGAGCAATTGGAAGGGTATCACGATCTTGTTAGCGGAAATGAAATTTTCCTAAATCGTGTGAAAGGCGTTGGTATATATAACGCGGAAGAGGCGATTTCATATTCTTTAAGCGGCGCAAATTTACGATGCACGGGGGTAAACTGGGATCTTCGCAAAGATGAGCCATACTCTATTTATGATCGTTTTGATTTTAATATTCCTATTGGGAGCGTGGGTGATGCTTGGGATCGCTACGTTTGCCGGATGGAAGAAATTGAGGAGTCATTAAAAATTATTGAGCAAGCAGCTGAGCAGTTCCCGAAAGATGGAGCCGTCATAGCAAAAGTGCCGAAAATTATTAAAGCACCTAAGGGAGAAGCATTCGTCCGTATAGAATCGCCGCGGGGAGAGATTGGTTGCTATATTGCTAGTGATGGAAAGAAAGAGCCGTACCGCTTGAAATTTCGCAGACCATCTTTTTATAATTTGCAAATTTTACCGAAGTTATTGAAAGGTGAAAACATCGCCAATTTAATTACGATTTTAGGTGGGGTTGATATTGTACTTGGGGAGGTTGACGGCTAATGATTGAGACGCTCTTACAATCACCTTCAAGCTGGACGAATTTCTTCATTTTTTTCGGATTAGCGGTGCTTCTATTATTTGCAGTCCTTGGCTTCGTTACATACGGTATTTTGGCAGAACGGAAAGTGATGGGATTTATGCAAGGACGGATTGGACCAAACCAAGTTGGGGGTCGATTCGGTTTACTACAAACGGTAGCTGATGTTTTGAAACTATTATTAAAAGAAGATAGCATTCCGAAAGCCGCGGATAAACCGTTGTTTATATTAGCACCTGTTATTGCATTCGCACCAGCATTTATGGTACTTGCGGTTATCCCGTTTACTGATAAATTTCAGTTCGCGGATATTGGAGTAGGGTTACTTTATTACATTGCTGTTTCTGGAATTACGACGATTGGCGTCGTAACCGGGGGATGGGCATCAAATAATAAATATTCCCTTTTAGGAGGGATGCGTGCGGCGGCGCAAATGATTTCTTATGAGATTCCGCTTGTAATGAGTGTGATTGGCGTCGTTTTGTTAGCTGGTAGTCTTAATTTAAATGAGATTGTAGCGGCACAGGAGAAGGTGTGGTACATTTTCGCGCAGCCAATCGGTTTCGTTGTTTTCTTAATTGCAGCAGTTGCAGAGTTAAATAGGACACCGTTTGATTTACCGGAAGCCGAGTCAGAACTTGTTTCTGGATACCATACGGAATACTCAGGGTTTCGCTGGGCATTTTTCATGCTTTCAGAGTATGTATATTTCTTCGGGATGGCATCTTTAATTACAGTACTTTTTTTAGGCGGATGGAACCCAGTTATGTTCCTCGGATTTATTCCAGGTGCTGTATGGTTTGCTTTGAAATTCAGCAGTGTGGTCTTTCTATTAATTTGGTTCCGCGTCACGTTTCCACGTATAAGAGGTGACCAGTTAATGGAGTTTGGCTGGAAAGTATTATTGCCAATCGCGCTTGCAAATATTTTCTTAACGGCATTGATTAAGGAGTTATTCTTCTAATCTATGAAGGGGGTGCCAGTAAGAGATGAAAGGACTATTTAAAGGTTTAAAATATACGCTTAGTAATTTGAGTAAGAAAAAGGTGACCTATGATTATCCGAATCAACCGTTGCCATTACCAGACCGCTTTCGAGGTATTCAAAAGTTTTATCCAGAGAAATGTATTGTTTGTAATCAGTGTTCTAACATTTGTCCGACAGATTGCATTCAATTAACAGGAAAAAAACATCCTGATCCTACGAAAAAGGGAAAAATTATCGACACGTACGATATTAATTTTGAAATTTGTATTCTTTGCGATTTATGTACAGAGGTTTGCCCGACAGAAGCAATTGTCATGACAAATAATTTTGAACTCGCAGAGTATTCACGTGATGATTTATTTAAAAATTTGCAGTGGCTTGACGAGAATGACGAGAACGTCAGGAAGGAGAATAAAGCATGAATGGCGAGTTTGTAGCTTTCTTTATATTATCCTTGTCTGCGATTATTGGCGGCGTTCTTATGCTGAACTTAACGAAAGTAATGCATATGATGCTGGCTCTTGTGCTTACGTTCCTTAGTATTGCAGGTTTGTACTTTCTCTTATCAGCTGAATTTATCGGAGTTGCACAAATTTTAATTTACTCTGGTGCAATCACTATTATTATGATTTTTGGCATTATGTTAACGAAACATAACGCGGAAAATGAATCGCGCCTTACTCTTCGAAAATGGATTATCTTCTTTGCGGTTGTAGCATTTGGAGCGGTTATGTATTTCGCTGTTAATAATATCGATTTTTCAAATCAAAGCGCACAAGGAAGTTTACCTCTCCATGAAAAAAACACACTTCAAATCGGTACACTTCTCTATTCAAAATATATTATTCCATTTGAATTAACCTCGGTTATTTTACTTGTAGCACTTGTTGGCGCAATTATACTTGCGAAGAAGGATGAGGGAGAGGAGGATTCCCATGAGTAGCGTTCCAGCTTCTGCCTATTTAACACTTGCGATTATTTTGTTTTGCATCGGCCTATTTGGAGCTTTAACAAAGCGAAATACAGTAATTGTATTGGTTTGTATTGAATTAATGCTCAACGCCGCCAATTTAAATTTAGTAGCGTTTAGTAAATTAGGTTTGTTTCCGAATTTAACAGGACAAATTTTTTCGCTGTTTACGATGTCTGTAGCGGCAGCTGAGGCGGCGGTCGGACTTGCGATTTTGATTGCTTTGTACCGTAATCGCACGACAGTTCATGTAGATGAAATGGATACGCTGAAAGGATAGCATTGTGACCGAAAAGGGGGAAGGAAACAATGATCGATTATGCATGGCTCATACCGCTTTTCCCGCTTGTTTCGTTTTTGTTACTTATTATGTTCGGGAAGAAGATTAGAGAGGGAAGCAGTGTACTAGGTATTTTCTTCACCTTTCTCTCCTTTATAGGAGCGGTAGTTGTACTAATAGAACGATTTTCATCCGAGGCAGTGAAACATAAATGGATATGGCTTAGGGCCGGAGATATAGATATATCATTTGGTTTTGAGGTTACTGCATTAGGGGCTTTAATGCTATTTATCGTTACGCTTGTGAGCTTTCTTGTACATGTGTACTCGAAAGGTTATATGAAGGGTGACGAAAGGTTACCAACCTTTTATGCATATTTAGGGCTCTTTACATTTGCGATGCTTGGGCTTGTTATATCGACGAATTTATTACAGCTTTATATATTTTGGGAGTTAGTCGGCCTCGGTTCATTTTTACTTATCGGTTTTTATTTCTTTAAAGAAGAAGCGAAGGCTGCTGCGAAAAAGGCTTTTATTATGACACGTATTGGGGATGTTGGGTTATTTGTTGGGATGATTTTAATTTTTTGGAACACAGGTAGTTTTGAATATGAGGCGATTTTTAAGGCGATTTATACGGGTGATCTTTCCCCTACTATGATTACAATAACGGCGATTTTAATTTTTATCGGTGCGATGGGGAAATCGGGTCAGTTCCCGCTTCATACGTGGCTGCCAGATGCAATGGAAGGACCGACACCTGTTTCGGCACTTATTCATGCGGCAACGATGGTTGCAGCTGGCGTATATTTAGTAGCAACGATGTTCCCTCTATTTTCAGCAAGTGCTGTAGCGATGCAAACAGTTGCAATCGTTGGTGCTTTCACCGCAATCTTTGCAGCCTCTATCGGTCTTGTACAAACTGATATAAAGAGGGTGCTTGCTTATTCTACAGTTAGTCAGCTCGGGTACATGATGCTTGCGCTAGGCTCTGCTGGTTATGTAGCTGGTGTCTTTCATTTAACGACACACGCTTTTTTTAAAGCATTACTGTTCTTGGCTGCAGGGAGTGTAATTCATGCAGTGCACACGCAAAACATTAATAAAATGGGCGGTTTACAGAAGAAGATGAAAGTAACTGCTGCGCTGTTTTTAATAGGTACACTTGCCATTAGCGGCGTTCCTCTCCTTTCCGGGTTTTTTAGTAAAGATGAAATTTTAGCGGCGACTTGGATGAATGGTAATTACTTTCTATTCGTTTTAGCGGTAATTGCGGCATTTTTAACAGCATTTTATATGTTCCGTCTATACTTTCTTGTCTTTACGGGAGAAACGAAGACGAAGGAAGAGGTGCATGAATCGCCTCGCACAATGACGTATCCGATGATTGTCCTCGGTGTTCTTGCAGTAGTAGCAGGATATGTAAATACACCGTGGTTTGGGACGTTTCTCGGAGATTGGCTTACGAAGGATGTAGGGTTCAAAGTGAAAGATGTACATGGGCCAGCTTGGATTATGGTTGTTGCGACGCTCGTTTCATTTGCGGGAATTGTCCTCGCGTATTTCATATATGGCAAGAAATCTATCTCTAGAGATTGGGCCGCGGGAGAGGGGACGCCTCTTTATAACCTTTTGAAAGAAAAATATTATGTGGATGAACTATATAATGTTACGGTGCTTCCTATTACGAAAGGAATCGCTCATATGCTTCGCTTATTTGAAGTATATGTTGTAGAAGGAATCGCAGTTTTAATTGGGGGATTGGTTAAAGGTGTGAGTGGCCTAGGGGCGAAGCTTCAAAATGGGAATGTACAAGTGTACGGCACTGTAACGGCAGTTTCGCTCGCGGTACTCGTAATTATTTTGTTATATACGGGAGGGGATTTACGATGAATGAGTTGCTATTAACGTTCTTCATTTTTTCCCCGCTGTTAGGAATTCTCTTACTGTTATTAACGCCGAAAAAAGAATCGCGTACGGTGCGAGCGCTTGGTTTATTCGGAACGGCGCTTCCATTTGGAATCGCTATCGTCCTTGCTTGTACATACGCCTCTGGAAAGAGCTTATCGATATTTGATGAAAAAATGAAATGGATTAAATTTGGGGACTTTGCAGCAGTGGATAAAAGGTTGTTTTCGATTTATTACGAGCTTGGTATTGATGGTCTATCGCTTGTAATGATGGTACTCACAGCCCTTCTAGCGATGCTTGCAGCAATTGCGGCATTTTCCGTTAAAAGAAATTTAAAAGCATTCTACATGCTATTACTCGTGTTAGAAATAGGGATGCTCGGTGTCTTCGCTGCTCAAAATTTAATGCTGTTCTTTATCTTCTTTGAAATTACGTTGCCACCAATGTTTTTATTAATTGGCAAGTGGGGGAAATTGTCGAGTGAAAAGGCTGCATATAGTTATTTAATATATAACGGTATTGGATCAGCCATTTTACTCATCGTTTTCTCAATTTTGTTTGCGAAAACAGGTACGACAAATATTGCGGAGCTTAAAGAGATATTAACGAGTGTAACTGCTGGGGGAGGACCGCTCGTCTCGAGTAGCTTACAGTTCGGTTTATTTCTTGCCATAATGGTTGCCTTTGCGATTAAACTACCCATTTTTCCTTTGCATCGCTGGATGGTCAATGTGCACATAGAAGCGCATCCTGCTGTAGTTATGCTTCATGCGGGAGTTCTGCTGAAGATTGGAGCGTACGGTATTATTCGCTTCGGGAAGGGGTTATTCCCAGAATACTTTCGTGAGTTTGCAACGCTAATCGCGATTTTAGGGGTAATTAATTTATTGTACGGGGCCTTTCTAGCACTTATCCAAACGGACTTTAGAAAGGTACTTGCTTACTCTAGTATTTCACATATGGGAATTGTTTTAATGGGGCTTGCGGCGTTAAATGCACCAGGCACACAGGGGGCGTTATTCCAAGTTGTGTCTCACGGTTTAATTGCAGCGTTACTCTTCTTCTTACTAGGCATAATTGAACAACGTTTCGGGACTTCGGATATTACAGCACTTGGCGGACTCGCAAAAAGTGTTCCAGTGCTTAGCGGTTTCTTCCTGGCGGGCGGTATGGCATCGCTTGGACTGCCAGGAATGTCTGGATTCGTTAGCGAATTCCTTGCCTTTCTCGGTTTATTCCAAGGGGAACCAGTCATCGCCGCTGTCGGTGTACTTGGGATTATTTTAACCGCTGTATACGTATTAAGAGCGATACTTCAAGTGACATTTGGCAAGAAAGAATGGGAAGCGAAATCTGATATACACGGATGGGAGTACGTCCCTGTTATATTGCTTATCGTTTGTATTATTGCAATTGGAGTAATGCCAGAACTACTAGGGGATCCGCTTCAAAATACATTGAAAACATTGGGGGTGAAGTAGGATGGATATGAACACGTTACTTAGCTTATCATGGCACCTCATGGTACCAGAATTCATTATTCTCGGGGCTGCCATCCTTCTTTCCATATGTGATTTGTTTTTTAAGCTGAACCATAGGTACGTAGCGATTGGTGCAATTGCCGCTGCCTTGTTAGCGATAGTGTCATTAATTACGCTATATAGCGAACCGGCAGGAGATATTTTAAATGGATCGTTTGTATTAGATGGATTTTCAAAAGGGTTTAAAACGTTGTTATTAATCGGAGCAGCTCTCGTCTTATGTATGGCAATGAGTGATGACAAAGAGGATCCTATTCGAGATAAGGGAGAATATTATTACTTAATGTTAATGGCGCTTCTTGGAGCGATGTTCATGGCTTCTAGCGTTGATTTCATCACACTATTCGTCGGTTTAGAGTTGCTTTCGCTTTCTTCGTATATTCTAGTAGGAATTCGAAAAAGAAACCGCGCATCAAATGAGGCAGCAATGAAATACGTCATTAACGGAGGGATTGGAACAGCGATTACGCTCTTTGGAATGAGTTATTTATACGGTATTACAGGATCGACCAACATAGTGGAAATGCAAAAGGTATTGACGCAAGAGTTGGCTGGTGGCATTCAGTTATTGTTAGCTCTCGCATTTCTACTATTGCTCGTTGGGCTCTCTTTCAAAATTGCAACAGTGCCGTTTCATATGTGGGCACCAGACGTATATGAGGGAGCGGCGACACCTGTCACAGCATTTCTCGGGACGATTTCTAAAATTGCGGGGTTTCTACTCATTACGCGCCTGTTCCTTATGGTATTTGCAAGTGTGGCAATCCAAGGGGATATGCAATCCTTGTATGGGCGTATGAGCATATACATTGTGGTGCTAGCTAGTATTACGATGATTGTTGGGAACGTAGTAGCCTTAAAGCAATACAATGTAAAACGCCTATTTGCTTATTCGGGCATTGCACATGCTGGGTATTTGCTCGTGCCTCTCGTGGCACTATCACAGTTTACGATGGATAGTATGTGGTTTTATATGCTGGCGTATATGCTCATGAATATAGGAGCATTTGCAATCATCCACGGATTAATCTTACAAAACAATAAGGAAAATATGACGATTTTCACAGGATTATATAAGCGATCGCCATTTACCGCTATAGTGATGACAGTTTTTATTTTATCGCTAGCTGGAATACCGGGGACGGCTGGTTTCATCGGAAAGATTAACATCTTTTTAGGAGCACTTCATGTAGAACCAGCTCATTACGTGTTAGCTTCTATTATGATGGGTACGACGGTTATTTCACTCATATATTATTTCTGGATTTTACAGCAAATGTTTTTCCGTACTGGAGAGACAGAAGAGAAAATTCAGTTACCGTTAAATATAAAGATTGTCATGAGCCTTTGCGCAATTTCGATTGTAATACTAGGGATTATGCCGATGATTGGTTACAATTTCTTTTATGAATATTTTCCATTAATGAAAGATTTCTTCTTCTTAGGGAACGTGGTACAATAGTGAAAATAAAAGGTGTAGAGTCCGTACTCTACGCTTTTTATTTTGGAGTAGTAGCAAATGAAAACGCCTATAGGTATATGTTTTTCAAAAGAAAATTTCGATGTGAAATGTAAGATACTTATTTGCGTGTGAAAAAGTGTGGCTCCTACTTATTATGGTATCGTTTTTACATTTTGCGTAAGTAGTAGCCAAGCAAAAAAGGGGTCGATTTTTTGGCACAACTTTTAGGGCAACAAGCACTGATTGCCATTGTTTCGCATTTATTATTTATTACCATTACGTGGTGGGCCTTACAAGGTATTCACATTGAGCGCTTAATGAAGTCTGGGAAAGTGATGCAGACGAGAGTGTTACTCATCCTAATTACAATTGCAATTGGGACATCTGTAAGTAACTTTTTCCTTGATTATTTAGGCTATTCGAAGAGTTTAACGTATTTAGTAAAGTAAGTGTATAGAACCTCATATCTCCGTTAACAATGGGGATAGGAGGGGATGAAATTGAAGTTTAAAGCCATTCTTATCGTTGTCGTAAGTGTTGTTTTATTTTTGGTTGGATATAGAGAGATGAAACCTATAAGCGATGAACAGAAAATGGAGAGCATGGTCGCAGCTTTAGAGAAGAACGATGCAAAAGTAGAGCGGTGGTCATGGTTAGCACGAGAAACGAAAACAATTTCTAATATACATACGTTTCAAAAATTGTTAAATGAAGTGAAGGAAAAAGCAAATGTCGAAAGTTGGGAATTAGAGCAATCTCCAGATGGATATAAAGCTACATCCTATAAAAAATCTTCTTCATATGAAGAACGAGTAGTAGTAACTTGGAGTAAGGAAAATACTAAAGAAAACACTTTCATTATTTTTGAAGTAAGCGGGGCGAAATGGGACCCGAAGTACGTTCGGAAAATGGATAAAATTTTTAGTGAAAAACCTACAATTTATACTTGTGTTCAAGGTGTACTGAATGATAAGATTGAAGGTGTTTTGCAAAATAAAACCAATCAGGTTTTGAAAGATCTTTCAGCAAGAGCGATCGAACAGATAGAAGAAAGAGCATTTGTGTCAGTCTCCGCATATAATAAAAAGTGGAATGACGCTCTTTCAACAAATAGAGAGAAAATAAATGTGCAAATAGCAATACGTTCTACAGACAACAAAGATACAATTGTGGTTGGCACACCGATCATAACTTCTGAGTATTGAGAGAATAGATACTGAAAAAAGGACACGGAGGGGAATAATTTGGAAAAGATCATCGTCCGTGGCGGAAAGCGGTTGAACGGCACAGTGCGTGTTGAGGGCGCAAAAAATGCTGTATTACCTATAATCGCTGCAGCCCTATTAGCGAGTGATGGAAAGAATGTACTATCTGAAGTACCAGTTTTGTCTGATGTATACACAATTAACGAGGTATTACGTCATTTAAATGCTGAAGTCGTATTTGAAAATAACCAAGTAACAATCGATTCTTCTAAAGAATTAAACATTGAAGCACCATTTGAGTATGTACGTAAAATGCGTGCATCTGTTCAAGTGATGGGACCATTATTAGCGCGTAACGGTCGTGCTCGTATTGCACTTCCTGGTGGATGTGCAATTGGTTCACGTCCAATTGACCAACATTTAAAAGGCTTCGAAGCAATGGGAGCGAAAGTGAAAGTTGGTAACGGATTTGTTGAGGCATATGTAGAGGGAGAACTAAAAGGAGCTAAAATTTATTTAGACTTCCCAAGCGTAGGCGCGACAGAAAACATTATGTCTGCAGCTACATTAGCAAAAGGGACAACAATCCTTGAAAACGCAGCAAAAGAGCCAGAAATCGTTGACTTAGCTAACTTCTTAAATGCGATGGGAGCGAAAGTACGCGGAGCTGGAACTGGAACGATTCGTATTGAAGGTGTCGATAAATTATATGGTGCAAACCATTCTATTATTCCTGACCGTATTGAAGCAGGAACATTCATGGTTGCAGCAGCAATTACTGGTGGAGACATCTTAATTGAAAATGCTGTACCAGAACATTTACGCTCTATTACGGCGAAAATGGAAGAAATGGGTGTTAAAATTATTGAGGAAAATGAAGGTGTACGTGTTATCGGCCCAGATAAGTTAAAAGCGGTTGATATTAAAACTATGCCTCATCCAGGTTTCCCAACAGACATGCAATCACAAATGATGGCATTATTACTACAAGCTGATGGAACAAGTATGATTACAGAAACGGTATTCGAAAACCGCTTTATGCACGTTGAAGAATTCCGTCGTATGAATGCTGATATTAAAATCGAAGGTCGTTCTGTTATTATGAACGGTCCAAACAGCTTACAAGGTGCTGAAGTAGGCGCAACTGATTTACGTGCAGCAGCAGCATTAATCTTAGCTGGTTTAGTATCAGAAGGTTACACTCGTGTAACCGAGCTAAAACATCTTGACCGTGGCTATGTAAACTTCCATAAGAAATTAGCTGCATTAGGTGCAACTATTGAACGTGTAAACGAAAAAGTAGAAGAAGTGAAAGAACAAGAAGTTTCTGATCTTCACGCTTAATTGAAATAGTCTCTATGTCTTTTGACGTAGAGGCTATTTTTTTTAACTATTACTGTTATAGTCAATAAATTCTATACTTATGCACGTCTCAGTAAAAATATTTAGAAAATTTTTGTTTTATCCCGCACATGCCCGGTTGGGATGGGCTAATAGTCAGTGGGGGATGAATAAAACCCTCACTGATCAAAGTTTCACTTTATACCGATCCCCCTAAGTATGTTCTAAAAGCCCCCTTAGTTCCATAAGAATGAAAGGAAGCCAACTTTATATTGGGGGAATAGGATGAAATTTTCAAAGCCACTTTTCATTACAATGGCGCTTTTAATAGCGCTCGTTATCATTGTACCTGCCGTCCTTGTCATTCCGTTTGCGAAAGCAAAGGTAGGGGAAGAATCTCCTAAAACTCCTCCAGTCGTACAAAGCATACCAGCTCCAGGGAAAGTTGATACAGCGGTTCAAGTTGCTGTATATCGCGATCAGCAGAAAAAGGTAGAAACATTGCCTATGGAGGAATATGTAACCGGTGTAGTAGCTTCTGAGATGAATGCCAGTTTTGAAATAGAGGCGCTAAAGGCGCAGGCATTAGCAGCAAGAACATTCGTGGTGCAGCGTATGCTAAGCGGAGGTAAGAAAAACAATGCGGACGTGACAGACACGGTCAAAGATCAAGTGTACAAAAGTAAAGAGGAACTGAAGAAACAGTGGGGGAATAACTACGAAAATAATTTAAAGAAAATCGAGGAAGCAGTTTCTAAAACAGCAGGACAAGTTTTAACGTATGAAGGTAAGCCAATTTCAGCTTCTTTCTTCTCAACGAGTAACGGTCGAACAGAAAATGCAGCGGATTATTGGGGGAATGATTATCCGTACTTAAAGAGTGTAGACAGTCCATGGGATCAAGCATCTCCAAAATTTACGAGCGAGCAAACATTTACAGTGACGGACTTTCAAAAACGTCTTGGTGTGAAAGTACTACCAGACGGGAAGATTGGAAACATTAAAGACCTTACAGAAGGAAAACGGGTAAAAGATGTAGAGTTTCAAGGGAAAACATTAACAGGAAAAGAAGTTCGTGAAAAATTAGATTTACGTTCTTCTGACTTTACATGGAAACAACAAGGTAATAACATCGTCGTTACGACAAAAGGTTTCGGCCATGGCGTCGGTATGAGCCAATATGGGGCAAACGGTATGGCGAAAGAAGGTAAGAAATATACAGATATCGTTGCTCATTACTATAAAGGTATTGAAATTAAAACGATGAATGATTATGAAGGGAAATTGATGGTGAAAAAATAGGGATTATAGTGCACGTACACTTTTGTTGATTTGATATAGATGTCGTTACTAGAAGGAGCTGTTCCAAAAGATATTTTGGAACAGCTCCTTTTTGTTGTAAAGGAGAAAATATAAAGGGGTGTCGCCTAGTCAAAAGTTCGACTTATGGGACAGCTCTTTTTGTCATTATTTGTAGAAATAAATGGAAGTTACCCTGCGCACTGCGTGTTATAATACAGTTATGTGAATATATAAAACATAATAACAGGGGGTAATGAAAAATGATGATGGATGTACCACTTCTCATTCCGTCAATGATGGAACGAGCGGAGAAATATTTTTCAAAAAAGGAAGTTGTCTCACGGACTGCATCTCGTATTCATACATTAACATACGGAGAAATTGCAAAGCGGACAAGAAGGCTTGCTAGCGTATTAAAGAGAATGGGAATTGAACAAGGGGATAAAGTAGGTACAATTGCTTGGAACCATCATAGGCATTTGGAAGCATACTTTGCGATTCCAGGAATCGGGGCGGTGCTACATACGATTAATTTAAGGCTTTCCGCTGATCACATTTCATATATTATTAACCATGCAGAAGACAAAATTATTTTTGTCGATGAAGACATGGTACCTATATTAGAAAGTATTCAACACGAAATTCCACACGTAAAAGCCTTTATTATTATGACAGACGATCATAAACTACCTCACACAACACTATCACCAGCATACCATTACGACCAATTACTCGAAGAAGGCGATGAGACATTTCCGTTTGTAAAAGATTTAGATGAAAAAGAACCGGCTGGTATGTGCTACACATCAGCTACGACAGGAAAACCGAAAGGCGTAGTTTACACACACCGTAGTATCGCGCTTCATAGTTACACACTCGGACTTGCAGATGGCGGGAATATATCAGAAGTAGACACTTGTATGCCTGTCGTTCCAATGTTCCACGTTAACGCATGGGGATTACCGTTTGCGAGTACATGGTTTGGTACGAAACTCGTATTACCAGGACCGCATTTCACACCAGAGATTTTGGCAGAGTTAATTGAAAGAGAGAAAGTAACAATTACGGCTGGCGTACCAACCATTTGGATTGGCTTATTACAAGAACTTGAAAAACATCCATATGATATTAGTAGCGTGAAAACGATATGGTCAGGTGGAGCGGCTGCTCCGTTAAGTATGATTCGTACGTATGAAGAGAAATATGAAATTGTATTTAGACAAATATATGGAATGACAGAAACGAGTCCAGCAGTTGTAATTAACTGCCCGAAATCGTATCAGCGTGATTTACCGAAAGAAGAATATTATAATTTACGTTCTCGCCAAGGGTATTTATTCCCTGGATTAGAAATGAAAGTGATTGGACAAGACGGTGAAATTAAATGGGATGGAGAAGAAATGGGAGAGCTTTGTCTGCGCGGCCCATGGATCGCTGGTAGCTATTATAATGATGAACGTACGGAAGAATCAATGAAAGATGGTTGGCTTCATACAGGAGACATTGTTACAGTTGATTCGGAAGGATTTATTAAAATTGCTGATCGTACGAAAGATTTAATTAAAAGCGGCGGTGAATGGATTTCTTCGGTAGATTTAGAAAATGCTTTAATGTCACATGACAAAGTATTAGAAGCATCTGTCGTAGCAGTTCCGCATGAAAAATGGCAAGAGCGTCCTGTTGCTTGTGTCGTATTAAAAGAAGGACAAGCAGTAGAACGAGACGAACTGTATGCTTTACTAGAAGCAGAATTCCCGAAATGGTGGATGCCAGACGATATTTTATTCGTAAATGAAATTCCGAAAACATCTGTAGGGAAATTCTTAAAAAGAGCGCTTCGTGATCAGTTGAAGACTTATATGGTGGAGCAGAAATAAAGAAGAAGGCTATCCTTTAATGCGGATGGCCTTCTTTGTTGACTATACTTATAATATTGTATTAAATATCATAATTTTCCATTAATTGTTTGGTATAATGAACTAAAAAACATTTGGGGGAGACAGAATGGCGTTATTGGAGTTGAAACAGTTAGGGAAGACAAACCAGTTGCCAACAATTGAACTGGAAGTTGAGGAAGGACAATGTGTTGTTTTGCAATGTAATAATCATACAGCTAAAGTGTTGCACCGTATTATTATCGGAGAAGAAGAGGCTTCTTCGGGCAGTGTGCTATTTGAAGAAGAGCCAATTGGGAAGAAAGTGTATTCACGCATCGGTTTTTGTTTTTTGAAAGATGAAGCATATGACCGTTTGAAGGTGAAGGAGTACTTTAAGTTCTTATTAGGGCTGTATGAATCAAATATGAGTATGGAAGAAGTAGTACAATATGTCGGTCTCCTAGATAAGTTAAACGTTAAAATAGAAAAATTGTCATTTTCAGAGAAACGCCGTCTTCATATCGGGCGAGTTATGATTCATAATCCGGACTTAGTTATTCTGGAAGAGCCAGAGCAAAATGTAGATACAGAGAGTACGATTATTATTCGAAAAGCAATTATGAAAATGAAAGAACAAGGAAAGGCAATCTTTATTACATCGTCCTTCTTATCGGATGCGCTCTCGCTAACAGAGGATGTATACATATTAAATCAAGACGGTGTAAAAAAAGTGGAAATCGAGCAGGAAGAAGTGGAAGAAGTCGATGAGGAAAAAGTAGTTCAAATGATTCCGCAAATGAAACTTGAAAGAATACCAGCGAAAGTGAACGATAAAATCATTTTACTTGATCCGATGGAAATTCATTTCATTGAAACGCAAAATGGAGTGACACATATTCATGTTCGTGAAGGTGATTTCGTATGTGCATTAACATTAAGTGAACTAGAAGTAAGATTAACAGGATTCGGATTCTTCAGATGTCATCGCTCGTACCTCGTTAATTTACAAAGAGTGCGAGAAGTTATTACTTGGACACGTAATAGCTTTAGTTTAATTTTGGATGACGAAAGAAAAAGTTCAATCCCACTTTCAAAAGGACGAATGGATGAATTAAAAGGTGTAATTGGGCTATAAAAAATACTCCAATAAGCTCAAAATACGATTCATTTACCGGTGAAAATACTCCTTTTACCGGTATTTTACTGCGTAATCCCTTTGTTTTTCATATGATTGAGTCAAGAAAAGCGAAACAAACAAACGAGAATCGCTAAAGCGACTTTCATCTATAAAAAGAAAAACAAAGGGGATGACGAAATGAAATTGGCAATTGAAATGAAAGATGTAATGAAAAGTTTCGATGGAAAAACGGCCCTTCGAAATGTAAATATTGAGGTGAAGCAAGGAGAAGTTTTCGGATTCCTCGGACCGAGTGGATCTGGGAAAACGACAACAGTGAAGATTTTAACTTCTCAATTGCTTCATAGCGTTGGAACTGTAAGAGTGTTAGGTAAAGATATTACGGGGCCAAGCAGCATCGATTACAAACGGATTGGTATTTTAACAGACAATAGCGGCTTATACGAAAGACTTAGCATTTATGATAACTTACTACTATTTTGTGATTTATATGATTGTAAAAAAGAACGAATTGATGAAGTGCTATCACAAGTGAATTTATTAGATGATAAAAAAACACAAGTGAAAAAATTATCAAAAGGAATGAAGCAGCGCGTTACATTAGCGAGAGCAATCCTTCATAAACCAGATATCCTTTTTTTAGACGAACCAACATCTGCACTCGATCCGGTAAACGTGCAAAACATTCATAAAATCTTAAAAGACTTAAATAAAGAAGGAACTACGATTTTCTTAACGACGCACAATATGGACGAAGCAGAAACGCTTTGTAACCGCATTGCCTTCTTATGCGGAGGAGAAATTGTAGCACTCGATACACCAGAAAACTTACGATTAAAATACGCGAAAGATCAAATACAAGTTGTGTTGAAAGATAAACAAAAAGAAACAGTGAAAAAAGATGAATTAGGAGCAAAACGTATTTCAGAATGGATGAAAAAGGGCGAATTACTATCGATTCATTCTTATGAGCCAACGTTAGGCGATATCTTTATTGAAGTTACTGGGAGGGGATTATAATGACGTTTTCAATGAGACGATTTTCAGCTATTTTTCGGAAAGAGGTACAGGATTTTAAAACGAATTCACAAAGTTTAATTATGATGGCAATGCCGATTTTCTTTGCAATAATATATAGTCGTTCAGATAATTTTAGAGAAGTTGGGGCAAGTACATTAATTACAATGACGTTAGTTTTGGTTGGGGGCTTTATACAGGCAATGCTTATCGCTGAAGAAAAGGAAAAAAGTACGCTTCGTGTTCTTATGTTATCGCCAGCATCGTCTATTGAAGTATTAATTGGAAAAAGCTCATTAACGGGCATAATTACAGTTGCGATTTGTTTTATTAATCTACTTATTTTAGGTAAATTAGAAGGTAATATTGCATTATTATTATTCATCTTTGTTCTTGGAATGCTAATATTCACCCTTATTGGAACATGTATTGGATTAATAGCTCAAAATGTACCGCAAACATCAACAATTGGGTTACCGATATTAATGGTCTTTCTTATTGGCGATTTTATAGCAGGATTCGTGAAAAATGAGGTTGTTACAAAAATAGTCGAGTATTTACCAACTCGTCATATCGGTCTCGCAGTTAGTAGTGTAATAAAAGGTGAAGATTTTAGTGCAATTACTAGTAATTTATTGAACATAACTATTTGGTTAGTGGCAGTACTTGTTATTACTCTCTTCGTGTATAGAAAGAAACAAATGGACTAAAAACTGGGCTGAAGAAGCTCAGTTTTTTCTTTTTTTCATCATTTCCTCGGAAATTTTGCGATTATTATACATATTTTTACAGATTTTGTCGAAAAGTAATTAGTTATAGGTTGTATAGGATGTATGAATATTGTTCAAAATGATTGCTGAGGTGATGATGGAATGCGAGGAAGAAATAATAAAAAGTCGCGAAAAGTAGTACATTTATTTCAAAGAAGATGGGTGTTTCCGGCACTATACATTGCTTGTGCAGCGGTAATCTTAATGGTTGCGCTATGGTTCCAAGGAGCTAATCCAAAGAAAGCTCCGAACCAAGATCAAGCAACGCCGTATACACAAACGGATGATCCGGCAGTACCGGTAACAAAATCTTCAGAAGTAGTGAAAATGCCAGCTGCAGCAAATGCAGAAGTAGTAGTACAGAAGAAATTCTATGAAGATGCAGCAACTGAGGCGGAACAAGAAAAAGCACTTGTCTTTTATAACAACACATATTCCCCGAATAAAGGAATCGACATTGCTGCGAAAAATGGAAAAGAATTCGATGTTACAGCTGCTTTAAGTGGTACAGTAACGAAAGCTGAAAAAGATTCACTTCTTGGTTATGTTGTAACAGTAGATAGTGGAAATGGTGTAGCGGCATCTTATCAAAGCTTAGGCAGTGTGAAAGTAGAAAAAGGTGCACGAGTTGCACAAGGTGAAGTACTAGGGAAATCCGGTTTAAGTACAATGAATAAAGATGCAGGTTCTTACGTTCACTTTGAAGTACGTAAAGACAATGTGGCTGTGAATCCTGAGCGTTACTTAAATAAATCAGTAGCAGAAATTAAAGCTGATGCAGGTACTGCAAAGGCGACGAATGCTTCTGGTAAAAAAGATGATGACAAATCTCAAAAAGAAGAAAAGTCAACAAGCACGAAACCAGAAAGTAAAACAGAGGATAAATCTCAAAAAGAAGAGAAATCAACAAGCGGTTCGACTAGTGATAAAGAGACGAACGGCAAACAAGAGGACAAAGCTAAGAAAGAAGAAAAATCAACAAATGGTTCTACAGAATCATCTAGTGATTCTTCTTCACAAGAATAAAAAAGTGAAAAAATCAGTTCTCACTAGGAGAACTGATTTTTTTATTTTCATATAAAAATAATCAGTTTCGAGAAAAAATTTGCAATAACAAGGAAAAATGACGAGATTCTCGAATATATATTACAAAAGGGAGGGGATACTGTGTCATTTTTATCAGTTCTGTCGATTGCTATTATTTTATTGTTTGTTTTATTCGCTTTATATTATTATATTGCCGGTAAGAAAGAAGTTCCCCACCATCAGTTGTTAGAAGAAGAGTATGAACGAGAAAAGTGACACCTTGTATAAGAGGTGTCACTTTTTTTCGCCATAATTGTCATTGTTAACGTATTTCTCACACAAAAACGTTATTTTTCTTAACTTAGTCCGCAAAAATAGTGAACATGTAGCATATATCAGTAGTGCGGGCAATACAATGGTATAAACCAATGCAAAGAGAGTGTTTGAGGTGAGAAATCGTGAATCATTGCATTATAAATCCAAGAATGTTTAACGCTTACAAACAGCACTCACATTTACTTCATAGTCGTATGCAGCGAGTCTCATTTCACACTTCTCACATCCAATTTAGGGAGGCGAGTGGTGTGCACGATTACATCAAAGAGAGAACTATCAAGATTGGCAAGTATATCGTGGAGACAAGAAAGACAGTGCGTGTAATTGCAAAGGAGTTTGGGGTATCAAAGAGTACAGTCCATAAAGATTTAACAGAACGTTTGCCAGAAATTAATCCAGAGCTCGCAAATGAAGTGAAAGAAATTCTTGATTATCATAAGTCTATTCGTCATTTAAGAGGGGGAGAAGCAACAAAGCAGAAGTATAGAAAAGAAGATATAGAAAAGCCTGTACGTCAATAAATGCAAAACAGCAAACATTCCTTACAGATTCGGTAATGTTTTTCAGAAAAATTCTTTTTGTGAATATTACGTTTCTGTTAAAATTATGATAAAATCAGAAATTAGGTGTAAAAGAATTCGGGTGTAACCTGATTTTGAATATCGAGGAGGAAAAGACGGGAATGTTTGCGCGAGATATCGGAATTGACCTAGGTACGGCTAACGTATTAATTCATGTTAAAGGTAAGGGTGTTGTATTAAATGAGCCATCTGTTGTGGCACTTGATCGTAATAGTGGAAAAGTATTAGCAGTAGGTGAAGAAGCAAGAAGTATGGTGGGACGTACACCTGGTAATATTGTGGCAATTCGTCCGCTTAAAGATGGTGTAATCGCAGATTTCGAAATTACAGAAGCAATGTTAAAGTATTTCATTAACAAATTGGACGTGAAGAGTCTCTTTTCAAAACCTCGCATTTTAATTTGCTGTCCAACAAATATCACATCTGTAGAACAAAAAGCAATTCGTGAGGCTGCTGAGCGTTCAGGTGGTAAAACAGTATTTTTAGAAGAAGAACCAAAAGTAGCCGCAGTTGGTGCTGGTATGGAAATCTTCCAGCCAAGCGGAAACATGGTTGTTGATATTGGTGGAGGTACAACAGATATTGCCGTACTTTCTATGGGTGATATTGTTACCTCTTCCTCTATCAAAATGGCTGGCGATAAGTTTGATATGGAGATCTTAAACTACGTTAAACGTAAGTATAAGCTATTGATTGGAGAACGTACTTCAGAAAATATTAAAATTAAAGTTGGTACAGTATTCCCAGGTGCACGTAGTGAAGAGCTTGAAATTCGCGGACGTGACATGGTAACTGGTTTACCACGTACAATTACAGTATGCTCGGAAGAAATTACAGAAGCACTAAAAGAAGACGCGGCTATCATTGTACAAGCTGCAAAAGGCGTACTAGAGCGCACACCACCAGAACTATCTGCGGACATTATTGACCGTGGTGTTATTCTAACAGGCGGTGGGGCTTTATTACACGGTATCGACATGCTTCTAGCAGAAGAGTTAAAATTACCAGTATTAATTGCTGAAAACCCAATGCACTGTGTTGCGGTTGGTACAGGTATTATGTTAGAGAACATTGATAAATTACCACGTCGTGCGTTGCGATAAGGTTTGAATGATTTAAAAAGTGCGAAGGAAATATTTCCTTCGCACTTTTTTTGTAAATAAAAGAAAGTAAGAGGAGGTTTGCAATACTAGATAAGAAGGCGCCTTCTTAAACAAACTATGACAATAGTTGTTAGGTTATTGTCATAGTTTGTAAATGAAAATTATGTTATAATCATTCGTGTGAATTTCGTGTGAACTTGATGTAAAATCTATGTAAATTTGTTTTAGATTTACATAGGGGGATTTGAGTCCTTCTTATCGTACATAGGTGCAAGGGACACTCTAGTTTGAATATATTTCTAAAGTGAATAATTATAAAATAAGAACATTTCACAGGGGGCGCGATTATGAAAAAGGTTATTACATATGGGACTTTCGATTTATTGCACTGGGGACATATTAACTTATTGAAGAGAGCGAAAGATTTCGGCGATTATTTAATTGTTGCAGTTTCTTCAGATGAATTTAACAAATTAAAAAATAAAAAATCTTATCATAGCTATGAGAATCGTAAAATGATTCTAGAAGCGGTTCGTTATGTGGATGAGGTGATTCCTGAGCATAGTTGGGAGCAGAAAGTAAAAGACGTTGTTAATCATGACGTAGATACATTTGTTATGGGTGATGATTGGGAAGGGAAATTTGACGAATTAAGTGAATACTGTGAAGTCGTCTATTTACCACGTACAGCTGGAATTTCAACAACAAAAATTAAAAAGGAACTAGTGCAAGTTGCTAGATAAAATAAATGATTAGAGAAATAATGGTAGAAATCTATCTCATCTTAGTTGCAATTTTACATAGTATGATGAAAGTGTTTCCAATTAAAAAGAAAGTAACTTTTATTATGTCTTATGGTGAGAATTTATTTTTTATTTATGAGGAAATGCAACGCCAAGGTATAAATTGTGAGGTGGTTTTTTTATATAAATCTACATGTAAATATGAAGTGGACAACTACTCGAATGTGAAATCTTATAAATTTGAAACAAGGAATATATTCCACACTATTAAATCTGTCTATCATTTATCTACTTCTCAATATGTCATTGTTGATAATTATTTTGGATCGCTAGCAAAAATTAAATTTAAAAAAGGCGTAGAGTGTATTCAAATATGGCATGCAGCAGGTGCTTTTAAAAAATTCGGATTATTAGCTCCTTCTTTTAAAAAAAGAAGTCTACGAGCTCAAAACAGATTTATGGATGTTTATAAAAACTTCCATAAAATTGTTGTAGGGTCAGAAGCGCTTGCTGACATTTATAAGAAAGCTTTTGCTCTATCTGATAATAATATATTAAAAACAGGTATTCCGAGGACGGATTTGTTTTTTGATGAACAGAGACAACAGAAAGTTAAAGATAATATTTTTATAGTAAATCCAAAGCTAAAAGATAAAAAGGTTATTTTATATGCGCCAACTTTTAGGGATAAAGAACTAGTAGATTTTGATTTACATCTAAATATCGATGAGATGTATAGGCAATTGAAAGGTGAGTATATTCTCATCATTAAATTACATCCAGCAATACGAAACATATGTAATTATGAGGAAAAGTATGCGGGATTTTTATATGACTATTCCCTTTATCCAAATATAAATGATCTATTTCTAGTGACGGATATATTAGTCACTGATTATTCCTCCATACCATTTGAATTCTGCTTATTAAATAAACCAATGATCTTTTTTGCATACGATTTAAAGAAATATATGAAAAAAAGAGGGACTATTGGTGATTATGTATCTGATGTGCCAGGACCAGTTGTTTATACAACTGAGGAGGTGGTACAGGTGATAACAGATGGTAAGTTCAAAATAGATAGTATAAATAATTTTACTTTGAAATGGAATGAGTATTCGATAGGTGATTCAAGTAAGTACTTTGTAAATATGCTTTTTAAAGGGAAATAGTAAGGTAGTCATGCATTTCTATAATAAGGATGTGTTCGAGGAAAAGATAAAAGACTTTTTATAGGAAGTATACTTTATAAATGAATTAAAGAGGGGTTTTAATATTGCAACTCAAGAAAAAGATTAACAGAATGAAAAATCGTATTAATTTTTTATCAGGTCCGCTGAAAAAATATTCGAATGACCAAGGGTTTAAGAGAACTGTTAAGTACACTGATTTTTATGTGAAATTAGACTTGGATGAGAAAGTTATATTATATGAATCTTTCCATGGTAAAGGTATGACAGATAGTCCATACGCAATCTTTAAAAAAATTATTGATAATCCAGAGTATAAGGGTTATACACATGTTTGGGCATTAAATGATGGAAATAATTTTTATGCTAAACGGTATGAAAATAAAAAAAATGTTAAGTTCGTTAAAGTTCATAGTGAAGAGTATTTAAAATATTTAACAACAGCAAAATATCTAATTAACAATACTACATTCCCACCTTATTTCCAGAAAAAAGAGGGACAAATCTATGTTAATACATGGCATGGAACACCTATTAAAACATTAGGAAAGGATATGAAGGGCGAAATAGGGCAACATAAAAATATTCAAAGAAATTTTATGCATTGTGACTATATATTAAATCCTAATAAATTTACTGCAGATACCATTGTAAATTCACATGATTTAGAAGGGTTATACAATGGTTATGTTGTCGATGAAGGTTATCCTCGAATTGACCTCACTCTACAAGTAAACCCGGAAGAAGTACGAGAATACTTAAAGGAATTTGTAGAAATTGATGAAACGAAAAAGATAATTTTATATGCACCGACTTGGAGAGGAGGAGTAAATCAGGTAAGTAATATTAAGGATGAGATTAACAATATTGTGAAAAAAATGTATTCTGAAATACCTAGTGATTATCAACTCCTGTTAAAAGTCCATACATTGACATATAAATTTATTAAAGATGATGAAAGCTTACGAGAGATTTGTATACCAGATTGGGTAGATTCCAATGAATTGATGTCAATAGTAGATGTTTTAGTAACAGATTACTCTAGTATATTCTTTGATTATATGGTAACAGAAAAACCAATCATTTTCTTAACGTATGATAAGGAAGCGTATGAAGAGCAACGAGGTTTATACGTTCAATTAGAAGATATGCCAGGTCCAATATGCTATACGGTAGACGAAGTTGTTCGTAGTATTGAAAAAATTGAGAGTGTAAAAAATGATTACAGTTTTAAATACCAAGAAATATTAAAAGAATATTGCTATCATGATGATGGAAATGCTACAGCAAGAGCGATTGAGATTATTTTCCGAGGAAAACATACGGAGAATGTATATAAAGTCACAAATGAGAATAAGAAAAATATTCTAATGTACTGTGGTGGGTTTTTGAATAATGGAATTACCACATCAGTTATTAACCTTTTGAATAATATTGATTACTCAAAATACAATGTGGCAGTTATTGATAAAGGGAAGTATGATCAAATTTCAAGAGATAATTTCAATCAAATTAATTCGAATGTGAAAAGGTTTTATCGAGTAGGTAGTTTAAACACCACTTTAAAAGAATCTTATCAAAATAATTATGTTATGAAAATGGGGCTAAAGAATGAAAGAGCTCAGAAGGCGCTACCAAAGCAACTATACAAGCGTGAAATTTCAAGGTTATTTGGTAATGCGGAATTTGATATAGCTATTGACTTTAGTGGATATGTTCCATTTTGGACATTGTTATTTGCTTTTGGAGATTTTAAAAAGAGAAATATCTATCAACATAATGATATGTGGGCAGAATACTCTAAAAAAATTAAAGGTAAATTTAAGCATAGAGCTAATTTAAATATTATTTTCCCGTTGTATAAGGAGTTTGATAAAATAGTAGCTGTTGCAGAACACACAAGAAACTTAAATAGGAAGAATTTGAAGGATTATATTACACTAAAACAAGGTGTGTATGTCCATAATGCCATTGACCCTAATAAAGTACTTAAACAGATTGAAGAAGGCGACATATATAAATATGACGGGAAAGAATATTTATTAAAAGAAAATATTCACGGAAATGGTAAGCTTGAAATTAGAGGAATTGAAATGCCCCAAAAACAGAACATTAATTTTGTTAATATGGGAAGATTGTCACCTGAAAAAGATCAGAAAAAGCTTATACATGCTTTTGCACAAGTTACGG
Organism: Bacillus sp. LK2; assembly: GCF_001043575.1. Lineage (NCBI taxonomy): Bacteria > Bacillati > Bacillota > Bacilli > Caryophanales > Bacillaceae > Bacillus > Bacillus sp. LK2. Next base: position 24,794 of record NZ_LDUK01000002.1, read on the forward strand.
AACTCTATGATAATATTAGGCTTTATATTATTGGAGATGGAGTTTTAAAAGAAGAATTAGAGAATTTAGTGAGAGAAAAAAATCTAGAGGACAAAGTGATTTTTACTGGTCAAATGAGTAATCCTTTCTTACTTATTAATCAATGTGACTGTTTTGTTCTCTCGTCTAATCACGAGGGACAACCAATGGTATTGTTAGAGGCTTTAATATTAGGAAAGCCTATTATAGCTACTGATATTGCAGGATCAAGGAGCATTTTGGAAAAAGGCTATGGGGATTTAGTTGAAAATAACATTACTGGTTTAGTAATTGGGATGCAAAAGTTTATATTAAGTAAAACATCTTTTAAAGAATTTGATTTTCAAAAGTATAATGGGCATGCTCTTGAAATGTTTTACGATGAAGTATGCACTCTTAAAGAGAAGTAGAGCGTAATCAAATTAAAAAATATAATGAAATATGGAAGCTAAGTGAATTATGTTTATATCACTTAGCTTCTTGCATAAATAGTGATATTTTTAACGTTGTTAAGGTGATAAGAGGGGGCTTATTTTGAAAAAAATCACAGTGGTTGGTGCAGGAAGCTGGGGAACAGCACTATCTATGGTTCTAGCGGATAATGGGCATGAAGTGCGAATTTGGGGAAATAAAGCAGAACAAATCCATGAAATTAATGAGAAGCATACAAATGAAACATATTTACCTGGGATTCAGCTTTCTAAAACAATAAAAGGGTATGAGTCCTTAGCGGAAGCAATGGATGGGATAGATACGATATTATTAGTTGTCCCAACGAAATCAATTCGTAGTGTAATGCAGCAACTGAAGGACATCGTAAAACAACCGATAACAATTATTCATGCAAGTAAAGGAATTGAACCAGGGTCATTTAAACGTATATCAGAAATGATTGAAGAAGAGATGCCGAAAGAGTTAATAGAAAGTGTTGTTGTTCTTTCAGGACCGAGCCATGCAGAAGAGGTGAGTCTTCGTCATCCTACTACTGTAACCGCTGCGTCATATCATTTACAGGCTGCGGAAAAAACACAAAAGCTATTTATGAATACAAATTTCCGTGTTTATACAAATCGAGATGTGATTGGTGTTGAATTGGGCGGGGCACTAAAAAATATTATTGCCCTTGGTGCAGGAATTTCAGATGGTCTTGGTTACGGAGATAACGCGAAGGCAGCTTTAATTTCCAGGGGACTAACTGAAGTTACACGATTAGGGTGTGAGATGGGAGCAAATCCGCTTACCTTTGCAGGATTAACAGGTGTAGGTGATTTAATTGTGACTTGTACAAGTGTTCATAGTCGCAATTGGCGAGCTGGAAATTTACTTGGAAAAGGTCATAATTTAGAAGAAGTATTAGAAAATATGGGTATGGTAGTAGAAGGGGTTCGTACAGCTGAGGCAGCGTATCATTTAGCTGAAAAAATGAATATTGAAATGCCAATTACGAATGCAATATATAATGTTTTGTTTAATGGGAAAAATGCAAAAGAAGAGGTAGACACATTAATGGGAAGAACGGGAAAAGGCGAGGTTTCGCGTTAATGTATCGTAAGTATGAAGCGACTGAATTAGAAGGTGTGTAAATGACATGAGTTTTATAAGAAGAATAAAAAATCACCGTATTGTAAAGAAATTATGTAAGGCAGTATTTCTATTCTGTAGTTGTTTGCCTCCCAAAAAGAAATTAATTTTATTTGAAAGTTATTCTGGAAAACAATATAGCTGTAATCCACGGGCTATATATGAATATATGTTACAAAATAATATGGATTTTGAAATGATATGGAGTGTAAATAAAAACCATACAGTGCAATTTGATAAAGAAAATATCCCATATGTAAAAAGGTTCTCGATTCGTTGGTTTATTTTGTTGGCGCGTTCAAAATATTGGGTTACAAATAGTAGAATGCCCTTATGGTTACCTAAACTAAAACATACGGTATATATCCAAACTTGGCATGGTACGCCATTAAAGAAATTAGCTGGTGATATGAAAGAAGTACATATGCCAGGTACGACAACGGAAAAATATAAGCATAATTTTCATCTTGAAGCACAAAATTGGGATTATCTACTTTCACCTAATACCTATTCTACAGATATCTTTAGAAGGGCATTTCAATTTCAAAAGGAAGTCGTAGAAGTTGGTTACCCACGTAATGATTTTTTATATCAGAGTAACAATTCTTCAGTAATAGAATCTTTAAAGAAGAATAATAACTTACCGATAGATAAAAAAATTATTTTATATGCACCAACATGGAGAGATGATCAATTTTATAGTAAGGGACGATATAAATTAGATTTACAACTAGATTTGGATCTCTTACAAAGTAAGTTAGGATTGGACTATGTTATTTTATTACGTATGCATTATTTAGTAGCAGAAAAATTTGATTTAGTTAAATATAAAGGGTTTGTTTACGATTTTTCCAAGCATGTTGATATTAACGAACTATATGTAATATCTGATTTGTTAATCACAGATTATTCTTCAGTCTTTTTTGATTATGCAAATTTAAAGCGTCCAATCATTTTCTATACGTATGATATTGATTCTTATCGTGATAAATTAAGGGGATTTTATTTTAATTTGGAAGAAGAAGCCCCTGGACCGATTGTAAAGAATACAAGAGCGGTATTAGAAGAAATAGTAAAGTATGAAGTAAACGGATTGGGAGAATTTGCAGAGAAATACGATAGTTTCTATAATAAGTATTGTTATTTAGAAGATGGTGGTGCTTCTAAACGAGCTGTAAGGAAAATATTTTTCGGAGAGGCATAGTAAAGATGAACTCAATGATCATGGTATTGAAAGAACAGATAAGCAGTTTATATTTAATTAAACGTTTATCTATTTATCAAGTAAAAAGTACAAATAATAATAATTACTTAGGACTTTTTTGGGAACTTTTGAATCCACTAATACAGATGAGTATTTATTGGTTTGTTTTTGGCTTAGGTATTAGAGGGGGACAAGGTGTTAATGGAGTTCCTTTCGTCTATTGGTTATCTGCAGGATTAGTTGTATGGTTTTTTATAAATCCGGCAATGATGCAAGCTTCTAAGTCAATTTATACAAGGTTAAATATGGTTTCAAAAATGAGCTTCCCGATGAGCGTTATTCCAAGCTTTGTAATCATGTCTAATTTTTATTCACATGTAATACTTGTAGGAGTTATAACAATTTTATTTTTAGTAACAGGACAAGGAATTTCTATTCATTATATTCAGCTTGTTTATTATATGTTTGCCACTCTTATGCTAGTATGCTCACTGTCTCTAATTACATCCACTTTAGCGACAATTGTTAGAGATACTCAAATGATTGTTCAATCAATTATGAGAATGTTATTTTATTTAACTCCTATAGTATGGACTCCTGAAAGGCTACCATCTATTTTCCAAAAGATTATGCAATTAAATCCTTTTTGCTATATTGTTGATGGATACCGGGCATCTTTATTAGGAACAAATTGGTTCTTCCAAGATATAAATTATGCGCTATATTTTTGGGGATTTGTTTTTGTTACTTTTTTAATTGGCTCAGCATTACATGTGAAATTTAGAAAGCACTTTGCAGATTATCTATAATGAGGGTTGTAAAAAATGAATGAATCAGTCAGGTTTCATAATGTAACAAAAAAATACAAAATGCACAGTAAAAATTCAGATAAATTAAAGGATATCATATATCCTGGAGGATTTGGCGAAGACTTTTATGCATTAAGAAATTTAGAGTTTGTAGCTCAAAAAGGTGATGTAATTGGTATTGTTGGGGTAAATGGCTCAGGAAAGTCGACGATGTCTAATTTAATTGCTGGAATTACACCACCTACAAAAGGAAAAATTGATATTAAAGGAAAAGTTGCACTTATTGCTATTGCAGCTGGGTTGAACAATCAACTTTCTGGTAGAGAAAATATTGAACTAAAGTGCTTGATGATGGGATTAAGTAAAGAAAAAATTGAGAAGTTGACACCGGAAATTATTGAATTCGCCGATATTGGAAAATTTATTGATATGCCAGTCAAGAAATACTCAAGTGGAATGAAATCCCGTTTAGGGTTTGCTATTTCTGTAAGTATTAATCCAGACGTCCTTGTAATTGATGAAGCACTTTCAGTAGGTGATCAAACATTTACAGATAAATGTTTGAAACGTATGAATGAGTTTAAAGAACAAGGGAAAACTATCTTCTTCGTCAGTCACTCTTTGAGTCAAGTGAAAAAGTTTTGTACAAAGGCTTTATGGTTAGAATATGGAGAAATTAAAGACTATGGTCCAATTCAAGAAATTATGCCGAAATATGAAAACTTCTTAAAAGAGTACAAGGCTATGAGTAGAGAAGAGCAGCAGAAGTTTAAAAAAGAATCAATGGAGAAGCAGGCGGGTAAAAATTTAATAAACAATGAAGATACGAAAAAAGAGGGCACTGCTCAAGTTGTAGATCACCTATCATTATTAGGAAAACAAAGCCCACATCATACAAAAAAGAAAAATGGACGAAAGTTCTTAAGTGCTATTATTGGTGCTATGTTATTAATGATACTTGTTGGGGTAACTTACTGGCAAAAGGATAGTATTCTATATTCTTTACAGGCGAAAGAGCAGAAGAAAGAACCAGTAAGTAAGGTGGAACGTACTAAAAAAGAGGAGAATCCACTTGCATCTTTAGATGTCCGGTATGTAAACTCTGCAAAAGGTCGTATTAGGGGTACACCAACTTTAGATGGACAAGTAGTTGGAACGATATCGTTTGGAACTCCATTTGTTGTAAAAGAGCAGCAAAAAGAGATGGGATCAGATATTAATTGGTTAAAATTCACATTAGGGAATGGAGAAGAGGGTTGGATTAGTGAATCCATAGTTAAATCGATTCCGTATAACCAAACAATACCTTATGAAGAATTTTTAGATAAATTAAAACAATTAGATGGAATTACTCCAAATTTAGAAGAGTATCTTACTTTTTTAGGAAAGTCTAAAGAAGAGATAATTAACAAAGTAGGTAATTCAAAAAATGAAAAACAATTAGCAGTTGGAACATTAGTTCAATATGAAGATATTGATATAGTATATAATAATCAATTAATTGTTCAGAAGATAAATATTAAAAATATGAAAATATTAAAAGAAAATTTATTTGGAAAATTGGGTGAAGCACAATTGAAGGCTGAAGATAATTCGCTGTTTATTTATCGATCAAATAAATTTGACTTTGACTTTTCTTTAATTGGTTCGATAATTAATGAAATATCAATTTCAGATATTTCAAAGTAATAAAGTTTGTTATTATATTAAATGAGCATGTAGTATTTGGATATTTATAGGAGGTTAACCGTTGAAAACAGTAAAAAAAGCCATTATCCCAGCAGCTGGATTAGGAACTCGCTTTCTACCAGCAACTAAAGCAATGCCAAAGGAAATGTTACCAATTGTTGATAAACCAACAATTCAATATATCGTGGAAGAGGCAATTGCGTCTGGAATTGAAGATATTATTATCGTAACAGGAAAAGGAAAACGTGCAATTGAAGATCATTTCGATCATTCCTTTGAATTAGAACAAAACTTACTATCAAAAGGAAAGTATGAAACTCTTGAAAAAGTACAAGAATCTTCAAAAATCAATATTCATTATATTCGCCAAAAAGAGCCTAAAGGTTTAGGACATGCTGTTTGGTGTGCTCGTAAATTTATTGGAAATGAGCCATTTGCGGTACTACTTGGTGATGATATTGTTCAAGCGGATACGCCGTGCTTACGCCAATTAATGAATCAATATGAGAATACACAATCATCAGTAATTGGTGTTCAAACTGTTCCAGAGAATGAAACGCATCGCTATGGTATTATTGATCCGCTAGAGCAAAAGGATCGCAGTTATCAAGTGAGTAAATTTGTTGAAAAACCTGCTAAAGGAACAGCACCATCTAACTTAGCGATTATGGGGCGTTACGTGTTAACTCCAGAAATCTTTATGTTCTTAGAAGATCAACAAACAGGGGCAGGGGGAGAAATTCAGTTAACAGATGCGATTCAGCGTTTAAATGAAATTCAACGTGTATTTGCATATGATTTCGAAGGAAAACGCTATGATGTCGGAGAAAAACTAGGGTTTATTCAAACAACAATTGAAATGGCACTGCAACACGAAGAGTTAAAAAAAGAGCTATTAGATTATATGAAAAAGTTAGTGAAAAGCGCAATGGTTTGTAACTAAGCTTTAACGATACAAAAAAGACTTCATTAGAAATGAAGTCTTTTTTTGTAGAAAAGGATGCTAAAACTTTTATGGATCAGAATCAATATGTTGGGTAAACAGTTAAGGTGAATCTGTTTTTGGAATTAGCTTTTTAATAATACTTCTTTTTTTCAGTCGTCAAACTTGTAAGATATTGTTTAATTCAGTTTTAAATAGTTTTTATAATGTATCAATATACGAATTAATCAATTTGTTTGAAATAATTATTTATGAAGTTATTTTTGAATTTATATAAGGATAATTGAATTAAATATACTAAGGTAATTGTTGGATTTGATGTATAAATTTATATTGACGGGTTCATTATCAAGAACTAAAATGAATATTAAATGAGTATATTAAGATTAAAGAAACAAGGTATATATTTTCTGAATAAAATATATACCCAGAAAATTTATTCTACTTATGATTTAGTAAATTATGTTCGATATAATCAAAATTAACTTAGGTTATACGATTTGATTTACCAGCGATTAGCTTTTTTATTAGTTAAATAGACAGTAATGGAGGGGAAACATGGAAAAGGAAATAAACTTAAAAAATTTATTTAATGTTATAAAAAGAAAATTTTGGATTATTGCAGTGATTACGATATTAGCGGCATGTATTGGTGGCATATATAGCATTTTCATGAAAACGCCTTTATATGCGTCTTCTGCAAGAATCCTCATTCCAGCTAATGCTGATGCTATAGCTACACTTAAAGTGATGATAAAGGAACCTATTGTTTTAGAGAAAGTGGCCCAGCAATTAAATTCGCAAAAATCAGCAGATGCATTGAATGGACAGGTTAGTGTTGGAAAGATTGAAGAGTCGCAGGTTTTTGTTATTACAGCTGTGGATACTAATCCGGCGGAGGCAGTCAAAATTGCCAATGCTACAGCAAGTGTTTATAAAGAAGAGGCCAATGCTATCCTAAATTTTTCGAATGTCCGCATCTTAACAGAAGCAAAAGTACAAGAGCATCCTTTACCGATAAACTTGAATCATGCAAAAGCAATTGAGATGGCCTTGGCTGCCGGTCTTATATTGAGTGTCGGAGTAGTCTTTATATTGGATTCTCTTGATGAAACAATTAAATCGGAACGTAGCATTGAAAAATTATTACCGGTTCCCGTTTTAGGAAGTGTTTCTCAGATGAAGAAAAATAATATAGTAGATAAAACAAGTAAGAGAGAAAGTGTAATAGTGGAGGGGAAAACATTTGATTCATAATAAAAAACAAAGCCGTATCCTTGATAATAGTCATTTAATTGCTCATATAGCTCCAAAATCGAAGATGGCTGAGGATTATCGAACAATTCGTACTAACCTTCAATTTGCAATTGGAACTGACAAAACAAGAACTATAATTATTACTTCCCCTGGATATGGAGAAGGTAAAACCACTACTGTGGCAAATTTGGCTGTTTCTATGGCTCAGCAAGATGAAAAAGTCTTAGTAGTTGATGCGGATTTACGAACTCCGGAACTACATGCGATTTTTGGAATGGAAAATAAATCTGGATTAACAAATGTTTTGGAGGGAAAAGCAGCATTAGAAAAAGTGGTAATGCAGACAGAAATCAAAAATGTACATATATTGACAAGTGGTCCCGAAATTAATAATCCAGCTGAGATGCTTAGTTTACCATCTATGCAAAATTTAATTAGCAAAGCAATAGCACAGTACGACATTATTTTATTTGATTCTTCGCCCCTTCTTGAGGTTATAGATACAAATATACTAGCTAGTCAATGTGATGGGGTATTATTGGTGCTAAGTTGCTATCAAACTGCTAGTGAAGCAGTTGTTGAAGCGAATAGGGCATTAGATTTAACAAAAGGGAAGCTTGTAGGGGCTATTCTAAATAAAAAAGTATAAGAGATTTATTAGAATTGATTATACATAAAATAATAATACAACGCTTTCCTAATGGGTGACGTAAGGATGAGAAGCTTTTTTTATATTTTATAGTAGAGAATGAAAGGCCACCTATAAAGAATTATAGGGTACGGTGATGTCTCCTTACCACTATCAATGGAGACACTCGATCATACTGTGGGTTGAAGAACCTTAGACGTTAGTCGTCAAGAGTGTGGTGTGAGGGAGGGTTGGATGCCCAAACTTATTTGAAGTTCTTGTCTAGAAAGTCTTTCTAAAGGATTTTGTAGATAGGAACTTTGTATTAGTTGGTTATTGATTATTTTCCTTGTCTATATGTTTAGCTAGACATGTCCAATATATAAATCTTTTAATTCTAAGATAACAATTATGAAGATTTCCTTTTATTATATATAAAAAATTTAGAGAGGGGGACCTATTATGACGTATCGCCAGAGATTATCCTTATTAATTTTAATTGATTCCTTAATCGTATTAACTACGGTTTTCTTTAGTCGTTTCTTAGTAAGTGCTGATTTCAATGTCATAACATTTCCCATCGTAGTGAGTGCAATGACGCTGCTGCTTAGCCATCATATTTTTTCTTTTATTTATAAGCTTTATAAAAAAGCATGGGAGTATGCAAGTGTAGGAGAATTGCTAATTATTTTAAAAGCAATCACACTTTCTGTTATCACAACAGCGATAGTACAACAAATATTGGTTCAAGATATTTATTTCCGTCTCCTTGTTGTAACGTGGATGATTCATATTTTACTAATTGGAGGATCACGTTTTCTATGGCGGATGTTCAGAGATGCTTATATTCAAAAAGGGGACAACAAAAAAAGAACACTAATTATTGGTGCGGGTTCTGCAGGTACAATGGTTGTAAGGCAACTTTTGAATAGTAATGATACTGAATTACTGCCTGTGGCATTTATAGATGATAATATAAAGAAACAAGGGTTGGATATTCTTGGAATACCGGTAATTGGAGGAATTGACCGTATTGAATTTGCTGTTCAGCAATTAGATATCGATAGCATCATAATAGCAATTCCTTCACTTAGCAAGAAAGCATTAAATATGATTTTTCAAGAATGTTCCAAGACAAAAATAAAAACGCAAATTCTTCCAATGCTAGAGGATTTAGTGACTGGAAAAGTTTCAGTGAATGAATTTCGTGATGTCCAAGTAGACGATTTATTAGGACGTGACCCTGTTGAATTGGATATTGAAAGTATTTCAGAATTTATTACTAATAAAATTATTTTAGTAACTGGTGCTGGTGGTTCAATTGGATCTGAAATTTGTCGTCAAATTGCAAAATTCAACCCAAAACAATTGATTTTATTAGGTCATGGTGAAAATAGTATTTATTCTATCGAAATGGAATTGAAAGAGCTATACGGTGACACAGATATTGTCTTTGCCACAGAAATTGCTGATGTACAGGATGATCTGAAAATGATGTCAGTCATGAGTCAATATCAGCCTCAAGTTGTTTATCATGCCGCTGCACATAAGCATGTACCATTGATGGAACGTAACCCCGAAGAAGCTATCAAAAATAATTTAATTGGGACAACGAACGTGGCAAAAGCGGCAAGCTGGAATGGGGTCGAGACGTTTGTAATGATTTCTACAGATAAAGCTGTGAATCCGACAAGTGTAATGGGAGCAACAAAAAGGCTTGCTGAAATGGTAATTCAAAACTTGGACAAAACAAGTAATACAAAGTTTGTGGCTGTAAGATTTGGTAATGTACTAGGAAGCCGCGGTAGTGTTATACCGTTGTTTAAAAAACAAATTAAGCAAGGTGGTCCAGTTACGGTTACACATCCAGATATGATTCGTTACTTTATGACAATTCCAGAGGCGTCCAAGCTTGTAATACAGGCTGGTGCATTAGCTAAAGGTGGAGAAATATTTGTGTTAGATATGGGGGATCCTGTAAAAATAGTAGATCTTGCAAAAAATTTAATTACATTATCAGGAAATTCCCTAGAAGAAATACAAATAGAGTTCACTGGAATAAGACCTGGAGAAAAGCTCTTTGAAGAACTATTGAAAAAAGAAGAAATACATGAACAACAAATTCATCCTAAAATTTATATAGGTAAAACATCGAACCTTTGTATAAACGAAATTGAAGCAGTTCTCCAAACTTATAAGAATCTCGAGAAGACGGAATTAAGAAAACGTGTATTGACATTGGCAAATAGTCATATAACTCCACAAAATATGATGTAAATATGGATTTTGATCTGCATATATATGCTTAGACTTATGTTTTACTATGTAGAGAAATGAGAATGAAGTATGCACAGGTGGTTAGTTACAATATAACAATTGTAGGGTGATATATATATGGAAAATAAAGTATTATTTTGTGCGACGGTAGACTTTCACTTTAAAGCATTTCATTTGCCGTATATGAAATGGTTTAAAGAACAAGGCTGGGAAGTCCATGTTGCTGCTGCTGGCAACATAGAACTTCCATATGTGGATAAGAAGTATGACATTTCTATTCAAAGGTCACCTTTGCAATTTAAGAATATTAAGGCTTATAAAGAGCTGAAAGAGATTATTGATGAAAATCAATATAAAATTATTCATTGTCATACCCCGATGGGGGGAGCCGTTGCACGTTTGGCAGCAAGAAAATCTAGAAAGCATGGAACAAAAGTTTTATATACTGCGCATGGATTTCATTTTTGTAAAGGTGCCCCGCTTGCAAATTGGCTGTTATATTATCCAATTGAAAAAATGCTAGCAAATTATACAGATTGCCTCATTACAATTAACCAAGAAGATTATAACTTGGCTGTTCAGCGAAGGTTTAAAGTACCTAAAATTGAACAAATTCATGGGGTGGGAGTGGACACAGAATATTTTAAACCAGTTAGTGAGGCTCAAAAGAATTGTCTAAGGATTGAGATGGGTTATAAACCGGATGATTTTTTAATGTTTTATGCGGCTGAGTTTAATAAAAATAAAAATCAGCAGTTTTTGATTCGTTCATTGGCCTTAATAAAAGATCATGTTCCCAATGCGAGGCTTCTATTGGCTGGGAATGGTCCTTTGATAAATGATTGCAAAAATTTGGCTAAACAAATGGGTGTATTTGAAATGATAGATTTCCTTGGTTATAGGAATGATATTGCAAAAATTTTACCTATTTGTGATATTTCTGTTGCATCCAGTCTACGTGAGGGGTTACCAGTTAATATTATGGAAGCGATGGCTTGCGGATTGCCTGTTATAGCCAGTGAGAACAGGGGCCATAAAGAGTTAATTCAAAATGGTGTAAATGGTTGGATAGTAGGTCGTGAAGACATACAGACAATGGCAGAAAAGATAAAATATCTTGCTGAAAATAGTGGCTTACAAGGCATATTCGGAGAGTCTGGTCGTGAGATTATTAAAAATAATTATGCCGTCAATAAAGTATTAGAAGAAAAGAGCTATATTTACACCATGTTTATGAGTGGAACGGAGGCGTTAGATTGGATTGTCCATTAAGAATCTTACATGTTGTAGTCAATATGAACCGTGGTGGTGCAGAAACCCTTATTATGAACTTGTACCGGAATATAGATCGAAATAAAGTGCAGTTTGATTTTCTTACTTGTAAGGAAGGTGTTTTCGATACAGAAATATCAGAATTAGGTGGGAAAGTGCACAGGATTCCATATATTACTGATAGTGGTCATAACGAATACATAAAGTCTTTAGATAATTTTTTTGAATCTCATCAAGAATATAGGATTGTACACTCCCACATGGATAAGATGAGTGGATTTGTGTTACGTGCAGCTAAGAAAGCAGGTATACCAATTCGTATCGCACATAGTCACAATACTAGCAGTGAAGGGGGAGTTGCTGCGAAAGTATATAAGTGGTATGCAGGGAAGTATATATTACGAAGTGCGACACATCTTCTAGCATGCTCGGATGCAGCATCTCGCTGGTTATTTGCAGGTAAAACAGATACTGCCACGATTTTAAAAAATGGAATTGAGCCTGAAAAGTTTTCATTTTCCCCCGAAATTAGAAAACAGATAAGAGAGGAACTAAATCTTACAGTTGATAACTTTGTAGTAGGGCATGTAGGAAGGTTTGCGCATCAAAAAAATCATGAATTCCTTATAGAAGTGTTTGCTCAGTTAGTTAAACTTAGAGGAGATTCCGTTCTTGTTTTGGTGGGGGATGGTCCGTTACGGGTAAAGATTGAACAAAAAGTGGAAGAATTAAATTTAGGGGCTAATGTAAAGTTTCTTGGCATAAGGAGCGATATCGACCATTTACTTCAAGCTTTTGATGTATTTGCATTCCCATCCATTCATGAAGGATTGCCTGTTACTCTTATAGAAGCGCAAGGAGCCGGGTTATCTTGTGTAATCTCGGATGCGATAACTAAAGAAGTAGACATGGGAGCAGGTCTAGTGAGTTTTGAAAGCATAAATACCTCCCCCGAAATATGGGCGCAGGATATATTGGATGCCAATAAACGTATGCAAGATGTAGAAGGGTATATCAAGAAAGAAGGATATGATATAAGTGAATCGGCTACTTGGCTTGAGAATTTTTATCTTCAAGCGCTTTAATTAATAGTAACTTCTATATTTTAAATAATGTCTAAAGGATTAAAAAGGAGCACAATGATGTCAAGAGTTTCATGTTGTCTTAGGCTAGGAGAAGTTCCGCTGCATCTCTATAATATAACTGCAGGTTTTGTTCTACTTGCTCAACAAGGAGTAATAGACTTGAGGATAGAGAAACTTAGTAAGAATCATCAAGATCAATTACCTTATAATATGATGGAAGTTATAATCAACGGGAAAACTCGAGTGTTATATGATCTTAATGATGGTTATGATAATTTGCTTAAGCAAAATCAGGATTATGTTGAGTTTATGAATGTGTTGTTAGAAAAATACAACTTTTACTTTAAGCGAAGTTTTAATAGTTTTTATAATTCAAAGTTAAGGCATAAGGAAAAAATTTATCCTCTTGGATTAAATTATATGGTTACAATACCTGGAAATATTGCGCATTCACCGATGCCTCAAGATCCACTTAGGGAGAAAATTAAGAAAATAATACGGAAGGTTCCGTTGTCTCAATATTACAATGGTTTATATCGTATTAATTCTTTTGAAGATATACCTCATAAAGAAATAGATTCAAAAATTCTTTTTATGGCTAGGCTATGGGATGTAAATGGAGATTATGAAGGGCAAATTTCTTCGAATAAAAAGGAAGAACGTGCATATATTAATGATTTTCGAGCAACATGCATTAGACTTTGTCGAAAAGAGTTTGGAGATAAATTTTATGGAGGAGTAGCACCATCAGAATTTGCATATAAAAATTATGCAGATATTGTTATAGAAGACGGAAAAGCTACTGAACGGAATAATTACCTAAGAAAGGTAAAAGAATCTGCAATTTGTATTGCAACTATGGGATTACATCAATCTATTGGTTGGAAATTTGCAGAGTATGTTGCAGCAAGCAAGGCTATAGTAACAGAAGAATTACATTATGAAGTCCCAGGTGATTTTCGTGATGGTCAAAATTATCTTGTTTTTAAAACACCAGAAGAGTGTATAAATCAAATATATACTTTATCAAATGATGAAAATTATAGATATCAAATGATGATTAACAATTATAGATATTACCATGAATATGTAAGACCTGATAGATTAGTATTAAATAGTATATTAACAATATTAGGGGATGAATTTTAATAGATTAGATGATTGATGGAGAGATGTAAATTGAAACCTACTCTTACAATTTTTACACCTACATTTAACCGTGCTTACACGCTGCATTTATGTTATGAAAGTTTAAAGCGACAGACAAGTAAGGATTTTGTTTGGTTAATTATTGATGATGGATCTACAGATGATACAAGAGAGTTAATAGAAAATTGGATTTCCCAAGGCAGTATCTCAATTCAGTATCATTATCAAGAGAATCAGGGAATGCACGGGGCACATAATACTGCTTACGAATTAATTGATACGGAACTTAATGTTTGTATTGATTCTGATGATTATATGGCGGATGACGCCGTTGAAAATATCACTCGTTTTTGGAAGGAGTATGGAAGTAATGATTACGCTGGAATAATAGGATTAGACGCTAATCCAAATGGAAAAGTTATTGGAACGATGATGCCGGAACATGTGAAGGAATCTAAACTGACAGATTTGCATGCGAAATATAAAGTCACAGGTGATAAAAAGTTAGTTTATCGATCAGAGTTAACACGAAAAACCCCACCATATCCAATATTTCCGGGCGAAAAGTACTGTCCTCTAAGTTATAAATATATTCTTATTGATCAAGAGCATCCGTTACTCATCATGAATAAAGTTCTTTGTCATGTTGAATATTTAGCAGATGGATCTAGCATGAACATTATTAAGCAATATAGAAAAAATCCCCAAGGGTTCTCATTCTTTAGAAAAGTTGCTATGAAATATGCTCCTACATTAAAAGAAAAATTTCGAGAATCTATACATTATGTATCTAGCAACTTGATGATCAAAAACTATAAATTTCTCATTGAGTCCCCATGTAAATTTATTACTTTGGTGGCTACACCTTTTGGGATTATGCTTCATTTTTATATTCAAAAGACAAGTAAAGCTACTGTTTTGAAAAATAAATAGTAGGTCTTTAATTAACTGTGTATTTTATTGTCATATGTATTTAGATTGTAAGAGAAATATAGGACTGATAGGTTATATTATTGAATTATTTGGTTAAAGAATAGCAAAGAGTTTTATATTTACAATCTATAATATGAAAGGAATTTAAAAATGTTTATATTTTGGGTTACGCTGGCCTTAGTTTATATTCTTTCTTTTTTAGCAAGATATTTTTCTACTCCTGTAATAATGGGACCACACATTGTTCAATCAAAGCCAAATAAGCTGTTAGTATTTTTAACAATGGTTATTCTTGTAATGGTGTCTGGTCTCCGTAATAATATCGGGGATACTTTTTTTTATATGTATTCTTATAAAAAAGATACGTTTGATTGGGAACATATAAAAGAAGGAAAAGATATGGGTTTTAATGTGCTTCAGATGATTTTAAAACAGTTCTCTAATGACCCTCAAATATTGATTTTTGTAACGGCACTAATAACAAATGTACTTATTGTATTGGTTTTATATAAATATACAAGAATGTTCGAATTAAGTTTATATGTATATATAACAGGTGGAATGTATTTAATATCAATGAATGGGATAAGGCAATTTCTTGCAGCAGCAATTATTTTTGCTGCAACAAAATATATATTTGAAGGTAACTGGAAAAAGTATATTCTAATTATTCTATTTGCATCAACAATACATCAAACTGCACTTATCCTTATTCCAATATATTTTATGATTAGGAGAAAAGCATGGTCATGGGAAACGTATGTAACCCTTTTTTGCTCTGTACTCATAGTTATAGGGTTTAATCAATTTTTAGATACCTTATTCTCAGTCATAGGAGATAGTCAGTATGGAGATTACAAGAACTTTTCTGAGGGCGGAGCAAATATACTTAGAGTTGGAGTTAATATTCCTCCAATTATTATTGCTTACATTGGAAGAGAGAAACTCAGGGAAATATTTCCTAAAAGTGACTATGTAGTAAATATGTCTATATTAGGACTTGTATTCATGATAATTTCAACACAAAATTGGATTTTTGCAAGATTTTCTATATATTTTGGATTATACCAATTAATTTTAATTTCATGGATTATAAAATTATTTACTGATAAAGACCAAAAACTAGTTTATTATGCAATATTAGTATTTTATTTTATTTTCTATGCATACGAGAATGTAATAACATTAAACATTATTTATAAAAGTAATTTTTTAAATTTCTAAGTTTTTTAAGGTGAAATATGTTAATGACTAGTTGATCAATGAAATATGGAAATTTAGGTGTATAGGTATATTATTCTATATAGTTTAGAAAGGGGATACCGGGTTGGCATTTACAGAAAAGATTCCACGCATCATTCACTATTGTTGGTTTGGTAAAGGAGAAAAACCAATAATAGTAAAAAAATGTATAGATAGTTGGAAAGAGAATTTGGCTGGTTATGAAATAATTGAGTGGAATGAAGATAATTTTGATATAAATTGTAATTTATATGTCAAGGAAGCCTATGAATACAAAAAATTTGCATTTGTAAGTGATTATGTAAGAGTATACGCTCTTTATAAATTTGGAGGAATTTACTTAGATACGGATGTGGAGGTATTCAAATCTTTTGATGATATGCTACATCATGATTCATTTTGGGGATTTGAACAAGAGAACTATATAGCTACAAGTACAATAGGAGCCACTAAAGGAAATGTGTTAATAAAAATGTTTCTAGATTCATACGAAGAAAAAAGTTTTATTAAAGAGGATGGAAAGTATGACAGTTTAACCAATGTGGCCATTATAAGCGAGATACTAAAAAATAAAGGATTACAGTTGAATGGAAAATATCAAGAAATAAGTGGGATAGGAGCCTTCTATCCTCAAACATATTTTTCTCCATATGATTATATTAACTGTAGAAAATTTATTACCTCAAATACATATGCAATGCATCATTTTTATAAAAGTTGGTTACCACCTAAAGCGAGATTGAAGAGTGGTTTAAAACTGTTAGCATCTAAGGTTATAGGTGGAGAAAATATAGCGCGGATAAGAAAATTTGTTACAAAAAATTAGGAGGCATATATGAAGGATATACTGGTGGCCTCATTTGATATGGAAGTTGGAGGAGTAGAAAGAAGCCTTATAAGTATGCTTGAGGGTTTTGATTACAAAAAATACGCTGTTGATTTAATGCTGTATAGGCATCAAGGGGATTTTATGGAATTAGTTTGTAACAAGGTAAATTTATTAGAAGAAGTTCCACAATACACCACCTTTAGGAAGTCAATCGGAGAAACTTTAAAGGATAAAGAGTATGGCATTGGATTTTCTAGAATTTTATCTAAGATAAATACTCGTTTTGCAGGAAAAGCTAAAGGAATAGTAGAGACAGGATATTATCAAATGCAATTAATGTGGAAATATGCTATTCCATTTTTACCTAAACTAGATAAAGAGTATGATGTTGCAATTAGTTATTTGTGGCCGCATTATTTTGTAGCAGATAAGGTCAAGGCTAAGAAAAAAATAGCATGGATTCATACAGATTATTCTACAATTGAGACAGATATAGAGATGGATTTAAAAGTATGGAATAAATTTGATTATATTGTAGCTGTATCAGAAGCATGCAAAAATTCATTTTTAAAAAAATATAGTGCATTAAAAAATAAGGTTATAGTAATGGAAAATATAACCTCCCCGCAGTTTATTAGAGACATGGCGAATGAAGAAATAGATACCCCTATGCTTCTTGATAACCGTTTTAAAGTTATAACTGTGGCTAGACTATCTCATGCAAAAGGAATCGATAATGCTGTTAGGGCTTTAAGGATATTGAAAGATAAAGGCTATGAGAATATAGCCTGGTATGTAGTTGGATATGGTGGAGACGAAACAATGATTAAAAATCTAATAAGGGATTTGAAATTAGAAAATAGCTTTGTGTTGCTAGGAAAGCAAATTAATCCATATCCATATATAAAAGAAGCTGATTTATATGTCCAACCATCTAGATATGAGGGAAAAGCTGTTACAGTAGGAGAGGCTCAGATACTTGCAAAACCAGTCCTAATTACAAATTATACAACCGCAAACAGTCAAGTGAAAAATGAGGTTGACGGATATATTACGGAATTATCCGTTGAAGGAATAGCAGATGGAATAGAAAAATTGTATAGGGATGCTACCGTAAGAGAGCAGTTAGCTAACAATTGTAGTAATACTGATTATAGTAATAAGTATGAATTAAATAAGTTGTATGAAATTATGGAGGCTTAAAAGTTTATTAAGTGTACTGGTACAACTACAAAAATTTTAAAAAATGAAAGTATAAGAGATTCGAAGCAAAGGGGTGATTTGCTCATGAATAGAAATGTCAGTGTAATTATACCGGTTTATAATGCTGGTAAATATATTACTCGGTGTATAGAATCACTGTTAAATCAGGTGCTTCATAACTGCGAATTTATCTTTATCAATGATGGTTCAACGGACAATAGTGTAGAGATTATTGAAAAGTATAGGGCACTAGATGACAGGATTATACTTATAAATCAAAAAAATCAAGGTGTGAGTATTGCAAGGAATCAAGGAATTCTTATAGCTAATGGTGAATATATTGGATTTGTTGATGCTGATGATTATGTAGAAGCGGATATGTATGAAACTCTGTATAATTCAGCAAAACAAAGCAATTGTGATGTAATTATATCAAATTTAAGAAGTGAGATTGAAGGGCATAAGGTAACAATTGAATATCCATTTCCAATTAATATTGTTCTGGAAAAAGAATATATAAATAAGGAGATATTACCCTATTTTCTTAAAAGCGATAATTTAAATACTGCTGTAAACAAAATTTATAAAAATAGCATAATAACGAAAAATAATGTGAAGTTTCCAGAGAAGGTTGCATTAGGAGAAGATGGAATGTTTAATATTCAATTTTTTAGTAATGCAACTAATATGAAATATATAGATTACACGGGGTATTATTATAGGGATGTAGCGGGTAGCGCAACTCGGGATATCTCAAAAAAAGATTATTTCAAGCGAGCTGTGGAAGTATATAATATGGAACTGCCGAAAATTTACATCGAAAAGATCGATAAGGCAAAGATACGTGAATTGAAATCAAGAAAGTTTATAAATAGTGTAATTTCCTACGTATATATTTATTTTGAACCGTCTAAGGAAATACGGTTTAGTGAGAGATATGAATACATAAAAAACATGATATGTAATAAATATGTTAGAGAGGCATTGCCACTATATTGTGAAGTAACTTATAGCAAGCTTGGTAGATATGAGAAATTTTTAATAAATATGATTAAAAGAAAATCTACTGTGGGGTTATACTTCGCAGTCTCTTACAGCAGGCTTAGAAATAAATAAAACTGGAGGAATTTAGTGTGAAGTTTATGATGTTTGCCCATGGGGGCAGTTTGAATAGAGGGTGCGAAGCGATAGTTCGAGCTTCTACAAATATTATAAAAGAAAAAATAGATGGAGCAAAAGTATGTTTGGCATCAGATAGACCTGAAACAGATAAGGTAATCAATAAGTTAGATTATATATATGATGGCTCTAGCCGCAGTCTGAAAAAATATTCATATGATTGGTTATTGTCCTCAGTTAAAGTAAAACTCTTTAACGATGAATCTTATGCATTAGGGAAAATTCATCATAACATAATAAAGCATATAAAAAGTTCCGATGTATGTTTATCTATCGGAGGGGATAATTATTGCTATGGAGAGCAACCTGGGTGGTATGAGATTGATAGAAGAGTAAAAATGCAGGGGAAAAAGCTAGTACTATGGGGATGTTCTATAGGAGAAGAGGATATGTCTGAAAGAAAGTTGGAAGATTTAAAGCTCTTTGATTTAATATTAGCACGCGAAAGTCTTACCTATAATATGTTAAAAAAACAAGGATTAAATAACGTTCAATTGTGTGCTGATGCTGCGTTTACAATGGAAAAAGAAGAATTGGAGTTGCCTAATGGATGGCAGGAAGGAAATACAATGGGTCTTAATTTTAGCCCGCTTGTATGGAATAGAAATGAGAATTCTCAAGTTGCGGTAAGAAAGTTAATTAATCATATATTAAATACTACAGATATGACGATTGCTCTTACACCTCACGTTATTGAAGATGGGAACAATGATTACGAAGTTCTCTACAAATATTACCAAGAATTTAAGGACACAGGCAGAGTGATTCTGTTACCAGATAACCTAAATGCAATACAGTATAAGGGATATATAGCTAGAATGCGTTTCTTTATAGGAGCTCGAACGCATGCAACTATAGCTGCTTACTCTAGTTTTATTCCGACTATGGTATTGGGATATAGTGTAAAGTCCAAAGGGATATCTAAAGATATATTTGGGGAAGAAAAATTAGTTTTAGATATAGAGGAGATATCTGATAGTAATAAATTAAAAGCAAGATTTGATGAGATGGTACGAGAGGAAGGGGAGATAAGGCAAAAGCTACGACAATCTATACCTAATGTAAAGAAAATGTCCTACAAAGCAGTAGAGTATTTGAAAGAATTGTCTAATTAATTTGGGGTATATTATGAAAAAAAAACTACTATTTGTTATGCCTAGTTTATCTACTGGTGGTGGAGAGAAAAGCTTGATAAATCTACTATCACAAATAGATTACAGTTTATATGATGTAGATTTATTTTTGTTTAGTAAAACAGGAACATTCATGAATTCAATACCAAGAGAAGTAGATATATTAGATTTGCCAAGTGATTATAAAATATTTGCATCGAGCCTTAAAAATTCAATAATGGGCTTTTTAAAGAATGGGCAAATTAAATTGGCATATTCGAGATTGATGTTCACCATTAAGAATAGATTGATAAAGAATGTTGCTATTTCAGAACAGTATACATGGGGATATCAAAGTAAGTCATTTGAAGTTTTAAGGAAAGAGTACGATGTAGCGATTGGTTATCTTGAGAAGTCTTCAATATATTTTGTAGTTGATAAAGTGAATGCGAAAAAAAAGGCCGGATGGATACATACAAACTACTCGAATTCAGGTATGGATCGTCAGTTTGATAATCCATATTTTGAACAACTAGATAATCTAATAACGGTTTCAGAAGAGTGTGCAAAATCGTTACAGGAAAACTTTCCACATTTAAAAAATAAAGTTACGGTTATATATAATATAGTAGCCCCTAGGATTATATATGATTTATCTAAAGAAGATATAAAAGATGATAGTTTGTTTGATAGAAATTATACTAATATTATTACTGTCGCTAGATTAAGTCATGAAAAGGGTTTAGATTTAGCGGTGAAATCTTGTAAGTTAATTCTAGAAAAAGGATACAAGATAAAGTGGTATGTACTAGGGGATGGGGATGAAAGAGATAAATTAGAAAGTTTAATAGAAGATAATCATCTATCCCAACATTTTAAAATCTTAGGTGTTCGAGAAAATCCATATCCTTATATACAAAAAGCAGATGTATATGTACAGCCATCTAGGTATGAGGGTAAGTCTATAGCAATTGATGAGGCAAAGATACTGTGTAAACCGATAGTAGTGACCAACTTTGAAACTGCAAAAGATCAAATAGATCATAGAATAAACGGAATTATTACCGAGATGTCTGAAGAAGGAATTGCAACTGAAATTGAAAGGCTTATCACAGATATAGAATTGAGGGAAAGAATCGTAAATAATTTATCTACAGAAACGTTAGGAACCGAAAAAGAAATAAATAAGCTCTACGGAATTCTTTAAAAGGTGATTATTATGAAAAAAGACGTATTATTTGTTATTAATAATTTGAACTGTGGTGGGGCTGAGAAATCATTAATTTCTCTGTTACATACGATGGATTACTCTCGCTATAATGTGGATTTATTTTTATTTAAGCACGAAGGTTTATTTTTAAATAAAATCCCTAAGCACGTGAATATATTGGACGAACCTGCTGAGTATCAATATTTTGATATGCCAATAAAAGCAGCCACCATTAAATGTTTGCGACAAGGAAGATTAGATATAGCCTTCTCAAGGATTTGTGCAGGTTACATATTTAAAAGTGAGAAAAACAAAGCTCGTTGTGAACAGAGAGTATGGCGATATCTATCAAAATCCCTCCAGACTATAAATAAAAAATATGATGTGGCTATTGGGTACTTAGAGAAGAATCCGGTTTATTTTTGTATAGAAAAGGTTAAAGCCGATAAGAAAATCGGTTTCATACATACTGATTATGACAAGTTAGGAATGGATTCTAAAATTGATATGGGTTATTTTCATTCATTGAATCATATAGTAACGGTGTCTGAGGAATGTGCCAATGTTTTAAGGAAAAGATTTCCTATATATAACAACAAGATAGGTGTTATTCATAACGTAGTCTCTCCAAGTACGATAAATAAAATGTCACAGGAAAAGGTAGATATAGAACATAAAGGGATAAAGCTTGTTTCTGTAGGAAGATTAAGTAGTGAAAAGGGATTTGATTTGGCCATAGAAGCATGTAAGGATCTGATTGGGAATGGATATGACATAAAGTGGTACATTATCGGAGAAGGCAAAGACCGAGATAAATTTAAAAAAATGATAGAAGAAAACGAACTTCAAGACCATTTTTTATTATTAGGATTGAAAGAAAATCCGTATCCGTACATAAGAGTAGCAGATATATACGTACAACCATCTAGATTTGAAGGGAAGTCTATAGCGATAGACGAGGCAAAAATATTGCATAAACCAATAGTGGTAACAAACTTTAGTACGGCTAAAGACCAAATCGACAATGAAGAAAATGGGATTATTGTAGACATGGATGCTCACTCACTTTCAGAGGGAATTAAAAAATTAATACATCATGAAGAATTAAGAAATAAGTTAATAAATAACTTATCAGATGAAAAGTTAGGAACCGAGTCGGAAATAACAAAATTATATACATTATTCAAGTAGTATAGAAAGGACATAATTATATGATTATACAGGCAGCGTGCTTTGTGTTACTTGCCGTAATCGCAATTATTATAATGATTGATTTCGTCCCTATATGCAAGAGCTGGTTGGGGAGAATAAAAATAGGAAGATATACCGATAAAAGTTTATGGAATCAGTCAATTATTAATATAGGTATTAAATGGCTAAATAACACGCCAAAGATTAAGGTAACTGATAATACAAGATTAATAATAATTGATATGCTGAAAGGAAATTATACGAAAAGCGCTATACAGCATTGGCAAGAAGCATCTTTAATATTAGGGTTGTCTGAATACCTGAAATATAATGATGACAGAGCAGTAAAACATGAAATCACAAAGTTTTTGAACTCCAAATTTGATTCTAACGGTCAGTGGGTACACAAACCTCAGTATGTAGATGGAGCAATACTGGCTTATGCTATTATGAAGCTGGATTTTGGGGAGATAGATAAATATAAAAAAGCTTTGGATGCTACTTGGGAAATGATACAAGAACATATAGGTGAGGATGGTACGATAGAATATAGAAAGTTTATGAAGGGGTATCGATATGTAGATACCATTGGTTTCATATGTCCATTCTTAGTGACTTACGGCATTAGGTATAACAAAAGTGAGTGTATAGATTTGGCTGTAAAGCAGATTAAAGAATATGAAACATATGGAATGTTAAACTTAAGTCATATACCATGTCATGCTTATAGATTAGAAGATAAAGTTCCTCTAGGTTTATATGGCTGGGGAAGAGGTCTTGGATGGTTTGCTATAGGTCTTATAGATACGTGGAATGAATTACCGGAAAACAACAGCTATAAACCTGTATTAGAAGAAAGTGTACGTAAATTTGCAAAAGCTACGATGAAATTTCAACAACAAGGTAATTGGAATTGGACTGTAACCAGGAACGAATGCGGACCAGATTCTTCCGCTACATCCACACTGGGATGGTTTATGTTGAATGCAGCAAAGATAGAAGATATTTCAAAGGAATGTTTGGAAAGTGCAGATAAAGCTATCGGTTATTTGATGGGAGTGACAAGAAGAAACGGAGCGGTCGACTTCTCTCAAGGTGATACGAAGGATATAGGTGTATATTCTACGTTATTCGATATATTGCCATTCACACAAGGGTTTTGTATTAGAATAATTAACTTACGTAATAATTATAAAATTTAGTCATCCTTATAAGGGTGGCTAAATTTTAATAGTTAGATTAATAAATTTATTTTAGAACAGAGGGAAGAATTATGACGAGACGTTATAAAGAATTGGATTCCCTTCGGGGTATTGCTGCAATCATTGTTCTATTAGGACACTTCTTAGCATTATTTCCGATATTAGGTAAAAAGGTAATGTATTCAACATTTGGGGCCTGTTTTTCTATATTATGGCAGGGTCATTCGGCTGTTATTATATTTTTTGTGTTAAGTGGATTTGTTCTATCCTTGCCTTTTTATAAAGGGACGGAATTTAATTATTTAAAGTATCTTATTAAAAGAGTTTGTAGGATTTATATTCCTTATATTGTGATTCTTTTTATTGCAATAGGAATTAAATTTGGGATTCATTCTAAAATTGGTACCATTCCTGGTTTGGTACAATGGGGTTCATGGAACATAGAAGTTTCTTTTAATAGAGTAATGGATCATATTTTATTCTTGAGAGAATTTAATTCTGATGCGTTTATTATGGTGATTTGGTCATTAGTTCACGAGATGCGAATTTCCATAGTGTTTCCTTTAATTATTTTTCTTTTACTTAGAGTAAACTGGAAAGTAAGTATTGGGATAGCGATGTTTTTATCAGTTATTGGTTATTTATTAATGAAGAACATTCCAAGCGAATTTAATATGCCAGTATCCACCAATTACTTTATCACATTACATTATAGCTCAATGTTTATTATTGGTGCACTACTAGCCAAAAATAGAGAATATTTAGTGAGTAAAATTATTAATTCAAAAGTAAAATATATATTATTGCCTTTAGGTCTTCTATTTTTTAGCTATCCACGTATCCCATTTATGTTACTTTCCAAACTAATTGGTGAAATTGATTATGAGTTGTATCTTATTATCATCGATTGGTATATATGTTTTGGTGCAGTTTTAATTATTCTATCCGCTCTAAGTTCAAAACTATTTTCTAAATTATTACTGATTAAGCCAGTACAATTTATAGGGGAAATATCATATAGTCTTTATTTAGTACATCCAATTGTTCTATTAACAACAGTTCATATTTTCTATGGAAAGATATCAGTGCCTTTAATTTTATTAATTTCTTTCTTATTTACTATGGTTGTGTCGGTCTTATGTTATAAATTTATTGAAATTCCATCAATAAAAATAGGCCGGAAACTTGCCACTAAAAATTCTAGAGGCGATATTTCGTTGAGAAAAAAGGCTAGTTGAAAAATTGGGGAATAATAAGAATAAATATTATGTACGATGTGAATAGAGGGATAAGAGTAATTTTCTTAAGAAAAAGAGGAAAGATAATCTAATGCTCTATCGAGAAAAGTATTAGAAAGGAGCTTGGTATGGTGCAAATAAAAATAAAAATAAAAAGTATGTTAGTTTTTATTTGGAATAAATTGATCGATATGAAAATTCAGAGTTTGAATCGATTAACTATCATAAAAGATCGATTCACGAAGTGCTTTTTCAAGCCCCCTAGAATTCAATCTATAGATGAAACTTTAAAAAAAATTATTCATGATAAAGCTTCCGTAGCCAGGTATGGTGATGGTGAATTTAAATTAATTCATAATCTAGATATAACATTTCAACGAGCTGATCATTTGTTATCAAAAAGATTAAAAGAAATATTGCTAAGTGAAGATGAGAAGTTCTTAGTTTGTTTACCGGATGTTTTTCAAGATTTATCAAAATATGCAGATGAACCAAAGGATTATTGGAGTCTTCATACTGCAAAATATAGATTAAAGTGGTATAAAGACTTGAAGAAGGGAAAAATATATTATAATTCCTTTATATCGAGATTCTATTATCCCTTTCGAGATAAGTCAAAATGTAAAGAATGGTTTATATTATTAAAATTAATATGGAAAGATAGGGATATAGTTTTAATAGAGGGCAGTAAGAGTAGATTAGGTATTGGAAATGATCTGTTTGACAATGCTAAATCAATTGAAAGAATTTTAGTACCAGAGGAGCACGCATTCTTACATTACAATAAAATCTTAACAGCAGCAAAAAAAAATAATAAATCTAAATTGATTCTATTAGCAATAGGGCCTACTGCTACTATATTAGCATATGATTTGTATAAAGAGGGATATCAAGCAATTGATATAGGGCATGTGGATATTGAATACGAATGGTTTTTAAGACAAGCAAAAACTAAAATCAAAATTGAAAATAAGTACGTATGTGAAGCAGGTGCTGGACAAAATGTGGGCGATATTCAAGATGAGAAATATTTAAGCGAAATTAAAGCTGTAATAAGATAGGCATGAGGGTTTAACTTATGTAAGTAATGTAGAGGTGAAAGGATTGCATGAATTAATAAGTGTTATTGTTCCCATATATAATGTGGAAAAATGGTTAGTTAGATGTATTGAAAGTGTTTTAAAACAGCCTTTCGTCAATATTGAATTAGTTCTAGTCAATGATGGTTCAACAGATAAATGTGGTGAAATATGTGAAGAATATTTAGAAAAGGATAATAGAATTAAAGTAATCTATAAAGAGAATGGAGGAGTGAGTAGCGCAAGGAATGCAGGGATCGAAGCTGCTACAGGGAAGTATATAGTGTTTATAGATCCCGATGATGAGGTAAGCGAAAACTATTTTACTAGGTTATATGGTATTGCGGAAGATAAAAAGTGTGATGCTGTAATATGCGGATACAAAACTGTTCCAAATAATAATAGTATTATTCCTAACTTCAAATTAGATACTGTTATGAACGGGAGAGATTTTGTACTGAGCTCTCCAAATGTTCATTCCAAGAATGATCTATGCTTTGCATGGAGGTATATATACAATTTAAGCATTATAAAAGAAAAAAGCATCAGATTTAATGAACAAGTGTTTATTGGAGAAGATGTTATTTTTAATTTAGAGTTTTTATTGCACTCACAAAGGGTATGTGCAGTCTCAGAAGTTCTTTATTTTTATACTATTAATAATCCAAATAGCTTAATGAGGGTTCCGTATAAACCAAATTTAGAGAACAGTTTAGTTTTACAATATCAAATGAGAAGACAACTTTCACAAGAATTTGGTTTACTACACGATAAGCAATTTAAAAAAGATATGGCTAATTATTATATAAATCATATATATAGACTGTTGATTAATAATTTGAAAAGCGATCCTAATGTGGATGTTAATAATGCTTTTCGTAGAATAGTGAATTATGAAATGTTCTCAGATAGTGTAAAAGGAATTGGTTTTTCATATCGATGCAATAACTTTAAGGAGTATATATATTATTTGGCAATAAAGTTTAAAGTGTACCCTTTAATAGTTGCAGCATATAAAAGAGAAATCAGGTAATACCCTTGGGTTGAAAGTGTTTTCATACTTTCTGAAGTGGGAGGAAAAATGAGAGTTAAAAATTCAATAATTAATATATCAGCCGGTATAGGTAGTCAAGTTATTATTACGTTACTAAGTTTTGCTTCCAGAACCATATTTATTACTTATTTAGGTGTTGAGTATCTGGGCGTAAATGGATTATTTACTAATATATTAGGAATGTTATCTTTAGCTGAAGCAGGAATAGGATCTGCTATCATATATAATCTATATAAACCAGTGGCAGAAAATAATCAGGATAGAATCAATATGCTTATGAATTTTTATAGAAAGGCATATATGGCAATAGCTTTAATAGTATTGTTACTAGGATTACTTTTGTTACCTTTTCTTGGATATATCGCTAAAGATGCAAAGGTAGACAATATTCATTTTATTTATATTATATTTTTAATTAATACAGCTTCATCTTATCTATTTTCTTATAAAACTTCATTTTTAAATGTTTGTCAAAAGGGATATATTGTTACAGGGATTTATTCTATCTCATCTATTATATCTACTTGCGTTAAAATAGGAATTTTATACTTTACGCATAGTTATATTTTATATCTAATAATCGATATTATTATAACAATCAGTACCTCTGCGTTCTTGGCTATATTGGTAGATAAGATGTACCCATTTTTAAAAAATAAAGCAGCAAGCAAATTAGATAGTGAAACCAAAAGTAATATTGTTAAAAATGTAAAGGCTTTGGTGCTACATAATATAGGTGGATATATTGTCTTTGGTACTGATAACATGTTAATTGCGTCCTTTGTCAGTGTTACAGCTGTTGGATTGTATTCAAATTATTATATGTTAATTAACATTTGTAGAACCTTTATAAATCAAATCTTTGATAATATTAATCATAGTGTAGGGAATTTGGTTGCAAAAGAAAGCGATGAAAAAATTTATAGCATATTTAAGGTTACTATGCTTTGTAATTTTTGGATATACTCATTTTTTTCCATATTTTTATATATTATAATGCAACCCTTTATTACTTTATGGATTGGTTCGAAATTTATTATGGATATAAGTGTGTTAATTATATTAATGATAAATTTTTATGTATCAGGAATGAGACGTTCTATATCTATGGTCAAAACAACATCAGGGATTTTTCATGAAGATAGGTATGCGCCCTTTTTAGAGGCTGCCGTGAATCTGGTGGCTTCTATTGTCTTGGTGCAATATATGGGCATAACAGGTGTTTTTATTGGAACACTTATAAGTACACTAGTGGTTCCATTTTGGATTGCTCCTTATTTAGTATATAAGAAAGTATTCCGTAAACCGGTTAGGGATTATTTTTTAAAATATACTTACTATGTGATGATAGGGCTAGGAGCTTGTGTTATCACAAGTTTAATATGCGGTCTTATTCCGTATAATGGATTACTAGAATTAATATTAAGAGGGATGATTTGTTTAATAATTCCAAATGCTATTTATGTATTTGTTTTTTATAAGACAGATGAATTTAAGTATTTATTTGGAGTTGTTAAAAGTATAATGGGAAACCTGAGGGTGAAAATTCAGTCAAACAAAAAGGGCACTTTTTAATTTGAAATCTACATTTCTATTATCCCGTTACTAACCCAATCCATCGAGGGCCAGCGCCTAATGAATTGACACAAAATTATAATGCTTTAAAGTAAGAGCAAGTAAATAAAAGGAAAGTATTAAGAATCTTTTAGAAATGAAACACCACTATGTTCTGTTGAATATGGTGGTGTTCTTATTACTGAGTATTTTAATTAAATATTTTGCATGACATGTCCTTAAATAAAAAAGTAAATCAATTCGTTATTTTTCAACTATGAATGGGACTGCTTTTTATGAAGATAGAAGTTTTAGGCAGTTATGGAGTAGAGGTTAATACATAAACCAAATTAGGAGTATGATTATATATGAAAAGACTTTTCGATTTGTTCGTTTCTTTGTCATTATTGGTGTTTCTTTTACCTCTCATTATAATAGTGGCTGTTTTAGTTAGAATTAAGTTGGGTTCCCCTATCATATTTAAGCAGCAACGCCCGGGATTGCATGGTGTCCCTTTTTTTCTTTATAAGTTTAGAACTATGACTGACGAGAAGGATAGTGAGGGGAATGCGTTGCCCGATGATGTAAGGTTTACCCGTTTCGGAGGGTTTCTAAGAAAATATAGTTTAGATGAATTGCCACAGTTGTTTAATGTTATAAAAGGGGACTTAAGTTTGGTAGGTCCAAGACCATTATTGATGGAGTATTTGGAACTATACACAGAAGAGCAGGCCAAGCGACATAATGTCAGACCAGGGATTACGGGATGGGCCCAAGTAAATGGCAGAAACGCGATTTCTTGGGAGGAAAAATTTGATTTTGATGTATGGTATGCAAAAAAACGGACTTTTTGGCTTGATATGAAAATTTTGTTGTTAACGGCAAAGAAAGTATTTAAGTCAGAAGGAATCAATCAGGTTGGGCATGTAACTGTGGAAAAATTTAATGGTACAAAGAATTCTTGAGGAGGTGAGATGGATGCGAATAATTATGATTGGGGCAGGTGGTCATAGTAAAGTAATCCGAGATATTATCCTATCGTATGGAAATTATGAAATCATTGCGCAATTAGATGATGTGTATAAAGAGTTGAAAATTGAGGATGGTGTTTATTTTGGACCTATTTCTGCAGCTGTAAAGTTAATGGATGAGCATGTAGATACAAAGTTCGTGATAGCTATAGGGAATAACAGAACAAGAAATATAATTATGGAACAGTTAGAGATTCCCAGTCATCGCTATGCGACGCTTATACATAAACAATCTATTGTTAGTTTAAGTGCAAAGATTGGGGCTGGTACGGTTATTATGCCAGGTGCAATTGTTAATGCAGATGTTGAAATTGGGAATCACGTTATTGTCAATTCAGGCGCTATTATTGAACATGATAATAAGGTAAATGATTTTGCACATATTTCCCCAAATGCAGTGCTTACAGGATCCGTTACTGTAGGAACAGGAGTACATATAGGAGCAGGAGTTAATGTGATTCCAAATATCACAATTGGCGATTGGTCCGTTATCGGTGCCGGAGCAACAGTGATCTGTGACATTGTAGCGAATTGTAAGGCAGTTGGCATTCCAGCTAGAGTAATAAAAAAAGAATTATAGGAGAGTGTTTAAAGTGGTATACTCACAGGAAAAAACAAGAATCTATCTCTCCGCTCCACATATGAGCGGTAATGAACAAAAATATATAGGGGAAGCATTTGATATGAATTGGATTGCTCCACTTGGTCCAAATGTAGATGCGTTTGAAAGTGAACTTTCATCCCATGTTGGAGTTCTTGATGCGGCTGCAGTTAGTTCAGGAACCTCTGCTATCCATTTGGCACTTCGCTTACTGGATGTAAAAGATGGAGATACGGTGTTTTGTTCAAGTCTTACTTTTATAGCGAGCGCAAATCCAATTTTATATTTAGGGGCTAAACCAGTATTTATTGATTCTGAGCTTGAAACGTGGAATATGTCGCCACAAGCTTTAGAACGTGCATTACGTGATGCAAATGAGAAAGGAATACTTCCGAAAGCTGTCATTGTTGTAAATTTATATGGACAAAGCGCTAAAATGGATGAAATTCTTTTGTTATGTAATGAATATGATATCCCAGTGATAGAAGATGCAGCAGAATCGCTCGGTTCTTCCTATAAAGGTAAAGCAAGCGGGACATTTGGAAAATTTGGTATTTATTCGTTCAACGGCAATAAAATTATTACAACTTCAGGTGGAGGGATGCTTGTTTCGAATGATGTCGAAGCATTGAGAAAAGCAAGATTTTTAGCTACTCAAGCAAGAGATCCGGCTCCACACTACCAGCATAGTGAGGTTGGATATAATTATCGTATGAGTAATATTTTAGCAGGTGTAGGTAGAGCACAGCTGCAGGTCTTACAAGAGAGAGTACATGCAAGAAGACGAATATTTGATAGATATTATCAAGAATTATCTCATATTCCAGGGATACAGTTTATGCCTGAGTTAGAGGATACTTATTCAAACCGGTGGCTTACAGTTCTTACTGTAGATGAAGAAAAAACAGGAGTACCGATTCAGGCATTACTGAAACAACTGGAAAATGAAAACATTGAGGCGCGTCCTGTTTGGAAGCCTCTTCATATGCAACCTTTGTTTGAAGATGTAATGTATTATCCGCATAGCGAGAGTGAGGATGTTTCTAGAAAATTTTTTGAAACAGGCGTATGCCTTCCGTCTGGATCAGGTATGACAGAAAAAAATCAGACAAGAGTTATTACATGTATTAAGGATATATTGATGGTAAGTGCTGGCATGTAAAGATAAAAAATAGAAACAGCTTTAATTAAGAAAGGTGTTAATGAACTAGGAGTATTTAATATCTCATTCAGTGCTGTTTTTGTGAAATCTCATTTTACGGAAAAAAATTTTCTTTGAATGAAAGTCACGGCAATCCCTATAAAGAGTGAAATAGTAAGCGTACATAATCTTATGGTAAATGCGAATGGTATTTCTTATTAGTGGTAAACGCATATTATATCACCCCCTTTGTGAAAATGGTATGAATATAAAAAGGTTATTCTCCTGTTTCGATTAAAGAAGCAGGAGAATAAAGTAATAGAGAACATAACACGTGAAAAATCAACTTTAATTAATGGGTTAATAATAAATTATATAAAATATCATAGCACAGAAATTTTTAAAATATAAAAAGATGAAAATTCTCCTGTGTATTTGTAAGATATAACGTTTATCCTGCTATTTATGAGCATTAAGAGCACTACCTTAAGATTTTAGGGAAACTAAGAAAATAGATGGAATGTTCGTAAAAGCTCGATTGGTGAGATTAATAGTTAGGGATGTAAAGCCTCCTACCGATTAAAATTTTACTGTATTATTTGTTTTTACAGTTACTAAAAAAGATATATAAATATTCATTTTTTTGAGTATATAGATACTTGACAATGCAATAGTGAAATGTTAATCTGAGTTTATATTCTTTATAAAGAATATAAACGTTTTATTAATATATTAAATTCAAGGATTTTTATTCATATAAAATTGAGATGGTAATATCTTGATTAGAATTAAGAGAATCACACCTTTGTTCATTTTTTTGAGGAAATTAAAATGCAAGGGTTTACAATAGGATAGGTAGCCTGAAGGCTTGAATACTTCAACTGAAAAAAGATTTAAGGCTATAAAGTTGGGTTTTAAAATCTGTTATGCGTAAACGAGGTAGTTTGAGGAAAGGGTTTTCTGGTATATTAATAACATTTTTTTGATATATCTGGTAATTTTCTTATCCATCGGGTTTTCCCTTAATTGTCTCGTAGTGGGAGGAAAAAAATGAGTGCAATAACCGGAATTTATCATTTAAATGGAGAACCGATACCGCCTGAACATAGGATTGGAATCATGAAGGATTTATCTCGTTATCCAGGTGACAATACCGATATATGGCACAAGGAAAATATTTTTTTGGGCTCTCATGCAAAATGGATAACATCTGAATCTATTAATGAACAATTACCTTACTATGATTATGAAACACAGTTGGTTATAACTGCTGATGCTATTATTGATAATCGCAATGAATTATTCGATAGATTGCAAGTAGAAAAGGTACATAGAAGAGAGATGCCTGATAGTAAGTTGATTTTACTCGCTTATCAAAAGTGGGGAGAGCATGTACCAAAGTATCTAATTGGTGATTTTGCTTTTATGATTTGGGATGAGAGAAAGCAATTGCTCTTTGGTGCACGTGATTTTTCAGGAAGTCGGACTTTTTACTTTTACCGCAATCAAAATCAATTTGCTTTTTGTACTAGCATACAACCGCTGTTTTCTTTACCGTACGTCGGGAAGGAATTGAATGAGCAATGGTTAGCTGAATATTTGGCGATACCTAATATGCTTGATACAATAGATGCATTTTCAACAGTGCATAAAAATATAGAGCAAGTCCCGCCTTCTCATACTATCTCCGTAGTTAAGGGAAGAGTTAGTATTGCGAAATACGACACGTTATTTGTAGAGGAGCAGTTGCAACTCAAATCAAATGAAGATTATGAAGAGGCGTTCAGGGACGTATTTGAAAGCGCGGTAACATCAAGGTTACGTACTCATCGTAACGTTGGTTCTCATTTAAGTGGGGGATTAGATTCAGGAGCTGTTGCTAGCTTTGCTGCGAGAGCCCTGCAAAAAGAAAACAAAAAATTATATACATTCAGCTCAGTACCTGCAGAAGGGTTTACTGATTGGACTCGTGGTCATACGATTGCTGATGAAAAGCCATTTATCCAAACTACAGTACAACATGTAGGGAATATTAAAGAGAATTATTTGAATTTCCCGGGAGAAAATTCTTTCTCAGAAATTGATGATTGGCTTGAGATTATGGAGATGCCATACAAATTTTTCGAAAATTCCGTCTGGGTGAAAGGAATTTATGAAAAAGCCCAACAACAAGGGATTGGGGTGCTCTTAAATGGAGCCAGAGGAAATTTCACAATCTCTTGGGGGCCAGCTTTAGATTATTATGCGATTTTACTTAAAAAATTCAGCTGGCTGCAGCTTTATCGTGAAATTGATTTGTATGGTAAGAACGTTGGGGTCAAAAAATCGAGAATACTGAAAGTTGTAGGGGAGAAAGCATTTCCATCGATAAAAAACATGTTTTCCTCGGAACAGCAATATGAACTGCCAACGTTAGTTAGTCCAGAACTTGCAAAACGTACTGATGTATTTAGAAAGCTTGAAGAACATGGTGTGAAAGTAACAGGGGCTTCTATCCCAAATTTATATGAAATAAGGCAGAAACATTTTGAACAGCTAAACTTGTGGAATACAACGGGTACAAGTGGAACAAAGCTCTCCTTGCGTTATGGTTTACAAGGGCATGATCCAACGAATGACTTACGGGTAATTCGATTCTGTTTATCGTTACCACTCGAACAATTTGTTCAAAATGGCTTAAATCGTGCACTTGTCCGGAGGTCCACAAAAGGATTTCTTCCTGACAAAGTAAGATTAAATCAACGTGTGCGGGGAATACAGGCAGCTGATGTGGTTCATCGCATGATTCCTTCATGGAAAATGTTTATCGAGGAACTTCAGCAGCTTAGTAAAGACCCAGTGGCCTCTAACTTTTTTAATATAGAGATTATTAAGAGCGCGATTTTGAAAATTCAAGGAGAACCACGAGTAGAATACGTGTTTGATCCAGATTTTAGAATTTTAATGCGTAGCCTTATTGTTTATCGATTTATCAAAAAATATATTTGAAAGGGGGTGAAATTATGAAACAAGAATGGCAATCACCAGTATTAGAAGTGCTTGATATCAACATGACAATGGCTGGACCTGGAAAGAGACTTGTTGACCAAGTTTTTGAAGATGAGGATGAGCAAGGCGCTCTTCACCACAGCTAATGCACTAATATTTAAATGAGATTTATATGCTTTACAGCCCTTATATAGTTTAATTACGGTATAAGGGTTTTTTTTAATCAATTTTTCAACTATTTGGAGTGAGAAAGATGATACATACTGTAAAGAAAGAGATTTACAAAGCCTTCGGATTAGCCCTATTAAGTGAGATTCCCCTGCCGGAATTGCCTCAAGTAAGTAATTACGAAAATGAAGTAGACGTAAAAATAGAAACTGCAGACTTGTCTCAATTATGGGGAGAGTTATCTTCTCCGAAGTCAGTGTTTGTAGTTGAAGAAGAGTTAATTATGTTTCAAATCCCCGAAACTGCTACGTTTTGTATTCAAAATGGAGAAAAAATTATTGTTTCACCTATGAAAGGGTCTGATCAAGATAAGATTCGGCTTTATATTCTTGGGACTTGTATGGGGGCATTGTTGATGCAGAGAAAAATACTCCCTCTGCATG
This sequence comes from Bacillus sp. LK2, assembly GCF_001043575.1. Lineage (NCBI taxonomy): Bacteria > Bacillati > Bacillota > Bacilli > Caryophanales > Bacillaceae > Bacillus > Bacillus sp. LK2. The sequence continues at coordinate 60,104 of NZ_LDUK01000002.1, forward strand.
GAAGTGTAATAGCCATCAATGGAAAGGCGTATGCTTTTGTAGGAAGATCAGGAGCTGGAAAATCAACTCTTGCATCAGCCCTTTTAAGCAAAGGCTATAAGCTTTTAAGCGATGATGTAATTGCTGTGTCTCTTTCTGAGGATAATATTCCTTTTGTTACACCATCTTACCCGCAACAAAAGTTATGGAAAGAGAGTCTTGATCAGTTTGGAATGGAGACAGCGCATTATCAGCCATTATTTGAAAGGGAAACTAAATATGCTGTCCCCGTTACAGCTAACTTTTTCGAGGAACCATTACCATTGGCAGGTGTATTCGAATTAGTGAAAGTAGAAAATGGGGATGTTGAACTTCAGCAGATTGAAGGACTGGAGAGACTACGCACATTGCTGCGTCATACATATAGGAATTCATTAATCCCACGATTGGGGATGATGGAATGGCACTTTATGCATTCAACAAATATCGTAAACAAAATAGATATGTTTCAATTGAGACGTCCTATTTCAAAGTTTACGGCACATGATTTAGTATCCAAAATTCTAGAGTCTTTAAAAGAGGAGGAAAAATAATGAGTAGTAAACGAACAATTTCATTAAACAGTTTTGTTGTACAGGGTCAGGAAAATGTAGTGAGTGATATGGATGGGGAGAAAGTGATGATGAGCATCCATAATGGGAAATACTATAACTTAGGAGGTATAGGTGGTGAAATTTGGAGTTTAATTAATGAATTAATATCTGTCAATCAAGTGATTGATATATTATTGTCTCGATATATGATTGAAGAGGCAGAATGTAAGGAACAAGTACTCTCTTTCTTAAATCATTTGTATGCAGAAGGGTTAATCTCGGTTGATGAAAAACTTTGATTTTTAATTGAACGTTCCAGATTTAATAGATTAGGAGTAGGATCGATGAATATCATAAATAAAGCCAAAGCTTTCTTGTCGTTCGATATGAGAACAAAATTATTACTTATAGAAGCTTTCTTTTATTTAGGCTGGGCTCGTATTCTTAAAAGTATACCGTTTTCTAAAGCTGCTCCTATATTAGGAATTCATATGGCAGAAACGTCTTTAAGCTATGATGAATCGGAAAAGATTACGTTAAGGGAAATTTCTCAAGCAGTGCATATGATGAGCCGTTATACATTTTGGGAAAGCCAGTGTCTCGTTAAAGCTATCGCTGCAATGAAAATGTTGGAGAAGCGTCAAATTGAAAGTACCCTTTACTTAGGGACCGCGAAAGATGAGACGGGAAATATGATTGCCCATGCGTGGTTACGTAGCGGGCCCTTTTATATTACTGGCGTAGAAGAAATGAAGAGATTTACCGTTGTTGGTAAATTTGCAAAAAGGATAGGGTAAAAAAATCTTGAAGGAGAATGAGATGTATACCGGTTGTAATCTTGATTTGAGTCATTTACCTAAAGAACTAAAATTGTTACTTGAAATTATAAAGAAGGAAGATAAAGAGATACAAGAAATCCCGGGAGACTGGTTCATAAATATTGATTGGAACAAATTTTTGAAACTGGCGCTGCATCATCGCATGTACGCGTTTATTTATCCAAAAATGAAATCTATTGATAAACAGTTAGTTCCATCAAATGTTGTGCAAGTATTAAGTACATATTTTAAAAGGAATACATTCCATATGCTTCATTTAAGTGGGGAAATGGGAAAAGTAAGTAAATTATTTGCTGAAAACCAACTTCAACTTCTATTTTTGAAGGGCCCTATTCTTGGCGCAGACTTATATGGAGATGTTTCCCTTCGAACATCAGGGGATCTGGATGCCCTTGTTCCTATAGATGATCTTGGGAAAGTGAACGAATTACTTGTAAAGAATGGTTATGTCAAAGAGGATGATTTTCCGACGGTTATGAATGAATGGAAGTGGAGACGCCACCATACAACTTACATGCATCCGATAAGTAAGGTGAAATTGGAGATTCATTGGCGACTACACCCAGGACCGGGAAAGGAACCACGCTTCGATGAGTTATGGGGGCGAAAGAGGACGAGTCCTGTCACAAATTATCCTGTCTATTTTTTAGGTAGAGAGGATTTGTTTATGTTTCTTGTGACCCATGGGACTAGGCATGGTTGGTCCAGGCTTCGATGGTTAACGGACATTGACCGTATGGTAAGGCAAGAAATAGATTGGGAAGAACTCACTGTTATGTTAGAAAGATATGGATGTAAACAACTGGTAGGTCAGGCGCTTATTTTATCTTCTGAGCTTTTAGATACTCTTATAATAGCGGAAGAGGCAAAAGTATTAATGTCAGGGAGAAGGGTAACGCAATTAGCGCAGCTTGCTATATATTACTTGGAAAATATGATTAACTTACATACAGATCCTGTCCCAGAAGAAGTTTCAAAATATCATGAGCGATATTTATATTTGTTAAAGACAAGCTCTCAAAAGCTACTGTTTCATCTTAGTTGGTTGTATCCTTATCCTCAGGATGTGGAAACTTTACCACTGCCAAAACAACTGCATGTTTTATATTTCCCTTTGCGGCCGGTTTTATGGATTTGGAGGGAAATGAGGTACCGTAAGGAGAAGTGAAAATGAGAAATATTTTATATTTTACAAAGCGGTTATACTCTTTTACTGGAAAAATTCTCATTGTTAATCTCATGGGAATGGTATTGGTCAGTCTTGTAGAAGGAATCGGCATTTTATTATTAATTCCTATGATAAGTATTAGCGGTATTGCGAAGATGAATGAACAGACAAGTCCTCTTTCAGGGGTTCTTGGATTCCTAGGTGAGTTTCCAACTACTTTAGGATTACCACTTGTATTAGGAATATATATTATATTGGTCGTGGGACAAGCGCTTTTGCAAAGGAATATAACAGTTCGTAATGCGAAAATCCAGATACGTTTTATTAATCATTTGAGATTGGAAACTTATCGTGGATTGTTGCAGGCCAACTGGAGTTTTTTTGTGAAAAAGAGAAAATCAGATCTTATCAATTCTTTGACAACGGAATTAGGGCGTGTTAGCGCAGGCACTAATTTATTTTTACAGTTGCTCACTTCTTTAATGTTTACATTTATACAGATTGGTTTCGCTTTTTGGTTAGCGGCAGATATAACAATTTTTGTACTATGTTGCGCTGTGGTACTCGCCTTTCTTTCACGAAGATTTATTAAAAAATCAAAAAGATTAGGTGGTCGAACCTCAGAGAATTCAAAAGCGTATCTTGCAGGTATAACTGATCATTTTAATGGAATTAAGGATATTAAGAGCAATACACTAGAACGATCTCGTTATACGTGGTTACGTAATTGGGTAGAAGATGTGGAACGTGAACAGTTTGCATATATTAAGGTGAGAAATAATTCTCAACTCTTTTATAAAATTGCATCAGCTGTTTTCATTGCTATTCTTATCTTTCTATCTGTTAAGCTGTTTCAGACGAAAACGGAGCAATTATTATTAATTATTCTTATATTTTCTCGTTTGTGGCCACGATTTGCAGGTATACAATCCAACATGGAACAAATTGCAGCGAATCTTCCCGCTTTTAAAGATTTGCTGCAATTACAGGAAGAGTGTAAGAAAAGTATAGAATTGCAAGATATAGAGCAGGATTATGATTGTATAAATCCTATGCAGATAGAACAATCTATTGAGTGTCAAAATATCTCTTTCTGCTACAATAAAGAAAATGCTGTGTACTCACTTAAAGATATTAATTTGCGTATTCCTGCAAATTGTATGACAGCTATCTCAGGGCGTTCCGGTGCTGGAAAGAGTACATTAATTGATATCATAATGGGACTTATGCAACCGGAGAGCGGTCAGTTATTAATAGATAACAAACCGTTGACAAGTAAGGACCTATTATCATTGAGGAAATCTATTAGCTATGTTCCTCAAGATCCATTTCTATTCAATGCCAGTATAAGAGACAATTTGAGAATGGTTGAACCAAATGCAAGTGAGGAGCAGCTTTGGGAAGCTTTGGAATTTTCTGCTTCCGCTGAGTTTGTTAGCAGGCTCTCGCAAGGATTGGATACAATGATTGGCGATAGGGGAGTCAAGCTTTCAGGAGGAGAACGACAACGTCTTGTTCTGGCTAGAGCGATACTTCGAAAGCCTTCTATTTTAGTACTGGATGAGGCAACAAGTGCTCTAGATGCTGAAAATGAAGCGAAAATACAAGAAGCATTGGAAAGATTGAAAGGAAGCATGACAATTATTGTCATTGCACATAGGCTATCTACTATACGTAAAGCTGACCAAGTAATTGTAATGGATCAAGGACAAATTATTCAACACGGTAGTTTCACACAACTGGCAAAAGATGAAAGTGGTTTGTTTAGTAGCCTACTTGGACAACAGGCTAAGGTAAACATTTAAATATGACTAGTCACAATTATTTTTTATAAATTTAAGGAATACACTGCCTTTATTTCTTTCGGGCCGGTAACACAATTTGATTATTTATGGTTTGGGGGACAATTGGTATTTGTGTACTGGTCTTTTTATGGAAATATGAGCTTAATTTAATTGTGTGACCAGTAAAAAACTAGAAATACTTTTTGTGACTTATTAATATGCCATCTATATACATGTATAAATATCCATGTTATAATTTAACAAGGAACCTGATTTTATTTATACCATATAACAAAAAGCAGCGAGACCCCTCGTCTTTAGGACTAGAGGTCTCGCTGCTTTTTGTATATAAAGGTTTATTAGTGTAGTTGTGATAATATATTTTGAAGCACCTTGTAGACATTTTTATGGTCAGTGATTAATGAGAGGTAGTGCCTAATAAATTGTTAGTATTTTGAATTGCTACTAATTTTATATAAGTAATTAAGAAGGGAAACGATTTGAGGAGATGAAAGAGAGATAGTGAAGAATATTATATAAGTATTTCTTTTTATTTCATTTGAGTTTTTCTCTCAAATACTCCGGAATGCCTTATTTAACAGATAAACAAGGAAAAGCAACAATTTCTTATTAGTTATACTTTATTTTTATGTATTGTTAAATAGATTTAAAAGAATTTATATGCAATGTTGGATATTTCTGTGAAATGTAAATGTATCTTTTGTGATGATATTTTATAGGATTTTTATTAAAGGCTAATCCACGAAGATTTATTTTTTTATAAAGCATAGTGTTCTGGATTGCGAATCTTAATTTCTAGATATGCTATTTAAGATAATATAAGAAAAATGAAGAAATTTGTAGAAATTTGTAGAAAATTAAGGGTATGATGGTAAAAAGGAGTAAATATTAAATTTTTCTTTCTTATTTTTGTCCTTTATAATGAGCTATGAATACGACACATAGGGAAAATAATGTATATTTCCTCTCCCTAACTTTGATATACACCTTTTTCCAACCTCCGTGTTAATTGCTATTATTTTGTTATACCGATTAGCGAAGGGAAAAGGGTGTATCTTTTTTGTATGAATAGTCCTAATAGATATTTTGGGTAGAAAGCATTTCTTGTTTTTCGTGACAAAAACAATGGAGAATGGGATAATAAGGACAGTGTGTTGGTGGTATGACCAATTTGGTATATAAGGAGAGAATGATATGCTAGATATTCAACAGATTAAAGAAATTATTCCACATCGTTATCCATTTCTACTAGTCGATCAAATTCTAGAAGTAGAAGAAGGAAAGCGTGCGGTTGGGATTAAAAATGTAACGGCAAATGAGGAATACTTTAATGGACACTTTCCAGATTATCCTGTGATGCCAGGTGTTCTAATTGTAGAGGCATTAGCACAGGTGGGTGCTGTTGCGGTACTGAAGAAGGAAGAAAATCGCGGTCGCCTTGCATTCTTTGCTGGCATTGATAACTGCCGCTTCAAACGTCAAGTTCGCCCAGGTGATCAACTTCGCTTAGAAGTCGAAATGACACGTGTCCGTGGACCGATTGGAAAAGGAAAAGCAGTAGCAACTGTAAATGGTGAAATCGCTTGTGAAGCTGAAATCACATTTGCAATTGGTGATAAGAAAGAATAAAGATTTGCTAACATAACTTTACGTTGGAAGATGAATGAAGAGAGTATGGTCATTCATCTTTTTTATTGTTATTGAAGCGAATTATGAAGAAATGGACGAAAGGTAAGAGGATTTGTCGATAGGTAAGTTCTCTTACTTTTAAACAAACGTTTGATTGAAAAATATAGGGGACTTTCGAAAAAAAAGTTTATCAACTAAAGTCTGAAAAAAGATATTGAAAGAGTAAGAAAAAACAAAATGAAAATTAACAAAGGTAAGATTTTTATAAACAGGATAGTATAAATACACAGATCAATCAATGGTATATTCACTAGTAATACTAATAATACCCATATATCGACAGTGTATAACAAGTGAAAACCTATACATTAAAAACTGTTTCGAAATTCGTCAGATTCGGTAGTGTAATATTTGTCAATTTTTCCAATAATTTTCTCAACTATTCTTGCTATACTAATGTAAGTTCTGTAATATGTTAAATAGTTATTTATTGCTAAACAATTTTAGGACTAGATACCAGATTTTTGTTGTCAGCCTAAAACCTGACAAATTATTTATTTTCAGAAGTTTTTATAACAAATTATTGAAAGCTGGAGGAAGGCATGGAAGAAACAATAAGTTTGAAAGAGTTATTTGCTATTTTAAGAAAACGATTAGTTATGATCCTTGTAATTACGATTGGTGCAGCACTTGTAAGCGCGATCGTAAGTTTCTACTTTATAACGCCGATTTATCAGACTTCGACGCAAATTCTTGTTAACCAAAAGAAACAAGATGAGAAAATCATCCAGTATAACGAAGTGCAAACCAATGTGCAATTAACTAATACATATAAGATCATTGTAAAAAGCCCTGTAATTTTAGATAGGGTGAAGAGTGAATTAAAGTTAGGCATGTCTACTCAAGAGTTAAATGGAAAAATTAATGTAGAAAACGAGAAAGATTCACAAGTAATAGCTGTTACAGTTCAAGATAAAGATGTAAAACTAGCTCGTGATATCGCAAATACAACAGCGGAAATATTCAAAAGTGAAATTGCAAAAATTATGAGTATTGATAACGTAACGATCTTATCAAAAGCAGAAGTAGCAGAAGGTCAGTCACCAATCAAACCAAATAAAAAGTTAAATATAGCAATTGCATTTGTTGTTGGATTAATGGCTTCTGTTGGAATTGCATTCTTACTAGAGTACTTAGATAACACGTTGAAAAAAGAAGAAGATATTGAAAAACTACTTGCTGTACCAGTTCTTGGCGTCGTTTCTCATATGGAGGAAGATGGCACAAAGAGCGGTAGTTTATCAGCAACGAAGAGAGTAGGGGGTCATACAATTGGTTCTTAAGAAAAAAATATTACGTGCTCGCCGTCAGCTGATTGCATATGAACAACCAAAATCATCTGTGTCAGAGCAATACCGAAATATACGAACAAATATTGAATTTGCATCTGTTGATAAGAAGATTCGTTCTCTTATCGTAACATCTGCGAATCAAAGTGAAGGAAAGACAACAACGGCTGCTAATATTGCAACTGTTTTCGCACAACAAGGTAAGAAAGTATTACTTATCGATGCAGACTTACGTAAACCAGCATTACATCAAATGATGCAAGTGGATAATATATTTGGCTTAACAAGTGTATTAACACGTAGTAAAACACTAGAAACATGTGTGACACAAACGAAAATCGGTAATTTAACATTTTTACCATGTGGTCCAATCCCACCAAATCCAGCGGAATTACTGGGTGCAAGCTCGATGAAAGATTTACTTTCAGAAGCTTATGGCACGTATGACCTTGTCATTTTTGACACATCACCAATCTTACCAGTTACAGATGCACAAATTATGGCAAATCAATGTGATGCTTCTGTACTTGTTATTCGAAGTGGTGCAACAGAAAAAGAGGCGGCACTTAAAGCAAAACAATCATTGGATAGCGCAAAAGGTACATTACTTGGCGTTGTCTTAAACGATAAAGAACAAAATGGATCCGAATATTACTATTACAGTTCTAACTAAATGTAAAAGAAGGGAAGGTGAACATTCATCTTTTCTTCTTATATTCAGTATGTGAAGAATATGTGGAGAGGGGATGAAATAGAATGATTGATTTACATTGTCATATCTTGCCTAATGTCGATGATGGAGCACAATCAATCGAAGACAGCATTGCAATGGCAAAGGCAGCATGCGAAGAAGGAATTCATACAATCGTTGCTACTCCTCATCACCAAAATGGGGTTTATATGAATCTAGCAGAAAGCATTCTTCATCAGGTAAAGCAGTTAAATGAAAAATTAAAAGAAGAGGATATCAATTTAACCATTTTACCTGGCCAAGAAATCAGGTTGTACGGAGAGTTATTAGAAGACTATGATTTGGGACGTATTATTACGCTGAATCGTACCGATAAATATATATTAATTGAATTTCCAGCAAACCATGTCCCGCGCTATGCAGAAAAAATGTTATATGAATTACGTGTGAAAGGGATCACGCCGGTTATTGTTCATCCAGAACGGAATATGGAAATTATTGAACGCCCCGATGTGTTGTATAAGCTCGTCAATCAAGGGGCACTGACACAAATTACCGCAGGAAGCGTCACAGGGAAGTTCGGAAAGAAAATCAATAAGTTTTCATTGCAACTTATTGAGCATCATTTAACACATGTCATATCATCAGATGCTCATAACACAACAACGCGCTCCTTTCACTTGCAAGCTGCGTATGAAACAGTAGAGAAAACATTTGGAAGTTCTACATTGTACTACTTTAAAGAAAATACATATGAACTAATAAGTGGAAAAATGATTTATCGAGAAGAGCCCGAGAAAATAAGACGAAAAAAAATATTCGGTCTCTTTTAAAGGGAAAACCACTTGGTGATGCCTCCTAACCAATATCAATGGAGACACTCGGCTATGCTGTGGGTAGAGTAAATTTCTACCTTAGACGCGTTTGTTGTCAAAAGCATGATGTGAGGTAGGGTTAGATGCCCATAATTGAAACTCTACCTATGGAGTTATAAATATGACTCTATAGGTAGGTTTTTTTATTATTGCTACATGCATATATACAGAAAAAATATTTGGGGGTACTGATTTGAAAAAAGTAAGGAAAGCAATTATTCCAGCTGCTGGACTGGGAACAAGATTTTTACCAGCGACGAAAGCGATGCCGAAAGAAATGTTACCTGTAGTTGATAAACCGACGATTCAGTGCATTGTAGAAGAAGCAATTGAATCTGGCATTGAAGATATTATTATTGTAACTGGAAAAGGAAAACGTGCAATTGAAGATCATTTTGATCATTCTTTTGAACTGGAACAAAACCTTTTAGAAAAAGGTAAATATGAAATGCTTGAAAAAGTACAAGCATCTTCAAAGATTAATATTCATTACATAAGACAAAAAGAACCAAAAGGATTAGGTCACGCAGTATGGTGTGCTCGTAAATTTATTGGGAATGAGCCATTTGCAGTATTACTTGGTGATGATATCGTACAAGCTGATACGCCATGTTTACGTCAGTTGATGAATGAGTACGAGGTAACACATTCGTCTGTAATTGGTGTGCAAACAGTACCCGAAAATGAAACGCATCGTTATGGAATTATTGATCCAATCACGCAAAATGGTCGTCAATATCAGGTGCGCCGATTTGTTGAAAAACCAGCACAGGGAACAGCACCATCTAATTTAGCAATTATGGGGCGTTACGTATTAACACCAGAAATTTTCATGTTCCTTGAGGACCAACAAACAGGTGCAGGTGGAGAAATTCAATTAACAGATGCGATTCAACGTTTAAATGAAATCCAACGTGTGTTTGCATATGATTTTGAAGGTACTCGATATGATGTTGGGGAAAAATTCGGATTTATTAAAACAACGATTGAAATGGCACTTCAAAATGAAGAGTTGAAATTAGATTTAATGAAATATATAGAGGGACTTGTAAAAAAGGAAGAGGTACATTCATAAGCGAATGTACCTTTTTATTATAAATAAGATACTAATTATATAAAGAAGGGAACATATATATTGAGTTATCAAAAACGGCTCTCATTATTAATTTTATTAGATTCATTTATCGTATTAACCGCCGTGTATTTAAGTTATTGGTTCGTACATCCTAATGTATTAAACAGAATTCCTACGACAGTAATTATTAGTTCTATTACATTATTGTGTAGCCATCATATTTTTGCAGCTATTTATAAGCTTTATAATAAGGCATGGGAATATGCAAGTGTTGGAGAATTAATACAAATATTTAAAGCAATTACACTTTCTATTATTGTAACAGCAATTGTTCAACAAATTATAAATCATGATATTTATGTTCGAATTTTAGCAATCGCATGGATGTTACATTTATTATTAATTGGTGGTTCTCGCTTTGTATGGCGTATGTTTCGCGATACATATATTACGAAAGCTACAGATAAAAAACGAACATTGATTATCGGTGCTGGTTCAGCGGGAACTATGGTAGTAAGACAATTGCAACATAATAAAGAAGCGGATCTATATCCAATTGCGTTTGTTGATGATGATGGAAATAAACAAAAATTGGAGATTTATAATGTGCCGGTTGTTGGTACAACAAATCATATTCAAGAGATTGTGGAAGATAATGATATAGAGCATATCATTATTGCTATTCCTTCTTTAAATAGAAATCAAATAAACGAAATTTTTGAGAAGTGTACAAAAACGAAAGCAAAAACGCAAATTGTACCAATGCTTGAAGATCTTTTAGATGGCAAAGTTTCTGTTAATGAATTTCGAGACGTACAAGTGGAAGATTTATTAGGTAGGGAGCCAATTCAATTAGATGACGCGGGTATCGGGGAAAAGATTGCAGGTAAAACGATTTTAGTAACGGGTGCGGGCGGATCAATTGGATCAGAAATTTGTCGTCAAGTGATGAAGTATAATCCTGCAAAAATTGTTCTTTTAGGACATGGTGAAAATAGCATTTATACTATTGAAATGGAAATGCGAGTTACTTATAAAGATGCAGTGGAAATTACGACAGAAATTGCTGATATTCAAGATCGAAATAAAATCTTTGAAATAATGAACAAGCATCAACCATATATCGTATATCATGCAGCTGCACATAAGCACGTACCTTTAATGGAACGTAATCCTGAAGAGGCTGTAAAAAATAATATTTTTGGTACGAAAAATGTAGCAGAAGCGGCTGATACATTTAAAGTAAATACGTTCGTAATGGTTTCTACAGATAAGGCGGTAAATCCGACGAATGTAATGGGAGCTACAAAACGATTTGCGGAAATGATTGTCCAACATATGGCATCCATTAGTACTGGTACACGTTTTGTTGCAGTTAGATTCGGTAATGTTCTTGGAAGTAGAGGAAGTGTAATCCCGTTATTTAAGAAACAAATTCAAAAAGGTGGACCTGTAACAGTTACTCACCCTGATATGATTCGTTACTTTATGACAATACCGGAAGCTTCAAGATTAGTTATTCAGGCTGGAACGCTAGCTAGAGGTGGAGAATTGTTCGTACTAGATATGGGGGACCCAGTAAAGATTGTTGATTTAGCTAAAAATTTAATTACTCTTTCAGGGTATTCAATTGAGGAAATTGGAATTGAATTTACTGGATTAAGACCAGGTGAAAAAATGTATGAAGAGTTATTAAATGAAGGTGAAATTCATCCGGAGCAAATATTCCCTAAGATTCATATAGGAAAAGCTGTTTTAATGGATCAAGAGATTTTAAGACAGTTTATGAATGATTTTGAGGAAATTAGTAAAGAGGAAATAAGAGGACGATTATTAGATATTGCCAATAATAAAGTTAATCTTAAACATTAATTTAAGGGAAGGAAGTTTTTTAAATGGGAGACAGAATATTTCTTTCATCACCACATATGAGTGATGAAGGTTATGAAATGCATTATGTTAAGGAAGCTTTCGATACAAATTGGATTGCACCACTTGGGGAAAATGTGAATGGATTCGAAAAAGAATTAGCTATGAAAGTGGGATCTAAAGCAGCGGCAGCACTATCTTCTGGAACGGCTGCAATTCATCTGGCCCTAAAAGCGGCGGAAGTAGAGAAGGGGGATGTTGTTTTTTGTCAAACACTTACATTCTCAGCTACTGCAAATCCTATTATTTATCAAAATGCTACTCCTGTCTTTATAGATAGTGATTATGAAACTTGGAATATGTGTCCTAAAGCATTGGAAGAGGCATTCAAAAAATATCCAAACGTAAAGGCAGTTATAGTGGTTCATCTTTATGGGCTTTCCTCGGATATGGATAAGATCGTTGAACTTTGTAAAAAGTACGGTGTTGCTTTAATTGAAGATGCAGCGGAGTCTTTAGGTACTTATTATAAAGGTAAGCATACTGGAAGTTTTGGAGATTATGGTATTTTCTCTTTTAACGGAAATAAGATTATTACTACTTCTGGTGGCGGTATGCTCGTTTCTAATGATAAGGAACGAATTTCAAAAGTAAGATTTTGGGCTACTCAAAGCAGAGATCAAGCAAGACATTATCAACATAGTGAATTAGGCTTTAACTATCGTATGAGTAATGTAGTTGCCGGAATTGGTAGAGGGCAGCTTAAAGTATTAGATCAGAGAGTTCAGAAGAAAAGATACATATTCGAGTTTTATAAGAGAGAATTAGGAAATCTTGAAGGCATTGAGTTTATGCCTAGCAATGATTGGAATGAACCAAACTATTGGTTAAGTTCTATGACTTTGAATGGTAAGATTCGACCAATCGATGTGATGGAAGCTCTTGAAAAGGAAAACATTGAATCTAGACCAGTTTGGAAACCAATGCACTTGCAACCATTCTTTGAGAAGTATGATTTTGTTGGAACGGGTGTAGCAGAGAAGTTATTTGAGGAGGGTGTTTGCTTACCAAGTGATACGAAAATGACGGATGAAGATTTAGATAGAATCGTGAAAATTATTAAAGGATTGTGGTTAGCATAATGAGGAGCTCTAAAGGTAGCGCCTATAGAAAGTTTATAAAAAGACCAATGGATTTTATGCTGTCTTTAATTGCTATTATAGTGCTTAGTCCAGTATTTCTTATAGTAGCTTTTCTCGTGAAAACAAAGTTAGGCAGTCCAGTGTTATTTAAACAAGAGCGACGAGGATTACATGGAAACATTTTTAAAATGTATAAATTTAGAACAATGACAGATGAAAAAGATGAGCTGTTACCTGATGGTGTAAGACTTACTAAGTTCGGTAAATTTTTACGCTCGACATCACTTGATGAGTTACCAGGTCTGCTTAATATTTTTAAAGGTGATATGTCAATTATAGGACCTAGACCTTTATTAGTTCAGTATCTACCGTTATATAATGAACATCAAAAGCGCCGTCATGAAGTTAGGCCAGGATTATCAGGTTTAGCACAAGTTAACGGTCGGAATGCTATTAGTTGGGAAGACAAATTTAATTACGATGTAGAATATGTAGACAATGTAAGTTTTATTACAGATTGGAAAATTATATTTTTAACTCTCAAGAAAGTCTTTATTAGAGAAGGGATTAATTCAGAAACTGCAGCTACTATGGAACCATTTAAGGGGAGCAGTAAAGGAAGGGTGGAGTTATGAAAAAAAAACTCCTTATAATAGGTGCTGGCGGACACGGAAAAGTTATAGCTGATATTGCATTAAAAATGAATAACACGATAACATAATTAAGGATTATGTCCATGTATCACCAGGTGCACATTTAGCTGGTACCGTTAAAATAGGCAGGGGTACTTGGTTAGGTATCGGGAGCATAATAAGTAATAATTTTAGTATTACTAACCAGTGTAAAATTGGCGCAGGGGCCGTTATTGTTAAAAATATAATTAAAACTGGAACTTATATCGGAGTTCCTGCTAGGAGAGTAGTTTAATGAAAAAAGTACTTATATTAGCAAACAATGATGTTGGTCTATATAAGTTTAGAAGAGAATTAATAAAAGAATCGCTTGAAAAATACGAGGTATATATATCGCTTCCTGATGGCGAATTTATTAATGAATTAAAAGAGATGGGGTGTAAATTTATTAATACACCTATTAGCAGAAGAGGGACCAACCCAATAGCTGATTTGAAATTAATATATAGTTATTGGAAAATTATTAATAAGGTCAAACCTGATGTTGTTTTAACGTATACAATCAAACCTAATATTTATGGTGGATTAATGTGTCGAGTTAATAGTATTCCTTATATAGCTAATATTACGGGGTTGGGTACAGCTGTAGAAAATCATGGAGCACTCCAACGAATTACTTTATTTTTGTATAAAATAGCACTAAAAAAAGCAAAATGTGTATTTTTCCAAAATAAAGAAAATGAAAACTTTATAAATGAAAGAATTTTTATTAGTAATTATAAATTATTACCTGGATCAGGGGTTAACCTTGAACAATATTCAGTGTTAGATTATCCATCAACGGAGACAGTAAACTTTCTATTTATTGCACGTGTAATGGAAGAGAAGGGGATTGATCAATATTTAGATGCGGCTAAATATATAAGAGAGAAATATCCAAATACTGTATTCCACATTTTAGGATTTTGTGAGGACGAATATGAAGAAAAATTAAAGATAATGCATGAGAAAGGGATAATTCAATATCATGGAATGCAAAGTGATGTCAAAGAGTTTCATAAACTTTCTCATTGTACTATTCATCCTACATATTATCCTGAAGGTATGTCTAATGTATTGCTTGAAAGTGCTGCTTGTGGAAGACCTATCATTACAACTGATAGAAGTGGTTGCCGAGAAATTGTTGAACATGGAGAAAATGGCTTAATTGTTAAGCAACAAAACAGTCAAGATTTAATAGAAAAAATAGAGAGCTTTTTAGGTATGGAGTGGCAAGATAAAGAGAAAATGGGGTTAGCTGGTAGAAAAAAAGTAGAAAAAGAATTTGATAGAAATATTGTTCTAAACGCTTATGTAGAGGTAATAAATAAAATATTTAATAGTGTACAGAAATGATTATAAATAAGAGGGTTATATGATATTATGACTAATTCTAAGTCTATGTTACTTAAAGTTATATCGGTTTTTATGGGATCAGCATTTTTTATGGCAGCACAATTTTTAATAATAATTATATTGGCAAGATTAGGTGATGCTAAAGTTGTTGGAGAATTTGGATTAATGCTAGCAATTACAGGCCCAGTATACATGTTTTTTACAATGCAAATTAGAAATAAAGTTACCAGTGAAGATAGTAATTTATCTTCTTATATTGAAATTGTAATTTTAAATGTAGTATTGGGAACTATAGCATCATTAGTTATTTGCTTTGTTACAAATGCTAGTTCTAACGTAACACAATTGGTTTTTGTTTACTTGCTAGCAAAAAATGTTCAATTAGTTTCAGAATTAGTTTATGGATTTTTACAACAACAAGAAAAACTTCATGAAGTAGGATTTTCAAATTTTATAAAAGGTATTTCATCAACCTTTTTATTCTTTATTTTTTATTATTTAACAAGAGACATTTTATTGGCAACTTTTAGTATAGGCTTGTCGTGGCTGTTTATACTTTTAATATATGATATCCCCAAAATCAATATTAATAGGAAAAAAAATATTAAAGATTACTTGAGATTACCTAATGATATTAAAAAGATTAGTTATTTATATAGGGCTTTATTGCCTTTAGGGATCATTTCTCTTTTATACTCATTAAATACAAATATAACTAGGTATTTTATTACTTATTATATGGATACTGAAAAGTTGGGATACTTCACAGCCCTTTCATATTTAATGATAGCTGGAAATACTCTTGTTGGTGCGATAGGGCAATCTTTTTGCAATAGGTTATCTCGTTATAGTAATCGAGAATCAAAAAGTGATTTTAATAAATTATTTAACAAATTAGTTACCTTCGGTGTGATGTTAGGCCTGTTAAGTACGTTATTGACTTTTTATCTTGGGGAGTTGTTATTGTACATTCTTTTTGGACCGGAGTATATTGAATACTCTTCACTTTTAACCATTTTAATGGCAGCGACTATTTTTAGATATCCTGCTGAATTTATGGGGTACGCAACTATTGCAACTAAGACCTATAAGAATGAGTTACCTCAACTTATTTTTATGTTAATTGCCACATGTATTTGTTCGTTTTTATTAATACCTATATGGGGATTATATGGTGCCGCTATTACTTTACTTGTGGGCTCTTGTATTACTGCAATTGGAAGATTTGCAATAATTTTAAGGGTGAATAAAGTAAATGAAAGGAAAGTAAGTTATGAAACACAACAACATGGGTAAGGTTGGAAATTCAATTTCATTACCACTATTAATTAATGTATTACTCGTAATCTTTTTTGTGATTTTTTGTTCAATATCATTTTTGTTCTTAAGCACGAATGAAATATTGACTGTAATTCCTATTGCAATTACAGCTTTATTTATAATTCGAAGAATAGTATTAATAATTTTTCATAAGGTGCCCACTTTGGATATTTGGGCTGTTTTTACTTATACTTCGATATTAATTTTTATTTATTCCCCATTGTACCATTTGATAACTCATCAACCAATCGCAAATAATTTACCATCTAATTTTACTAGTCTAATCGCTTTTATCGCTTGGACTTCGTTACCGATAATACCGTTGTTTTTTTTAGGAAGTTATATTAGAAAAAAGATTAGATGGGGAGCGAAAAAAGAAAATTTTAATAACGAAGAAATAAAGGTACCTAATATTTCTTTACTCGCCCTTCTTTATATACTAGTTGGTTTTAGTGCAAATATGGTTATAGAATCAGGGGTAGGTTTAGGGGTGTTAACTGGGACCCTTTATGTTCTAAATGATTTTTTTAGTGTAGGGTTAATATTTTTATATTTTAATTGGGCTAGTAAGGTTCCTAAGCAAGGCAAGGCTGTAAAATTTTTAGGAATAGTATATTTACTAGTTATTGTAGTCTTGATTTCACTATTTAATTTAGATAGAGGAAGCCGATTTTTTATTTTGATCTATTCATTTTGGGGATTGCATATCTATATAAATTATTTAAATAAAAAGTTTAATATCACAAAACTGATAATAATTACACTCGTATTAATACCATTGCTTACACAATATAAGTTATTCAAATATACAGAATATGATACGAATTATCTTGTAGATAGTAATTATCGAAATTCTATTCAAAATCAATATGAGCAGTTGACGCCTGGTTATACAATTGCTACAGATTTGGGGCGATATTATATTTGGATGTTATATTATCAAGAATTACAACCAAACGGTAATATTGATTACCAGTATGGAAAAACTTATGTTGATGCTATTTTAACTATGTTACCTAGTTGGATTGTACCAAATAAACCCCCAGGAATGATTGCTCTGTCCCATGATGCAGAATCTGGTAGAGGATTTTATGAGCAATATAGACCTACTACGGCAAAAATAGGAGGATTCTGGGCTGAAAGTTATGTAAACTTTGGATTACTAGGGATATGGACTTTAGCAATTATATTTGGCTATTTTTTAGAAGTCATTAATGAAGTAATAAATAGAAATAAACTGGGGAGTATTACACCAATTGTATCTGGCTTGTTAGTTACATTTGGTGCAGAATTTTTGTTACACGATTCAAGATTAATATTATGGCATGTTACAAAGGATTTAGTTTTAATCATTCCGTTAGTAATATATATGAAATTTAGAAAAAAGAGGTTTATTATATGAAAATAATTTTCGCTATAAGTTCACAATACTATGAAAATCAAGATGGGATTTGGGCAACGACATCATATAATAATACGATGTGGGATGAATATCTTAAAAGTTTTGATGAAATCTTTGTTCTAGCTCCACTAAAAAAAGTAACTACACTTCCAATTGGATGTAAAAAGGCTGATAATAAAAGGATAAAGTTTATCGATTCATCTGCTATTAAGAAAAAAGATGCAATTGGTATAGTAAAAATGAGAAATAAGATTCATCTGTTAGTTAAATCGTTAGATGGTGGAATATTGCATAGTCCATCATTTGAAGCAGAGTTTGCGTTTAGTGCCTTAAAAAAGTATAAAAAGCCTTATGTTGTTGAAAGTAGAGGAGAGCAATCGATGCATGAAGGCTTTTTAAAAGCTAGGGGTATTCCTTTTTCTAAGGTTGTGAAACAAATTTTTCTAAAGATGCACATGAAACATCTTGAAGGTGCATATGGGTGTATTTATGTTTCTAACACTTTAAAAGAAAGATATGCACCGAAAAATAAAATTAAAGCAGCAGTAATAAGTGATTTAAGATTGCCAGATTCTTTTATAAAAAAATCAAGGGTTTGGGAACAACAGTCAGAACCTTTTAAAATAATTAATGTAGGTAATTTAAGTCCCTATAAGGATCAAAAGACTTTAATAAAAGCGCTTCATTTCATTGTGAAAAACTTTAATTATAATATCCAATTAAATATAGTTGGGAAAGGCCCACTTGAATCTGAATTAAAACAGTTTGTGAAAGATTTAGAAATAGAACAACATGTGAATTTTCATGGTTTTGTACCATGGGGCGAGGAACTTTTTAATTTATATGATCGAAATGATTTATTTGTCCTATCTTCTCTTACTGAGGGTATGCCTAGGGTAGTTCTTGAATCATTAGCTAGAGGACTACCGGTAGTATCAACAGAAGTTTCTGGGTCAATTGAAATTCTACCTAAAGAGTGTATAGCTCCTGTTGGTGATTACGAGGGATTAGCTAAAGCCATTACAAGATTAATGGAGTCTCCTTCTTTACTAAGTGAACTTTCCAGTTTAGGAATTAATGAGATTAAGAATTATAGAGAGAGCATCCTGAAGGAGAAGAAGATAAACTATTTTAATGAATTTAAAGAAGCTTTTAAGGCGGATGGGGATTGATGAAAAAGCCATTAGTTAGTGTTATAATACCAAGTTATAATCCAGGAAGGTTAATAGAATTTGCGGTAAAAAGTATAGAAAATCAAACGTACACAAATAAAGAAATTATTATTATAGATGATGGGTCAAATGATGGAACGATTGAATGGTTAGAAAATAATAAGAAAAGATTTAAATATGTTACTCAGAAAAATAGTGGGGCTTCTGGCGCAAGGAACAAGGGAGTCAGTGTTGCTAATGGGGATTTTGTTGCTTTTCTTGATGCCGATGATATTTGGTTTCCTAATAAACTCGAAAAACAAATGGGAATTTTTAAAGAAGAAAAAGACATTTCTTTTGTATTCTCAAATGGCCTGATAATACATGATGATATTGAAACTGATAGTATAATTTCGGAGAATCATGAAAAAGTATTTGATTTATACACTTTACCCCCAAGAGTAGTAGGTTTTGATTGGAATTTTCGTATCCATTCAGTACCTACAAGTAGCCTTCTTGTAAGAAAAGATGATTTTCTGAAAGTAGGGGGATTCCCAACCTTAGTTCAAGGGGAGGATTTCGCTCTAATACAATTATTACTAACTTATAATAAAGGTTATGCTTTTGCTGAGCCTTTAATGTGCTATAGAAGACATCAGAATAATACAAGTTCATCTATACAAAAAGTATCTATGAAAAAAAGACTAGGAAAGATTTTAAATAAGGATTTAGCAAGAATTACATTATTCAATATTTTGAAAGAAAATAATCATCCAATACCAAAAATTATTAATAAATATAGGATTTATCCAGTTCCTTTTAGAATGCTTGCATTGTTTATTTGGAGATTGAAATATGGGGCAAATAAAAATAAAGTAAAACAGGATATTATTAATTATCTAATGGGGAGGGCTTGAAAAAATTGAGAGGAAGAGAGAAAGTAAAAAAACTCCAAATTTTACTAAAAATAATGGTAGGTATTTGGAGTTTATTTCCACGGAAGATATTGTATTCTTTATTAGGGTTAAATCGAAATTTACCAGGATATTTAGGTTTAGGGATAAGATATACTATATTTAAAGTTTTATGCAAATCTTGTGGAGATAATGTTTTAATTAAACCCGGAGTATATTTCTTTAAGTTAGAAAATTTAGTAGTAGGGGATAATGTTAGCTTCCATCCTCTATGTTACATTGACGCTACTGGTGGAGTAGAAATAAAAAAGGATGTTTCAATTGCACATAATTGTACAATTGTATCTTTTGAACATGATTATACTTCGGGGACTGTATATAGGGATAACCCAGTAATTCCAAAATCTATTAGTATAGGTTCTAATGTCTGGTTAGGGGCAGGAGTAAGAGTCTTATCGGGAACGATTATTGAGGATAATGTTGTTATTGGCGCGGGTTCAATTGTTAAGGGGAGGGCAAATAAGAATTCGTTATATGCTGGAGTGCCTGCAAAAAAAATAAAGGGGATTTAGTTCGATTTTATTTGGGTACTAAGTTAAGAAATTCTACTTAATAAATTATTTTAGTTAGTTTTTAAAAGGAAATGAATATCAAATTAGGGTATTAATATAAGGTAGTATGGTGCTTGTCTCTTCTATATTATTGAGGGATATAGAATTGTGAATTAAGATATGAAGAGGAAGGTAAATATGTACAAAATAGCAGTAGCAGGAACAGGATATGTTGGTCTGGTAGCAGGGGTATGTTTTGCTGAGGTTGGTCATCAAGTAACTTGCGTTGATATTGATGAGAAAAAAGTTGAATTAATGAAATCTGGTGTTTCACCAATTTATGAAGCTGACTTAGAGGGTTTAATGCAGAAAAATTATGCTGCTGGAAGAATTAATTATACAATGGATTACAAGGCAGCATATAAAGATGCAGATGCAATTTTCATTGGTGTAGGAACTCCTGAACAAGCTGATGGTTCTGCAAACCTTTCATATATTGCAACCGTTGCGAAACAAATTGCTGAAAGTTTAGAAAAGGATTGCCTTATTGTTGTAAAATCAACTGTTCCAATTGGAACAAATGACAAAGTAGAGCAGTTTATTCAGGACTTTTTAGTTAATGATGTGAAAGTAGAAGTGGCATCAAATCCAGAATTTTTAGCTCAAGGATCTGCGGTTCATGATACGCTATATGCAGAAAGGATTGTTATTGGTACAGAAAGTAAATGGGCTGAAAAAGTGTTAATGGATCTGTATAAACCATTCCATTTACCTATCGTTTCAGTAAATAGAAGATCAGCAGAGATGATTAAATATGCTTCTAATGATTTCCTAGCTCTTAAGATTTCTTATATGAATGATATTGCTAATCTTTGTGAGTTAGTTGGTGCGGATATTCAAGATGTTGCAAAAGGTATGAGCTTTGATGAGCGTATTGGAAGCAAATTTTTAAATGCAGGTATTGGGTTTGGAGGATCATGCTTCCCTAAAGATACTAAAGCATTAGAGTACTTAGCGAGACAAAACGGTTATGAATTAAGAACGATAAAAGCTGCCATTGATGTAAATAAAGATCAAAAGACTCTATTATACAAAAAAGCGAGTCAAAGATTAATTACTTTTAACGGTCTTAAAGTGGCGGTATTAGGATTGACATTTAAATCTGGTACAGATGATTTAAGAGAAGCTGCATCTCTTGAAAATATTCCTCTACTGTTAGAGCAAGGCGCAGATATTTATGCATTTGATCCAGTAGGTGCGAATAACTTTGCTAAAGTGTATCCAAAGGGGAAAAATAAGAACGGTAATATCACATATGCTACGGATATTGAACAAGCTTTAGAAGGTGCAAACGTCTGCTTTATTTTCACAGAATGGGGAGAAGTGAAGGCATTAACTCCAGAAATTTATAAAACATTAATGCGAACACCTCTAATTTATGATGGTAGAAACATTTATGATGTGCAAGCAATGCAAGAAGCAGGCATAGAATATCATTCTATTGGTAGAAAATCAACAAGTAGAGATCGCATGGAGGAGTTGAATAACAGTGATTTACAAGCCTCTAGATAAAAATAAAATATACCTTATTACTGGAGCTGCTGGTTTTGTAGGATACTTCTTATCTAAAAAATTACTAGAGCAAGGTTGCAAAGTAATAGGTGTTGATAATATAAATGATTATTATGATGTGAATCTTAAATATGCTCGTTTGGAGCAACTTAAGCCATATGAGAAATTTACTTTTATTAAAGGGGATATTTCTGATAAGGATATGATTAAGAAGATTTTTGAAGAGCTCAAGCCTAATATTGTTGTAAATTTAGCTGCACAAGCAGGTGTAAGATATTCAATTGAAAATCCAGATGTGTATATTCAAAGCAATATTATTGGTTTCTATAATATTCTTGAAGCGTGTAGACATTATCCAGTAGACCATCTTGTATATGCATCATCAAGTTCTGTTTATGGGGCTAATAAGAAGGTGCCGTTTGAGGAAACAGACTTTGTAGATAACCCAGTATCACTTTACGCATCTACTAAGAAATCAAATGAGCTAATGGCACATACATATAGTCATTTGTATAAAATTCCTGCTACTGGACTTCGTTTCTTTACGGTGTACGGTCCTATGGGACGTCCGGATATGGCTTACTTTGGATTTACTGATAAGTATTTTGCTGGTGAGTCAATCAAGATATTTAATAATGGTGATTTTGAAAATGACCTATATCGTGATTTTACTTATATAGATGATATTGTTGAGGGAATTCAACGTCTTTTGAGTAATCCACCTAAAGGAGATGTTGAACATAAGGTATTCAATATTGGAAACAATAACCCTGAAAAATTAATGGTGTTTATTGAAACATTAGAGAAAGTGCTAGGTAAAGCTTTAGGAAGAGAAGTGGCATTTGCAAAGGTGTTTGTGCCTATTAAACCAGGAGATGTACCAGCTACTTATGCATCAACTGATTTATTACAGAAGGCTGTAGATTTTAAACCTGAAACTCCTATAGAAAAAGGCTTACAGGAGTTCGCCAATTGGTATGTAGAGTATTATAAAGTGAAATAATATTGATTATGCTTTTGGGAAAGAAAAATCTATCAAAGGTTTAGGTTACTTAAGATAGAATATACTTTGATATACTGGCTATAGAATGTCATTCTTAGTATAAGAGAATAAATTGATACTTTTATTATCTGGATATTTATTCAGAATGATGGAAAGAAGAGGTCTATAATAATGAAAAAGAAAATCCTATTATGGATATTAGGAATCATAGGAGTATTAATTATAGGTGGAGGAGTCTACGCTTATAATATATATTCTTCTGTTTCAAAAACATTAGATGAAGTTCATAAACCTTTAAAGCGTGATCAAAATAATAAACAAGAAGAAAAAATCAATAAATCTGAACCTGTTTCAATCCTATTACTAGGTGCAGATGAACGCGGTGAAGATAAAGGGCGTTCTGACTCTTTAATGGTTATTACTTTAAACCCGAAGAACAATTCTATAAAGACGTTAAGTATCCCTCGTGATACGTATACGGAAATTGTCGGTAAAGGAAAAAGTGATAAAATTAACCACGCTTATGCGTTTGGTGGAGTAGATATGTCTGTCGCAACAGTCGAAAAGTTCTTAGGTGTGCCTATTAATTACTACATAGAAGTTAATATGGAAGGATTTAAGGATATTGTTGATGCTGTGGGCGGTGTTGATGTAAATAATGATTTAGAATTCTCTCTTGAAGGAAAGCACTTCCAAAAAGGGAATATTCATTTAACAGGTGATCAAGCTTTAGCGTATACTCGTATGCGTAAAGAAGATCCACGTGGTGACTTTGGTCGTCAAATGCGTCAACGCCAAGTGATGCAAGCAGTTATTAAAAAAGGTGCAAACTTATCTTCTTTATCAAATTATGGAGATGTACTTACAGCAATCCAAAAGAACGTGAAAACAAACTTAACACAAGATCAAATGTTTGATATGCAAAAGAATTATAAGAATTGCTTGCAAAATAGTGAAGATATTCAAATCCCAGGTGACGGACATAAAGCAGCTGACGGTATTTGGTATTACTATGTTCCAGACGCAGCGAAGCAAGATTTAACAAATAAATTAAAAGCACATCTTGAGCTAAAATAAGTAATAATACGGATAAACCCAACTCTTTTGGAAAGAGTTGGGTTTATTTTTTTGTGTTTTTATATTAGTATTATATGATGTAAGACTATTAGACGAAGTGAATCGATGAGCAAGAAAGCAATAACGGTCCTTGTTATGTTCGTATTGTTTGTAGATGCTATTGTAAGTGGTAAGATACACTGGAGTAAGAAGGTTGCGAATGCAACAGCACAAAAAAATGAGGTAAAAACGACAAAGACTAAAGTAGAGAACAATAAGACGAACAAAGAAGAGAAACAAGATGCAAAGGCATCTTTTAATGAAGCATACGCAAAGAATTTACCAGATGCAGTGAAAGAGAAGTTAAAGAAAGCTGCTGAAGATAAAAAGGCAGTGAATCTTGTTATTGTTGGTGATGATGCTTCTTCACCTGTAAAAGACGCTTGGGTATCTAAGTTTGTATCTAACTTGGATGCAAGTTACGGTAAAGGTTTATGGAATGTGACGGTTAAGGAATATAAGAATGAAAGCACTGAGGAGCTAATTGCAAATAAACGTGCTCAAGATATTGCGAAAGCAAAACCAGATGTTATTTGATTTGAAGCACCGTTCATTACAGAAAATCATAAAATGGGTAATGGAAACTCTGTTGCTAATGCGCAAAAGTTTGTTGGAGAACTTTCGAGCAGTGCGAAAGATGCTACGATTATGATTCAACCACCAAACCCAATATATGGTGCGAAAAATTATCCGAAAGCAGTTGAAGCATTAAAGCAATTTGCGAAGCAAAATGGTTATGCATATGTTGACCATTGGGAAGCATGGTCAAATGCAACTACGAAAGAGATTTTACCGTATTTACAAGAGGAATTCAGTTTCCCAAATGCTAAAGGATATGGCGTTTGAGCGCAATATGTGACAAATTATTTTGTAGCTAAGTAATTTGTTTATGTAAAAGGTATGCCATTAATCGCATACCTTTTATATTAGGGAGATAATATGTAGGAGGAAGAAAGATGAATTCAATTTTAATCTGTGGTGGAGCTGGCTACATCGGTTCTCATGCTGTAAAAAAATTAATAGATGAAGGCCTATCTGTAGTAGTAGTTGATAATTTACAAACTGGTCATGAAGATGCGATTACAGAGGGTGCAAAGTTTTATAAAGGGGACCTTCGTGATAAAGGTTTTCTAAGAGATGTTTTTAAACAAGAAAATATTGAAGCGGTTATGCATTTTGCTGCTGATTCTTTAGTCGGCGTTAGTATGGAGAAGCCTCTTCAATATTATAACAATAATGTGTACGGCGCACTTTGCTTGCTAGAAGTAATGGACAAGTTTAAAGTAGATAAGTTTATTTTCTCTTCTACTGCGGCTACTTATGGCGAGGTAGATGTTGATCTTATTACTGAGGAAACTTTAACAAATCCAACGAATACATACGGTGAAACAAAGCTAGCGATTGAAAAGATGCTCCATTGGTATAGTCAATCTTCTAATTTAAAATATAAGATTTTCAGATACTTTAACGTAGCTGGTGCAACTCCAA
Source organism: Bacillus sp. LK2 (assembly GCF_001043575.1). Lineage (NCBI taxonomy): Bacteria > Bacillati > Bacillota > Bacilli > Caryophanales > Bacillaceae > Bacillus > Bacillus sp. LK2. The sequence goes on from NZ_LDUK01000002.1 coordinate 85,662, forward strand.
GTGGCATTATTGGTGAGGATCATTGCCCTGAGACACACTTAATACCTCTTGTTTTACAAGTTGCATTAGGTCAACGTGAGAAGATTATGATGTTTGGTGATGATTATAATACACCAGACGGTACTTGTATCCGTGATTATATTCATGTTGATGATTTAGTAGGAGCACACTTCCTTGGACTTAAGGATCTACAAAATGGCGGGGAAAGTGATTTCTATAACTTAGGGAATGGTAATGGCTTCAGTGTGAAAGAAATCGTTGATGCAGTTCGTGAAGTTACGAATCATGAAATTCCAGCAGAGATTGCACCAAGACGAGCAGGAGATCCAGCGCGTTTAGTAGCTTCTTCTCAAAAGGTGAAAGAGAAGTTAGGGTGGAATCCTGAGCATGTAAATGTGAAGACAATTATTGAGCATGCGTGGAATTGGCATCAGAAGAAACCTCATGGTTATGAGAAATAAGTAAAAATAAAAAAGAGAGGGGATCGTCGTTCAACATATGTTCGACAATACCCTCTCTTTTTTTGTATGATTTTTGCTATACTAAACTGTACTATAATACAGGACGGAAGGAGGAGAATGATGAAGATACTTGTAGTTGATGATGAATCGAGTATTCGTAATTTGATTCGGATGCAGTTGTAAATGGAAGGGTATGAAGTATTGACGGCAGCTGATGGGAGAGAAGCTTTAGAGAGATGGAATGAGCAGCCGGATGTACTCATTTTAGATGTGATGCTTCCTGATACGGATGGGTATGAGTTATTACGTTTATTCCGAGAGAAGGATCACGATATTCCAGTGCTTATGCTGACAGCAAAGAGTCAGATGAATGATAAATTGCTTGGTCTACAGCTTGGTGCGGACGATTATGTGACGAAGCCTTTTAATTATGCGGAGCTTATTCTTCGTGTGAAAAATATGAGTCGGCGTGTGAGGAAGGAAGAAGTGTCTTCTAATCATGAGGTAATCCGAGCAGGAGAATTGGTAATTTGTCCAAAGGAAAGAAAGGTACATGTGAGTGGACAAGAAATTCAGTTAACGTATCGAGAGTTTAATTTATGTCAGTTGTTTGTTTCGAATCCGCAGCGTGTGTTTATGAGAGATGAGTTACTTGAGAAGGTATGGGGCTTTGAGTATATCGGAAATACGAGAGCAGTTGATATTATGGTGCAAAGACTTCGAAAGAAACTAGGTAATAGTGGGGAGTATATTAAGACGATTTATGGCGTTGGCTATAAGCTGGATTGTTAAGTGGTGATGATATGTCTTTAAAACGAAATATGGTGTTTGGAATAGTTGGATTGTTGATTCCAATTCTTGTTCTTTTGTATGCAGTTGTTTATATTGCACTGGAGAAGAATGTGTATCATAATGCGGCAGATTCCTTAGAAAAGTTAAGTGTAGAAGCGCAAATTTATACGATGAATTATTTAGAGAAGGAAGCAGAAGTGGAGACGCTAGGTCCTAATTCGCTTTTAATTGCTTCGTATTTAGCGAAGCGAATGGATATCCGTGTGCAGATGATTGGGAAGAATGGAGATGTTGTTGCGGATACACAAAAAGGAGCATTACTTCATCGAAATATCGATATTGAGAGTTCTTTGAAGGGAAAGAAATCGTATGTTTTCGAGGAGGGAGATCCAGCTCCAATTCTTTTGTTTTCAAGTCCAGTTTATTATGGAAACGATGTCATTGGGAGTATTCGTTTTATCAATGAGTTAACGGATGAGAAGGAAGTTTTAACAAATGTGAGTTGGACGTTTTTAATAACGTCTCTTTGCCTAGTAGCTGCTGGTATTTTCTTTGCGATTCGTTTGGCGAAGTCTCTTCATAAACCAATTGATCAGTTAAGGCAAATGGCGCAGCGGCTTGCGAATGGAGATTATGAAAGCAAGATTGAGCTGAATGAGTATGTGGAAATTGCGCAGCTTTCAGCATCTTTTAATGCGATGGCTGATGGAATTGAACTGCATATTAAGCAGCTGAAGGAAGAGAAAGAGAAACAGAAAGATTTCTTAGACCGCATTACGCATGAGCTGAAAACACCGCTCACAGCGATTATCGGTTATGTTGATTTAATTCCGAAGTTACAATCGAAGGAAGATGTTCAGGAGAGTCTCCGTTATGTGGCTGTAGAAAGTGAGCGTTTATTATCGCTTGTAGAGGAATTACTTAAATCTTCAAAGTATGGGACGAGTACGTTTGAAGTGTCACCTACAGTCGTGAATATAAAAGAATTGGCAGAAGAAGCAATTTCGATTGTGAAACCTCGATTGCAGCAGTTTGAAATCGAAGTTATGAATGAGCTAGCAGAAGTACACGTCGTCGCGGATTTTGATAAGACGAAGCAAATTTTCTTGAATGTGCTTGATAATGCGATTAAATATAGTGATGCTACGCGAGTTCGTATGAATGTAATTATAAATGAGCAGGAAGCAAAGGTTTTTGTTCATGATGATGGTATTGGTATGGATGAAGGTGTGCTTGCAGAGTGGAATGAGTCTCCGGAAGGTAAGGTGCTTCCTTCTAATTACGGGAATGGCTATGGTTTATACATTTGTCAGGAGATTATGAAGAAGCAAGGCGGGAGTATGCGAATTGAGAGTAGTGAAGAAATGGGAACTACAATATGTATGACATTTTTACTCCCAAGACGGATGGAAGATATAAAAAACTTGAAAGCGGTTAAATGATACATTTATGAAACAATTATGCGGTATTTTCGAAACAACGTTTTTTTATCTTGGAGGTAGGCAGAAATGAAAAGGCTATCATTTCAAATTCTTGTGTTTGTCTTTTGTATGATCGTTTCTCTTATTTTGTTTTATGTTATTGAGAAGCAAATATATAATCGAATCACGATTGTGGATGACAAACAAGCCGTTTTACAAAGAGTGAATGAATCCCTTCCTACTGAAGTGAAAGTAAGGCATGAGAAGTGGGGAGAAATTGTTGTAACGGATGAAGTTCGTTTGCATACGATTGTTTCATTCTTTGACCGAATTCGAGTAGAACCGAGAGAAGCGAGGAATCAAGAACAAGTATTTACTGGAGAAGTAACGTACTTGAATGGACATAAACGTACTTTTGCAGTAGGTGACTTGTTCCAGTATGAGGCTAATGTATACGGAAAGAATGGTACGGATCCGATGATCTCAGCATTGCAAACGTATTTGTTAAGTCTGTATTATACACCAGAGCGCATTAGTAATTTCTTTGCGGAGGCAAAGGAAGTTGTAGTGAGGCAAGGGGATGTAATACGTACTATAGATCTTACGCGAATATTTGATTCTATTCGATACGCAAAGCAAATTACAGATTACGGAGAAATTCAGAAATTATTACAATCACAGAATGAACCGATTGCTTATATTACTGCCTATAAAACAGGCAAGCGTGTAAAGAATGAGCGAGAGGATATTCTTACGATTTCTGTGTATCCATCGTACTTTGTTGTGCAATACCTCGGTGATAATAACGGGAATGTCATGTATATGAAAGGCTCTCTAGCAGAGTTATTCGTAAAGGAGAATGCGTCATGAGAAAGATAGCCTTTTTCTTCTTTTTGCTAGTAATTGGAGGAGCGATGTCTAGTTGCTCTCGAGATACAACCTCTATTAAATATAATAAAAGTGGTCTCCCTATTTTGGATGATCGTCATCTTGTTGCATATGTAGCGGCCCGCGAGGAAGTTGGTGAGGCATTGCTTTCATCATTTTGTAAACCGCGAGGATGTACGTATGAATTTATTCGTCTTTCGACAGAAGAACTTCTTCGAAGAGTGGAAGAGGAATCTGGAAATCCGAAAGCGGATATTATTATTGGCGGTACAGTAGATGCACATCAAATGATGAAGCAAAAGGATCTGTCTATTCCTGTGACGAGCCAGCATGCGAATCGTATTTCAAAAACTGTTAAAGATAAAGATGGTTATTGGTACGGTTACGAAGTAGAGAAATTGGCAATCGCAATTAATAAAGAGCGGTGGAACGAAGAAATAGCACCGCTCGGTCTACCGTATCCATCCAGGTGGCAAGATTTATTAAACTCTGCGTACACTGGAAAGATTGTTATGCCAGATCCAAATGTTTCGGGTACTGCATATACGTTTTTTCAATCCCTTATTGATACTTTAGGTGAAGAGGAAGCGAAGGCGTATGTGAAGCATCTTGCAGGACAGGTTGGAGAAGTAACAGTGAATGGTTACATACCAGCAGAACTTGTGGCAAGTGGTGAATATATGATAGGCATCAATTTTATGGGAGATCAGAGAATGCTTCAAAAACGAGGCTTTCCTATTTTAAGTAACGAACCTGAGCAAACAGGTTTGTCTGTCAATACGATTTCAAAACTAAAACGTGCACCGAGTGGTATTATTGCGGATTTATTTATTGATTATTGTTTATCAGAAGAAGCGGGTCACATTTTAGAAAAAGTTTCGTTTGGCGTACCAACGATGTTTGCGAAGAATGAGAAAGAAATAGAAGGTCAGCCAGTTAGAAGGACAAACCAAAATATATCAAATAGTGGAATAATCGAGATATGGAATAGACAACGTCTCTCTCAGAAGTGAGAAAAGGAGACGAAAGAATATGTTTAAATGGCTTAAGCCAGCACCTGCAATTGAGAGATTGCCAGCGAATATGATCGACCGTGTATATCGATTACTACGTATTCGTGTGTTAATCGGGATTTCAGTTGGGTATGCTGCTTATTATTTAGTTCGTAGTAATTTTAATTTATCTACTACGTATTTAGTAGACGAGTACGGATTTAGCACTACACAAATCGGGTTATTAGGCGCAGTAATGGCTGTTGTTTATGGACTTAGTAAATTCTTTATGGGGAATTTATCGGATAAGGCTTTTGCTCAACGATTTATTGCAGTAGGTTTATTTTTATCTGGGCTTGTTAATATTTGTTTCGGTTTTGCATCTTCCTTTGGGATGATTTTAACTTTACTTGTTCTAAACGGTATTGTACAAGGTATGGGAGCACCACCTTGTAGTATCGTTATGACGAAATGGTTTTCAAAGAAAGAACGTGGTACGAAAACAGGTCTTTGGAATATTTCACATAACGTTGGTGGATTACTTGTTCCGCCATTCATTGGAATTGGTGTAGGTATTTTTGGTGAAAGTCATTGGCAAGGTGGCGTATTTATTTTCCCAGCGATTATCGCTATGGTAATTGCAGTTCTAGTATGGATTAATGCGAAGGATACACCAGAATCTGAAGGTCTTCCGCCAATTGATGAGTATCGTAATGACTATGAAGATCTTGAAAAAGCAGATAATGCTAACAAGATGTCATCAAAAGAAATTTTAATGAAATATGTAGTGAAAAATAAATTTGTTTGGTTCTTATGTATTGCCAATGCATTTGTTTACTTAATTCGCTTCGGTGTTATTAACTGGGTACCAATTTACTTAACAACAGTGAAAGGTTTTACAAAAACAGAAGCGCATGCAGCGTATTCAATATTTGAGGCAGCAGCGATTCCGAGTTCTTTAATTGTCGGCTTTTTAAGCGATAAATTATTCAAAGGGAAACGTATGCCATTGTGTGTTATTAGTATGGCTGGGGTTGTTGTTGGTACGGTTGTATATTGGCAAGCAACTAGCATACTTGTTGTGAGTATTGCAGTTTCTGTTATCGGTTGTTTAATTTATGTACCACAGTTTTTAATTGGTTTAAGTGCAATGGAATTAGTACCGAAATTTGCAGTAGATACAACTGTTGGTATGTGTGGTCTGTTTGGTTATGTTGGAGGAAGCTTCGTAGCAAACGCAGCAATTGGTATTATTGTTGATCGTTCTGGCTGGGATGGTTGCTTCATGTTACTGTTAGCAGGTGGTGTATTATCAACAATATTCTTACTGATTGTTCAAATGGGACATGAGAGAAAAGGTTCTAAAGTAGCGTAATCGTTTATTAGGAAAGCTATCCAATTATCATTTTGGATGGCTTTTTCTATATAATATAATATTTCCTTAAAACTATCTTAAAAGATAGGATGTCATATTCCTAATCATTGGAATTTTTGTTACAATACAAATGAATGTGTAAAACTTTGTAAAAAAAATGTAATAATATGCATTTTGTTTTCAGAAAGTTTTGTACAATTCTATTATCTATTAAACTATTAAGTTATAAAAGGAGAGAGAATATGTTACCAAATACGGTTCGTACTCCAAACAAGAAGAAGAAATGGATTATTATCGGGGTTATTGCACTAATTGTTATTGTAGCAGCAGTTAATATTTTTGTGATGCAAGGTAAGAAGAAAGGTATAGCGACGAATGATGCTGTAAGTTTTGAGAAAGTGACAGAGCGTAAGCTTAATAATACGAAATTAATTTCAGGCCAGGTGAAGCCAGGGAATATTGAAAGTTTCTATGCGGATCCGACTAAAGGAAAAGTGAAAGATATTGCGGTGAAAGAAGGACAAGAGGTAGAGAAGGGAACGAAATTATTCTCTTATGATAATGAAGAAATTAATCTTCAAATGAAGCAAGCTGAGCTTGATCAGAAGATGGCTGATATGCGTTATGATCAAGGGAAAAAGAAGATTGATTCATTGAAGAAAGAAATTAAGAAAGCAAAAGATGGCGGGGCTGGGAAAGAAGTAACAGACCAGATGGACGAGCAATTAAGTGAGTTAGAGATGACACAAAAAACAACTGACCTTGAGAAAGAGAAAGGAAAGTTGCAGAAAGAAGAGTTAAATAAAAAGCAGAACGAGCTTACGATTTATAGTAATTTTGCTGGTGTTGTTCAAAAGTTAGATAAAGATGCGGCGCAAAGTTCATCTCAAGCGTTAGGTGGTCAAGGGAAGGCATTCTTACAAGTTGCTTCTAAAGATCCGTTCCAAGTTCAAGGGACATTAACAGAACTTCAGAAGTCACAAATTCAAAAGGATCAAACGTTTACTGTAACGGCGAAAGCAAATAATAAGAAGAAGTGGACAGGTAAGATTACAGAAGTAAGCGAATTCCCAACAAGTGCAGAGATGGCTCAATCGGCTGGTCTAGGTGAAGCGACTCAAAATATGTCTCAATATACATATAAAGCAAGTCTGGATAGTCAAGATGGTTTATCTCCAGGTTATCACGTTTCTTTACAAGTAAATTTAGAGAATAAGACGATGATTGCTGTGCCAAGTAAGAGCATTGTAGAAAAAGGCGAAGATGCATTCGTTTATATCGAAGACAAAGGAAAACTTCGTAAACAAAATGTGAAAAAAGGTTCTACTGATGGAGACTGGACAGAGGTTGTTGAAGGCGTAACAGTGGGGCAAAAGGTGGTTAAAAATCCTTCCGACAACGTGTATGACGGAATGGAAGTGAAAGAGAAATGATTACGTTAAATAATATTTCTAAAACGTATTATCAAGGGAAATTGGCAGTGCCGATTTTGCATGGTATTAGTTTAACGATTCAAAGTGGTGAGTTTGTTTCTATTATGGGGCCGTCGGGTTCTGGTAAATCAACGCTTATGAATATTATCGGTTGTTTAGATCGTCCAACAGAAGGCGAATATATGCTGAATGATGTGAATATCTTAACAGCAGACGAGTCAAAGCTTGCTTTAATTCGAAATGAATATATTGGCTTCGTATTCCAGCATTTTAATTTATTACCGCGTCTTTCCGCAGTGGAAAACGTTGAACTTCCGCTCATCTATGGTGGAGTGAAGAAAGCAGAGCGTCGTCAAAGAGCTCTTGAAGCACTGGGGAAAGTTGGATTATCAGATAGAGTACACCATTTGCCTAGTGAATTATCGGGTGGACAGAAGCAGCGTGTCGCTATTGCGAGATCGATTGCAAATAATCCAACGTTTATTATGGCCGATGAGCCGACAGGTGCGCTTGATACGAAGTCTGGTGAGCAAGTTATGAATATTTTCACGAAGCTCAATGCAGAGGGTACGACGATTGTTATGGTTACGCATGAAGAAGAGGTAGCCGCTTATTCTTCTCGTCGTATTGTACTGAGAGATGGGGAAATTACAGAAGATAGAAGGTGTGCGGTATGAGTCTACTAGATAGTATAAAAATTGCCTTATCTTCTATTCTAGCTCATAAACTGCGCTCAGCTCTTACAATGCTTGGAATTATTATTGGTGTAGGTTCGATTATTACTGTCGTTGCGATTGGACAGGGTGGGGAAGCGATGTTGAAGTCGAAAATCGCTGGTTCTGGTAATAATCTTATGCCAATTCAGTTTAAACCAGATATTAATGATGAGTTTAGCATGGGGGGGCATCAAGTCCCGAAATTAACAGAAGAAGATATTATGGAAGTAAAGCAAATTAAAGATGTTTCTCATGTTATTACAACGAATAATACGATGGAAACAATGGATATTAATGATAAAAAATCAATGATTAATGTTATCGGACTTGATAGTGAGTATTTTGAAGTAAATAAAGTGAAGATGGTCAAAGGCCGTTCATTAAATGAATCTGATATTTCACAAGGAAATAACGTTGTTATGATTAGTACGAAAACAGAAGAGACGTTATTTAAAGATGAAAATCCAGTAGGAAAAATCATTGAAATGAAAGGACAACCGATGCAAATTATCGGTGTCTATAAATCAGATAATGAATTTATGGGATTCGAGGCTGAGGAAATGTTAATTCCTCTTACTTTATGGCCTGTTTTATACGGAACAGATGAAATTCAAAGTATTGCAATTCAATCTAAAAATGTAGACGATTTAGAAGCAGCGGGGAAAAAAGCTGTTGATGTATTAAATAGTCGTAAGCCAAGTGATATTCCAGGTAAATATGAATTGGTAAACTTAAAAGAGTTCCAAGAAGGGGTTTCTAAAGTAACTGGTATAATGACGATGATTATCGGCGGTATCGCTGGTATTTCACTAGTCGTTGGCGGTATTGGTGTAATGAACATTATGCTCGTATCTGTAACGGAGCGTACGCGTGAAATTGGGATACGTAAAGCGCTCGGAGCGACGCGTAGTAAAATTTTATTACAGTTTTTAATTGAAGCAGTTATGTTAACGCTTCTAGGTGGCTTGATTGGAATTGGTCTTGGATATGGCGGGGCATATATTGTTTCCACATTCGCAAAATGGCCACCGCTCGTTTCATGGGAAGTTGTTGTAGGAGGAGTACTATTCTCTATGACACTTGGTATTATTTTCGGATTAATTCCAGCAAACAAAGCTGCGAAATTAGATCCAATTGAAGCACTTCGTTATGAGTAGATTATTAGTGTAGTAGAGAGGTTCTCTACTACACGTCACCGTTCTAGTGGGCGGTTCGTAGCCTCTACATGAGGATGTGAACCGCCCGTTAGAACGGGTTATATAAATAGAAGGAGGCGTTGTAATGGAAGCGAATTTGAATACGCAAAAAGTTGGCGGAGAGAAGCCCTCTTTATTTGGGATGATTACTTCTCCAGGCTTACAGTTTGAGAGAATGAAGACTAGTAATGCGGTCTGGGGTGCGTTTTGGATACTTGTTTTATTAGCGGGGATTGTTGGAGGTCTTGCTGCTTATGTAGGATCCTTAACTCCAGAAGCCATTAAACTTAACAAGGATTTAGGTTTTGATGTTCCGCCTGCAGTGACGTTTGGTATGGGGTTCGGGATTGGTGCTTTAGTTATGGGGATAGGTTCCTTTATTAGCGCAGCAGTGTATAAAGTATTAATGATGTTAATGAGCAATGATACTTCTTATAAAAAATTATTAACCATTAGTGTGTATTCAAGCATTATTTCATTACTTGGTTTATTAATAAATACAGTTTTAGCACTTGTTTTAGGCGGGTCAGGACAAGAAATGTACACTGGTTTAGGACCGATTTTCGCTTCAAGTGGTGGTGTTGCAAAAGGTATTGCAAATAACATTGAAGTGTTCACAATTTGGGGATTTGTTATAACGTGGTTAGGTCTTCAAATTACAGCTGGTTTAAGTAAAAAGAAAGCAACAATTCTTATGGTTATCTTCTTCATCTTAACTATTGGATTTGGTGCGTTAAAAGGAATGTTCCAATAATAAAATAAAAAAGGTGGCTCTTCCGAGAGTCACCTTTTTTATTTTTACCCCTATTTCAAATATCCCCAGCAGAATTTCAAATTCTACCTAGTGTAATTTCAAATTCCGGCATCAGTAGTTGAAATTACCCACAATGAAATTTCTTTTCTCTTTTTATATTGTAGAGGTACCGCGGAATAACGAAGAGGTATACCTTTTAGAAACGGGTACTGTGTGAAGCCAGCGACTTTTGCAGATACAGTTGTTTTGTATGAGGGTATGATTATAAATCAAATAAAGAGGTTAAATATTTATCAAGATTATGAAGAGTATTATCAATGTGGTTTAATTGGTCTTTGGCATGCTTATGAAAGGTATGAGGAAGAGAAAGGGAGTTTTCCTGCTTATGCTGTCGTAACGGTACGTGGTTATATATTGGAAAGGTTGAAGAAAGAATGTGTAGTGCAAGAGAGGTATGTATGCGTAGGAGAGTATGAGGAACGATTTAAGTGTGAAGATGCGGGAACGAGAGCGAAGGACTTTATGAGTGTGTTAGATGAGAGGGAGAGGCACATCATTTCAGAGCGATTCTTTATAGGGAAAAAGATTGGAGAGATAGCTACCGAAATGGGAATGACGTACTATCAAACGAGATGGGTATATCGACAAGCGCTTGAGAAAATGAGAGATAGTGTAAGGATGTAACAATAAGAATGGGAGGAAAGAAACATATCTCCTTCCATTCTTATTTATTATTTTAAGGTAGTAAATATAACGAGAGGTTTTTTAAGTGTAGTAAATCTTTCAAGTTCATCTGGGATAATACATGCCCTGATTTCAAAAATTGCTGCTTTAACTTATGGGTACTTATGTGCATTGTTACGGTAGTTCCGTTTAAAAAATGAATGTTAGCTTTGTTAATTTTTTTGAAAAACTCTATATCATCTATCTGGTTATAGAACAACCAAATACAGTTTGGAGACGAAGGAGATTCTGTTGGGAACGCACAAATATATTCTCTGTGATTAATCGGAATCGGAACATTTTGTTTGAGCTTAAAGTTTGCTTGTATTGCATCACGTCTACCTTGATAAGTAGAATGAACAGTTGTTAGGCAAGATTTCTTGATGAGTTGTAGACCTGTTTGGCATGAGTACAGATGGTTACCGCTACTGTCGATAATTTTTGTTCGGTAATAAGGGTGTTTGTACGGCTCAAGCATCATTGTAGAACTAGAAATAAAAATATTATTTTCATTATCCATAAGTCTAAATCCTCCTCTATGTAAGTTTTTTATTCCGAATATAATTATATACAAATGATATGAATTTATTGTTAATCTTCTGTTGCGTATTGTAAATTTTTATTGTTGGTTTACAATCAATAGATGATGGTCTTTCTAATTTGCATCGCTTGTACATATATATGAAAATAGAAAAGAGTAGGCGGTGAGATAGTATGAAGAAAAAGTATATTATTATTATGGCTCTTGTTGTTGTTCTCCTAGTTTATTTAGCAAATAGTAACCCGAGTAAAGGGGAATATACAGATTGGGCAGCGAAGCAGTTCATGAAACGTAATGATGTAAGTAAGAAGCTAGACGAGGTTCAAAAAGAAAACGAAGAGGGTCTCCTTGGCGACTTAGCATCGGCGGGTAAGAAGTTGGCGAAAAAATATGTTGAGCCACAAGTTGGGTTAGTAATCGATCATTATACAAAACGAAATGATTATATTTTCTTCTCAACGTATACGACAGAGTTTGATTTAGGTGGGGAACATTATAAATATGTTTGCGTTGGTCTTTCAAAGATATTTATCCCGATTGAAATGCCGAAGAAAAAAGACGAATCTGCGAAATGATGCAGATTCGTCTTTTTGATTTACGGAGTAATAGAAACTTCAGATACGTTTCTTTCCACGAGGCGTGCTCCTTTTTTACGGGTGTTTTCACTAATTGATGAAAAAACAGACGATGAAAGAATTGTGTCCATTACTTCAGTTACTATTTGTGCATTGACCGGTGTGGTGGGATTATCGATAGAAAAAACAACTGTTTTTCCATCTTCTTTTGCGAAAATTAACTCGAGTACTTGCATTCTTTATTCACTCCTTTTTATTTATAGATTAGAAAGATCTGACGTACTTACAAGTTGTACAGCGTGAAGTGGTGATCCTTGTAATGAAGCAAGGGCGCGTGCTACTGCATGTACTTTTTCTAAATCTGCTGTTGTTTTAACACGTTTGAATTGCTTGTTCTTAACAACTGTTTTTCCGTTTTTGTCTAATCCGCCATTTAATACGAGACGTAAAGTTAAGTCCATTACGATTTGTTCAACTGCCATGTTTATCACCCCCTTTCACTTTATAAATAGGGAGTGAATGTCATGTTTTGGCGTGAAATTTTTTCTTTTTTTTGGTACTCTTATAAGAGCAAGAGAGGAGCTTTCGGGAGAATGAATCGTAAATGGTTATTTTGGATTCCTGTATTACTATGGATGGGGCTGATTTTCTATTCTTCAGCGCAACCATATAAAAAACAGGATATGCGCTCGGATATTGAACAATATGTAAATGTTGAGTTTGTGAAAGAGCATTTTTCATGGGTATCTATCGATTATGGCGGAGGTACACCTGTTAGTATTGCAAATAAAGGTGTGGGCGGATTTATTGAGTTTTTCCTTCGTAAAGGTGCTCATTTTATGGTGTTCTTTATGCTCGGTTCATTGATATATTACGCTTTTCATCGATCGGGTTGTTCGAGAAAACGGTGCTTTGCGTACGCCCTCCTTTTCGTTGCAGGATATGCAACATTTGATGAAATCCATCAATGGTTTACAGGGGATCGTACACCGATGTGGCAAGATTCATTGCTTGATACGTGCGGCGGATTAACAGGAATTATAATAAGCAATTGGTTTTGGCATAGAAAAAGGAGCTAATCTCAGTTAGAGATTTGCTCCTTTTTGATTTATACACCAAGTAATTCTTTTAGTTCGTCTGTTGATAGTTCAGTCATCCAACTATCGCTTGTAATGACGGCGTTATTTAGTGATTGTTTTCGTTCTAGCATTTCATCGATTTTCTCTTCAAGTGTTCCTGTTGTGATAAGTTTATGAACGTGAACGAAGCGTTTTTGACCAATACGATATGCACGGTCTGTTGCTTGGTTTTCTACAGCTGGATTCCACCAACGGTCATAGTGAATGACATGGTTGGCAGCAGTTAAGTTCAATCCTGTTCCACCAGCTTTTAACGATAAGATGAAAATATCATACGTTCCATTTTGGAATTGCTCAATCATCTTGTCACGTTCCTTCTTCGGTACGCTACCGTTTAGGAAGAGGACGCGCTGACCGAATGTTTCCTCTAATACACTCTTTAGCATATTCCCCATACCAATATATTGAGTAAAGATTAAACAGCTTTCGTTTTGGTCTTTTATATTTTCGATGAGTTCCATTAACGTTTTTGTTTTCATAGAACGTTCGACGATGTTTTGTGGTTCTGCTTCTTTCAAATAAAGGGCTGGATGATTACAAATTTGTTTTAGTTTGTTCAGCATAAGTAATATAAATCCGCGTCTTTCAATCCCGCTTAATCCTTCTACATTTTGCAATGTATCTTGAACAAGTTGTTCGTATAAGGAAGCCTGTTCACCAGTTAGTGGACAGTAAGCTTTCTGTTCTTGTTTATCTGGTAAGTTTAATGCGACTGTTTGATCTTTTTTCGTACGACGCAATAAAAATGGCGAGATAAATCGTTGTACTTGTTGGATTTTTCCTTCATCACGGTCCTTTTCGATAGGTGTGACGAAGCGGCGCTGGAATTGTCCTAAGCTTCCGAGATACCCATGGTTGATAAAGTCGAAAATAGACCAAAGCTCAGCAAGTCGGTTTTCCATCGGTGTACCGGTTAAAGCAATTTTGTGATTTGCTTGTAGGTTTCTTACTGCTTTCGACTGTTTCGTATGTGGGTTTTTTATATTTTGTGCTTCGTCTAAAATCACAGCGTCCCAGCATAGCGTACTAAGTTCTTCTTCATCAAGCTGAGCTAATGCATAAGAAGTTAACACGACATCTGCCGATTGAAGAAAGTCTTTAAATGACTCTTCTTTAGCTCGGTTACTTCCATAATGTAACTGAACACGTAAATTCGGTGCGAAACGCTCAAATTCTTTTTGCCAATTTCCAAGAACTGATGTTGGCGCCACAATTAATGCAGGGCCTGTTTGGAGATTGTTTTCTTTAGCATATAGTAAGTAAGCTATCGTTTGAATACTTTTTCCAAGCCCCATATCATCGGCCAATAATGCTCCAAATCCAAGCTTTCGTAAGTATAGTAACCATTCAATCCCGTGTTGTTGATACGGACGGAGTGTTGCCTGTAGTGAAGATGGTACATCTACTTTTGGAATATCTCCAATGTGCAGAAGTTTTTGGAAAAGCTCTTCGTAATATCCATCTAGCTCGATTTCAATGTCGGTAAATGGGCTATCATCTTCTACGATTTCTGTTTCCGCCGCATTAGATAAATGTTGCTGGAGAACGTCTTTCATTTCTAGTCCATATTTATCGGCACGGTTCATTAGTTTTTTTACTTCTTCAATAAAGGCAGGATCAAGTCTCATCCATTGACCATTTATATTGAAAAGACGTTTGTTCTGTTCAACGAGTTCGAAAAATTCGCTTTCTGATAAATCAATTCCGTCTGTTGAAATGCGCCAATCGAAATTAACGAGCGTATTCATGCCGAAGAAAGATTGTGTTTGTGCTGTACTTTGCTTCAGCTGTACGCGTAATTTCGGTTTGGTTGCTTTTAAATTTTGCCACCATGATGGTAGTAAAATTGTAATGCCTGCTGCAAGTAATTCATTACTTGCCTCTGTTAAGAAATTCCAAGCTTCAGTTTCAAAGAGTTCTTCTCGGAACTTGCCGTCCTCTTTTAACCAAGGTACGAGCTTACTGAATCCTTCTTGCGTTTCAATAATCCGCTCTTCGTAATCGTGCCATCTTTTTGGCAAGGAATCGATACTTTCATATACATATATACGATGCGCACCACGTTTTGGCGTAACGACTGTTTCGAGCTTCCACATTTCAAATTCTTCTTGTGGTTCTTGCAATCTTAAACCAACTGTAAATGGTAGGTCATCTTCAATATAGCCAATTTTTCGAAGCCAATCTTCTTCATGTAGCGCTGTTTCCAATTGCCTTTTCGTAAAGTCGTAATGTTCGTATAGTCTCTTTGCATCTTCCCAGCCGTCATTTGAGCGAGTGTCTTGCAAGATACTTTCGTTCACCGCTGAAGTGAAAAGAGATGCTAATGTGTCATCTTCGATTGGGGTATTTTGAACAATCCAAGATGGCTGATGAGACCAACGCTCCATATCGGGCACGAAGCTTCCACTTACGAAAGCGTCCCATAATTCATTTGCGTCCTTTGTAAGGGCTGTAATAGGACCATTCATTTGAATATTTGCAAAAGAGTTCATCGGTTTATTTGCGATGTATTCAAATGCTTGGACATTCGTTAGCATAACGCCTTGTTTTCCTTCATATGTTGCCTCTTTTAAAAACGTACCGTAGAAGGAGGTAGAGTGCCATGTGAATGCATTTTGTTTCCAAGTTGCTACGGATAAGGGAGTGCCGCTATCATCTTCTCCCCAAAGGAACCAACCTTGACTAACGTGCTGGAGCCTAATTGTTACTTCAGTTTGTATGATCATCGATTAATTTTCCTCTCCGTAATTCCTCTTGTAGTGCACGCAGACGTGAATGTAAGTTAGCAATATGAATAATGAAGGCATCCCATTCATCAGTTCGCTTCAGTCGTTTATAAAGCATCCGTAATTTCTTTAAGTAACGAACGGCACGTCTATATGATTTACGATTGCGCTCTTCAATTGCTTCCGTTGCGGCAAGGTGATAAAGAGGAAGTGCTGCTTCAGGCGCTTCTTTTTCAATATCTTTCAATGGTTCTTTCAAAAGCTCGATTGCCTCAAATCCATATAATAGATGAAGCTCCGCCCATGTACGGTATTGTTTCTTCGCTAGTACGTATTGTTCATAGTTCGCGAAACTATACGGTAATAGTTCTTGTAAAATCATTTCTAATCCCGCTTGTTCATTCGTATGCGTTGCATATGTTTCATACATTATTACAAATAAACGAACGATATCTTGTATGAAGACAGTATTTTCTTGTTCAAGTATTGTTTGCTTTACTTGTTTATACGTAAAGGAAAGCCAGTTTTTAGCACGATCCCACTGCATCGCACTTAATAACTCTTCTAGCCAATAAAAGTAAAGGCTCACAACAGAAGCAGGCTGTTTCTCAAGTAATTCCATTGCCAATAGATCTTCGTTATTTAAAAAGAGCAGATGAGAAGATGCCAATGTTTTGGAAAGTGGATTGATTTTTGCATCGATTCGTTTTTCTTCTTCTAGTAGCTGTTCTTCTGTTCTTAACAGTTCACCCCATATGTGACGATAAATGAAGAATCGTTCTTGTGTATAGGAATCGGTAGAGAAGAATACTTCATGTACGAGACGAGCTGTTTCTTGTAAAATCAGTTCAGATTCTGCCGGAATCGCTTCTGTTTTTAAGTCCCGAACGATGGATTCAACTTTATCGACGAATAGACGAACGACGTTAACTGGTTGGTGATAAGAATACAGTTTGTTTACTTCAAATTCTTGAATTTCTTCTAATAATTTTTGAAAGCAATAAAGTGCCGCATGCAACTTAAATAATTCATGTATAGCAATGATGCGCGGGGCTTTCCGTTCTAATTTTGTATAGAAGTCTGTAAAAAGACTCATAAGAAAATACATTTGTTTATAAGTGAGGCGCTTCTGTTCTTTTTTAAATGATTCATATTCATTTTCAAAGTACGATTGCCAACTTTTATAATCCGTTTCTTCAAAAGCAGATGATTGCAATACTTGCCTTGCAGTTCGAATAGGAGGAAGGGAAGGTTTCGTATTATTTTTGAATAAAGTTAATACATCTCCTACCTGCCCGAAACTTGAAGCCGCAGATAGCAATACAGCGAGCATATGCTCACATTGCGTTGGTGCGAAGCAATCACAATAGCTTTCAGCAACATTACGAATCGGGATGTGAACGCTATATACACTGCCTTCAGCATCTACAGTTCCTGATAGCGTATAGCCATCAAAGTCAACGTTATAGACAACACCACTACGATACAGGTGCCGAGCTGTAGCGACATGTTCTTGATCAGCTACTTGCTGCGGGTCAAGCCCTTGAACGAACTCGTTCGCAATCATCATAATTTCATCTTTCGTAATTGAGTGTTGCAGCATAATTTTCCTCCGTACACAGATTTCTTTCCTTTACCATTATAAACAAAAAATGCTCAAAACAGAAAAAATGAAATTCTAATTACACATTTAGAAAATCATGGTAATATATATAATATTAATTTGTATATTACTATATATTTATAGAAGGAGAAGTTGTTTGTCAGATTTACAGACTAAATTAGGTAGTGGGATGAATAAGCTACAATGATAAGAGCGGGAAATCATATAAGGAAGATCGTGATTACTTACAATATCTAAACAAAAAAGGAATTACAGAAGATTTATTAACAATGGATATTCGTAATGTAGAGCGTCAAAGTGAAACGAAATATAAAGTGACGACATACGAAGAGTACCACATTCGTTACGGTGATGGATCTGTGAAGTTCAAAAGTTTTAATAACGAACATATTGTAACCGTGAATGGAAATGGAAAGATGCTGTATCATTCCCTTGGTGCAAATAATACGTTGAAATCAGAGGAAGTATCTGGTCCGACTCGTTAATGTAAGAAAGACTATCTCTTTTAATTGAGATAGTCTTTTTTTGCGATTAGGAGCGTGTTTGCTTTAATATCGCTTGTACATATGGATCATTTAATATTTGTTCAACTAGCGGTAGCATTTCTTGATCGAATGGAATATCGATAGGGAATGGTTTTTGAGAGCCAGGTTTTATTCCATATTGTACGATTTTGTAATGTGTATTTGCTTCATGGCCTAACACAATTAATTTATAACGCTTGTCATCGTTTGTGAGTGAGAAGTCAATTGCGATGGCGTCATATGTTACATCATCTTTATATATGTACGGTTTTGGTGTACCGACCCAGTCTACTTTTGCTTGTAAATTCATCGGCATAGCCTCCTTATAGCTATTATAAAAAAATAAAAGCCAGCTCTCAACAAAGAGAACTGGCTTGTCATTTAGCAGTCATTGGTTATTTTAAAATTTTCACTTTAATAGATTTACGTCCCCATTTGTTAGCAGCTGCATCAGAGCCAACTAAAACGTCGATACGGTTACCTTTAATTGCACCGCCAGTATCACCAGCGATAGCTTCTCCATATCCTTCTACCCATACTTTAGATCCTAATGGGATTACTTTCGGGTCAACAGCGATCATTTTCATGTTTGGGTTCGCTGTTAGGTCATGACCCATTGCAGTTAATACACGGCCGCCGTATGTGCCACCGTTTTCACTCGGATGAGCTGTATATGCTGTAGCTACAACTGTTAACTCACGACCATCAGAAGGTTCGTTAGTTTCAGCAGCTTTCACAGCAGGCTTAGCAGCTGTTTTTACTGGTGCAGGCGCTTGAGCCTTAGCAGGTGCTTCAGCTTTAGCAGGAGCAGGCGTTTCTTGTTTCTCGATAACAGGTGCTGTACCTGTTAAGAAAGGAACATGAACATAAGCTGTTTTCCCGTTATATTCAAATTGTAACCACTCATTTTGTACTTGGTTCGTTGTTTCGATCATATCGTCTTTCTTAAGCGTCCCAAGAATTTCTGAGTTTGTGTTCGCTTCAGCACGTACGTTTAATACGTTAGCTGTTACGTAGTAAGAGCTTTTTGTAAACTCTGTATTTACGAATGCGTCTTTACCATTTAATTTGATTTGTGACCATCCGTTTTCTGTATTTAGAACATCTAATTTATGACCATTTAGTAATTTACCGACAACTTTTGATTCAGTAGTAGGGTTTTCTCGTACGTTTAGTACGTCTGTTGTAACAACAGTTTCTGCGCTAGCAGATGATGTGAAAATCCCAAGACCAAAAACTGCTGCTGTTGCTATACCAATTAATTTTTTCATGATAGCCTCCATTGCGTTTGTTTTCGTGTCCTCATTATAGCAACAGATTTTTTCGGATTTGGGGAAAACACACAATTACAAACCATTCGTAATGAGTCGTTAACACTTTGTAACATAGCAAGAAATGAAGGAAAGCGTTTTTCATTCCATGTAATTAGTAGGTTTCTAGTTGTATTCAAAATATTTAATACAACATATTTTTTTCGGTGCAAATAAAAACATTACAGGAATGTTACGTAATGTTTACTATACGGTTACACTCCTTGAGTATTTTACCGTTTTATGGGTAAAATAGTTATATAAACATAAACATCTCGTTTGTGAAGTTATAAACACGCGCTATGTACTAGCAAAAAAACCGCATAATTGTTACAAGAAGAAAGGGCTGTAAGGAATAAATCTGCCCTTTTTTACAACTGTAACACATCCTTTTTTGGGGGAATCTCTTCCCATCCGCATTTTTCTCACGCAATTTGACAGCAGTATTCCTATCTTGTAGCTCTTGCAGAGTGAAAAGGTTGTACGGAAGGTAAGGCTGTCCATAAGAATTCTAATTGGTGCAGGCAAAACTGAGAGAGCCGAAAATCACCGCAAAAACTATAGTTTTCTATCCGATTTAACTTATCGGAATTTATGCTATTTACACACAAGAAATGAAACATACGAAGGGGGATTTGATGAGGAAACTGACGAAAACATTTATTGTCTCATTAACACTATGTATTGCATTTACAATTTGGGGGATTATTCCCGAATCTATTATTGGAAAAGGTAGTTTAGGAAATGTAACGACTGCAATTCAGGCTGCGTTAGTTAGTAAGTTTGGATGGTTCTATATTATTTCCGTTTCTATTTTCTTAGGAATTGCTATCTTTTTAATTGTTTCTAAGTACGGTTCAATTCGTTTAGGTAAAGATGATGATGAACCTGATTATAGTTATATGACATGGTTTGCTATGTTATTTAGTGCCGGCATGGGAATCGGTTTGGTTTTCTGGGGCGTTGCAGAACCGTTGAATCATTTATACACACCTCCGTTTGGAGAGGGTGCAACTGAAGAGAGTGCACGTCTTGCACTTCGTTTCTCATTTTTCCATTGGGGATTACATCCGTGGGGATTATATGCACTTGTAGCATTATGTATTGCGTATTTTACATTTAGAAAAGGAAAGGCAAGTACAATTAGTGCGACAGTTGGTCCACTATTTAAGGGCGGTGAACATGGCCGTATTGCCCATATGTTTGACGTTTTAGCTGTATTTGCGACAGTATTCGGTGTGGCGACATCATTAGGACTTGGGGCAAAGCAAATTGCGGGTGGTGTTAGTTATTTAACATCCATTCCAAACTCGTTAACAACACAGTTAGTGATCATCGGAATTGTAACAGTTCTTTATATGTTATCTGCACAAACGGGACTCGATAAAGGGATTAAATATTTAAGTAATACGAATATTATTTTAGCGTTTGCACTTATGATAATTGTATTATTTGCAGGTCCAACAAACTTTATTATGAATTACTTTACTTCAACAATTGGTTCGTACATTCAAGAATTGCCAAGTATGAGTTTCCGTTTAAGTCCATTAAATGAAGGCGGAAATCAATGGATTCAGTCATGGACAATTTTCTACTGGGCATGGTGGATTGCATGGTCACCATTCGTAGGGACGTTTATTGCTCGTGTGTCACGTGGACGTACAATTCGTGAGTTTGTTATCGGCGTGTTACTCGTACCAACAATAATCGGTGCGCTTTGGTTCTCTGTTTTCGGAGGAACAGGTATTCACATGGAATTGTTCGACGGAGCGAATATATATGGACAAATTAAAGAAATGGGAACAGAAGTAGGATTGTTCGCTATGTTAGACCAGATGGGTAGTATGGGGCCGGCTTTATGTGTGTTAGGTATTTTACTTATTTCAACATTCTTTATTACATCAGCAGACTCTGCTACGTTTGTTCTAGGGATGTTAACGACACATGGTAGTTTAAACCCACCAAATCGCATTAAAATGGTTTGGGGCATTGTCTTAGCGGCGTTAGCTTCGATCTTATTGTATGTTGGTGGATTAGAGGCGTTGCAAACTGCGTCGATTATTGCGGCATTCCCATTTGTATTTGTTATTTTCTTTATGATTGCGGCGTTGTTTAAAGAGTTGCAAAAAGAAGGACGTATGAAGCAACATTAATAATAGAAGAAAAGGGGCTGATTTTTTATCAGCTCCTTTTTTTTATGTACCCTTGTTGCCAATCAAGAGATTAGGAAAAAGTATGTATATCCATACTATTAAAAAGAAAAATCGATATGTTTCGACAATATCTGATATTATGTAAATTATATTCACATTTTTGACAAAAAATTGTCGGAAATGTGTTGTCACTTTTATGTATATGTGCTATATTATTTCCTGTAAGCGATTTCAAATAGTTTTTAAGCGCATTCAAGGGGGACATCTAGAATAATGAAACGTTACGAAAGAAAGTGGAAGCATATTTGCTTGAAACGTGTGGCACATCGAAATGTCCAGGAAAGCACGGAACCAAAGACTGAGACTCGTAAAGAGCATCAAGAGAAGCAATTGGTTTTACAAAAATAGCAATCACTTTTTCGTATATAAATGAAGGTCGATCGTTCGTTGGGGGATGGACGTGAAATAACTTTCAGCTAAGGGGTATTGTCTGATATATAGTATTACGGTAAAAAATAAGCACAGAGCATACGGCGCTCTGTGCTTATTTTTTATCCCGCTATTTGCGGGCTGATTAAAGTTTCACTTTATTTTTCCTTTTTAAATCGTACTGTTTTATCCCAGCCAATTACTTGTTTCTTGCTCTTTGCACGTAAGTAAAGAATGAGACTACGAATAAACAAATATGTAAAGAGCTGTGCGTACGTAAAGTACATAATGACGCTAATAAAAATGTTGGTCGGTGTAAAGGTGCGCTCGACGCTCTGTGCACTAAATAATTGCGAGACATATGTAATATATGCGACATACCACATAAATAGTAACGGAATGCTATATTGAATCTGGAATATCCCGAGCAGTCCAATTACAAACCAAACATTTGAAATGATTAAGAATAGCCAAAATACGACATACACTAAAACCTGTTGTAAAGAATGGACGAGAAGCTTTCCTTTAAAGAAGCTTAGCGAGGAAAACATTTTTTCTAAAATGTATAAATTTCCTTGTAGCCAGCGTGTACGTTGTTTAATAAGAATTTTTAAATGCTCAGGTTCTTGTTCCCATGTAATCGATTCTGGAACGATTGGTAAGAGGTAACCTTTTTGTGTAATTCGTAATGTTAACTCAGCGTCTTCGGCAATTGCATAAGGATCATAGCCACCAAGCTCTGCTAATGCAGAACGACGAAGAAGCATATTGGTTCCTGTCAGCGAGCCTGTTTGGAATAGTAACCAGCGTCCAGATTGCATAAGGAGCTGAAAGATTTGAAACTCTAGTGAAATCATTCGTGTAAGCCAGTTTCTTTTCTCATTTACTGTACGAACGTGTCCAACTGCTCCAACTGCATCTTCCACTGTTTCAGCGTGTTCCACGAGCATTTGTAAAGCATGCGGTTCAGGTTGATTATCTGCATCGTAAACACAGAAATATTCACCATCCGAAATGCTAAGGCCATAGTTTAATACACGTGATTTTCCTTTCGGTTCACCAGGTGGTACACGAATGTGACGAATATGAGCATAAGCTTTGTCGAAATCGTCGCCAATTTCTGGTGTCTCATCTTGAGAGTTATCATTTAATAAATAAACGGTTAGTTTGCCTGGGTATTCAATCTTTGCCATCGCTTCTAATGTATCTTTAATAACGACGCCCTCATTATGGGCCGGTATTAAAATATCTACACTTGGATAATGTTCTAGCGTACGATCTTTTCGTTTACTATTTCGATGAATTAAGCCCGCGAGTGTTAAGAGAGAGTAGTAAACGAGTAAGGCAGAGAACAGAAAAGCTGTAACGATCAATACATATTTAATTGAGAATGTAATGCTGATCCAGAAGACAAGTACACAAAACAAAATAAATAGGAGAAGCATAATGAGTGTCATCATAATGCAGTCGGTCCTTTTGCATTGATTTGCTCACGCTTTATTTTAATGTCTTTAATTGCTTCAACTGCAAGCCATTGTTCCATTTTTGGTTGTAGACGATTCATTACAATATCAGCACCAGCTTCATTTGTATTTTGTAATAAAATGACCAATGTATTACTGTTATATTCAGCAGCAAGATCAAAGTCAGCTCTTACCGTATCAACTAATAATGAAGCTACACGATCCATGACACTTTCTTTCGTGTATTTACTAAAGGAAGTAAAATCAAAGAAAATGATAATGCCTGTTTCATTACGACGATTCATTGCAGTTGTTAATAATGCTTTTCGTCTTTCGAATTCTTGTCTTGTTAGTAATTTTGATTCTCCAATGAATTGCTCCAACACTCTCACTCGTTCAGTTAACTTTTTATTTTCAAGAATAACCTTTTTTAATAGATGGGTTGAGATATAAACAATGAAGAAGTTAGCTGCCATCAGGAAGTGGGTAATAATATATTTCCATTGATCTGATGTACTCCATAAGTGAAGCCACGCTTCATAAAATAAATAGAATACTGAAATAATGGTTCCCAGTATAAAGAAAATAAATGCTGTTTTATCAGCTAAAAATAGGAACAGCATATTTATGATGACATATATAATTGTAAAAATGAGCGCGTGCTCATAGTTCGTCACATGTACGGTAGTAAAATAAAATAAAATTTGTAAAATCCACATAGAAAGGATTTTATAGGATTTATTTTTCACGAAACTTCCCTCCTTAAAGATGATTCGTGCAGGATATTTGTAGTATGCACAATTATTAAGAAATGGACTATGTAGTTGGAATTCTTTTTGGAGCAAGAAACATCAAATAGTATCTCTCTTTTACAAGAAAAAATAAACAGGCCTACTAATTATTGTAGCATAATGTCTATACATCTAGACATATAGTATTTAATAAATATATAAATTATATTTATAGTATATAAAAAAGCCTCCTCTTTAAAAGAGGAGGCTTTGCATAAAATTATAGGAACATCATACCTGCAACTGCTGCGTTTAAGAAGTTCGCTAGTGTACCAGCGATAACTGCTTTAATCCCTAATTGCGCAATTTGTTTACGGCGGCTAGGAGCTAAAGTTCCTGTTACACCTAATTGAATTGCGATAGAAGAGAAGTTTGCGAAACCACAGATTGCAAATGTTAAAATCATATTTGTTTTTGCAGAGAGCTCTGCCATGTGTGGTCCTAAGTTTGCATATGCAACGAATTCGTTGATTGCAAGTTTTTGACCGATGAAACTTGCTGCTTGTATAGCTTCGTTTGGTGAAACACCGATTAAGATTGCAAATGGTGATAGTAAGTAACCGAAGATTAAATCAAGGCTAAGTTTAATATCGAACCAAGAGCCAACCCATCCTAATAGACCATTTAATAGAGCAATTAGTGCGATGAAAGCCATTAGCATTGCAGCTACGTTAATAACAAGTTGCATACCTTCAGATGCACCGCGTGCAGCTGCGTCAATAACGTTCGCATCTTCACGTTCTGTAGAAAGTTCAACGTTATTATCTACTTTTTCTGTTTCTGGCATAATTAGTTTTGCAATTAATAAACTTGATGGAGCTGCCATAATTGCTGCTGCTAATAAATGCTCTAATGGAATGCCCATCGCTGCATAACCGACAAGAACTGATCCGGCAACAGCTGTCATACCACTTACCATAATAGTGAAGAACTCACTGTTAGTTAAACGTGCTAAGTAAGGTTTAATTAAGATTGGTGCTTCTGTTTGACCTAAGAATACAGTTGTTACTGCATTTAAGCTTTCAGCTTTAGAAGTTCCAAGAAGTTTACTTAATGCACCACCAATGATACTAACAAATTTCTGCATAATACCTAAGTAATATAAGATTGCTACTAATGAACTAATAAATACGATTGGAAGTAGTGCTTGAATAACGAAGATAAATCCCCAAGGTCCTTTTGCGTTGACTAAATCCCCAGCAACGAACTTAATTCCCTCGTAAGAAAAATTGATTAATCCTTGAACACCGTCAGCAGCGTGTTTTAAGCCTGCTTTCCCGGCATCCCATCGTAATACAATAAATGAAAATGTCATTTGTAATGCTAGCGCGATTAAAACTGTGCGCCAATTAATAGCTTTGCGGTTGGAAGATAGTAAGAAAGCGATTGCTAATACTCCAATCACGCCGCCAATTCCCCATAAAAGATTCATGCAGTGTATGCTCCTTCCTCATAGTAAAAAAAGTGTATAAAACAGTTGTCTATACTTCTGCAAATATAACATCTTAAGTAACTTATCATAATGGACATCAGAGGTCAAACGTCTATTGAAAAGTTTAAATAGAAAGAAAATTCTTCAAAAAAACACATATAAAATGAATAGACACGAAATAGGTTATGTTTTTTGTGGAAATATATTCATTATGATAACGCTATGGACAATTTTTGTAGAATATAGTGTACGAAAGGGAAGAATGAACACATAATTTTTTCGTGAGAAATAGAATAAGAGGGATTCATATATTAAAACCTTTAAAAAAGAGCCTTCTAGTAAACTAGAAGGCTCTGAAGCTATAACTTAAGGTGCTTTCGTATACCCTAAGAAATGGCTTTTCCAATAAGAGTTGCTTAATGAAACGATTGCTACACCTTTATCTCCAGCTTGGATAAATGACCCGCCCCCAAGGTAGATACCCATGTGAGAAGGACCTGCTTTATAAGTGTCTTTGAAATAAATTAAGTCACCTGGCTGTGGACTTGAAGTTTGTGGTAAGCTACTCCAATATCCCGCAACACTTTGGCGGCTAATGTTATGGCCGAATTTCTTATATACGTGGTAGATGTAACCACTGCAGTCAACACCGTTAGCAGAAGTACCGCCCCAAACGTATGGTACGCCTTGCATAGATTTCGCGTATGCAAGTAGAGAAGAACTGTCACCGCTATTATTGCTTGTATTATTATTGTTGTTATTGTTTTGATTGTTATTTTGGTTATTGTTAGGTTTATTATCTACTGCGCCCCCAACTGGTGTTTTAGATAGGAAACGTGTTCCGATGTAACCAGTTTGACCGTTGTAGTTAATTTTGCTCCATCCATAGTTTTCAGAGATTACTTGAACCTTCTGTCCTTGTGGAAGTGCGCCTATGATTCTATAATTTGTACCTTCGCCGCTACGTACATTTAGTGCAGAAGCATTAATGTAGTAGTCACCAATTGCACCTTGTTCAGGTTGTTCAGGTTGTTCAGGTTGTTTCGGTTGTTCAGGAGTAGCAGTGCCACCTTTAACGAATTTCATGAATTCGCTACTAACGTAGCCTGTTTTTCCCTGATAGTTAACTTTAAACCAGCTACCTTCAGATCCAATTACGTTTAATGTCGTACCATTTAATACGCCACCAATTACGCTATGGTAAGTAGCAGGACCTGTACGAACACGTAGGGATGTTGCGTTAACAACGTAAGTACCGCCAGTTTGAACAGTTACATTATTATTTTGCCCTTGGTTGTTACCTTGAGTGACGTTTTCGTTAGAACCGCCTTTTGTTACGTAGTCTTTGCTTAAGTAAGCTGTTTGCCCTGCATAATTGATTTTGAACCAATCTTGAACTTCGCCTACAACTTGTACTACTTGTCCTTGTTTAACAGAACCTACAGTTGGGTGAGAAGTGCTAGGACCTGTACGAACACGAAGGGAAGATACATTTACTGTATAGTTTCCGCTTGCTGGTTGAACAGTTGCTTCATTGTTATTACTGTTTGTAGAACCCGTATTTGAAGAAGCACCTGATACAAATTGGCTACTTACGTAACCGACTTGTCCGTTATGCTTGATTTTTACCCAACCATTTTCTTGACCGATAACGTTTAAAGTTTGTCCTTCATATACACGTCCTGAAACAGAACTAGAAGTGCTAGGACCTGTACGTACACGTAATACATCAGCAGTAACTTTATTGTTTCCACCTGTGCTTACGTTGTTATTTGTTGCTCCGTTTTTTGATACAAATTCGCCACTAACATAGCCTGTTTGACCATTATGGTTAATTTTGAACCAACCATTCTCTTCTCCAATTACGTTTAATGATTGACCATTATAAACGCGAGTGATGATGTCGTGAGAAGTACTTGATCCTGCACGAACATGTAATACGTCAGCATTCACCGTATACGATGAACTGTTTGATGCGGAAGCTTGGACAGCTTGTGTAGCAGCTTTTTGTGTATTTTGTTCTGGGGCAGCTTGAACGCTATCAAGTGTAGGTGCTGCTCCTCCTGCTACAGACACTGCCGCAAGACCGGCAAGGTATTTTTTCATAATTTGTCGATTCCTTTCTGTCTGTAATGTAGTGTAGTGAAGAAATATTTACCAACTATTAAAAATTCTAAAAGGCATGTCGATTACTGTCAAGACTTATACGGGAATCTGAATATGACAAAAAGATTACAAGAAAAAATCAAGGCATAAATTCACACCTTGATTTTTATTTAAATACATATATTTGTTGTAGAAAGAGAGGAGATTATTCGTATTTAAGAAGATGGAATGTTGGATTTTAAAAGGCTTTGAGAAAATGACTTTTGTAGTAATTTGGTGATAGGACCAACTTGCCCATCTTGAATCGCAGTTCCATCAAGGTGGGTCATCGGTAAAATCTCAATAGTCGTTCCTGTAAAAAAGCATTCATCTGCGTTATAAACATCGCGAGTGCTGAAAAGCTCTTCTTGCACAGGAATTTGAAGGGTGTTAGCTAAAGAAAGGACGTACTGACGAATAATTCCGTTTAAAATAAGATGGTTAGCTGGATGCGTATATAGCGTTCCGTTTTTTATGAGAAAGAAGTTAGATTGGCTACCTTCAGTAACATTACCATTTCGTACGAGAAGTGCCTCTTTACATCCTTTGCGTTCAGCTTTCGTATAAGCTAATACATTTGGTAATAAATTTAGCGATTTAATATCGCAGCGAAGCCAACGAGTATCAGGTTCTGATATGGCGCGTACACCATATTCAATCCATAAAGCAGGCCTTTCCTTTTTGGATATATAAGCATAGATTGTCGGGGATGTGTCATATGAGAATGCATGTGCACGAGCTTGTACACCACGAGATACTTGTAAATAAATCGTTCCATCTTCGTGGAAATTATTACTCTCAATTAGTTTGTAGAGTAATATAATGAGTTCTGCTTTTGAGAAAGGGAGTGATAATTCCATTTCGTCCATGGAGCGATATAATCTTGTTAAATGTGGATCTAATAAGTGAAAGTTTCCGTTATAGAGGCGAATAACTTCATAGACACCATCCCCAAATTGTAAGCCTCTTTCTTCCAGCTCTATGTACGTTTTTTGTTTCGTTGTATCAATAACTGCATCATTCCATAGTACAAATCTTTCGTATGCCAATTTCCGTCCCATCCTTTCATGAGTACACAAATAAAAAAATCACTATAGTTACTGTTATGCAAGTGATTCTCTACATATGACGTATACGTACTTGTAAATATTAGAGAAATAGCGATGATTTATAGCATTTTGTATATACAAATTCGAAAATGAGAAATAAGAATCCTGCTTTTTGAAATAAAAAAAGCAACATTCGATGGAATGCTGCACAAGGAGGGTAGCTATCTTGCATAGGGACATCGTCTTTAAAGGTTTAGTTTATGTAAACAAAACACTTTGAAAGACAATAATAAGAAAGTTGAAAACAAATGATGCGCATATTTCTCTAAGGGATCTTGTTGAAGATGAGAGAAAAGAAATATGTGGAACCTTGTTTACACATTTTATTATAAAGATGCTTCATTAATGTAGTGTAAATATTCGGTGAAGGTTATGTAATTTTAAAGTTAATGTATAGAAGAAGTTACAGAGAGAAATATAAAAAAGAGGCTGAGATTACTCAGCGCTCTTCTTTTCTTCTTTAATAGTCGTTTTTACTTCACCAGTTTTGATCTTATTGCTTTCAGAGAAGCGAAGTAAGTCGCCTTCAATGATTTTGTCTGACATGTTCAGCTCATTTTGTGCACGATCAATAAGTGGTTGAGCTTCTTCTTTTGGTAATTGTACAACTTCACCAGTTTGGCGATCATAGAATGTACTGTTTGTGTACATATACTTATCTGTAATGAAACTACCGTCACGAAGAACAACAAATCCTTTATTATCTGGTGAGAATACGTCATGACCAAATCGAACGTCATTAGTAGAATCTACACCAAGTAAATTTAGAATAGTTGGCTTAATGTCAATTTCACCAGTTGGTTTTGAAATTGTTTTACCTTCTTTTTGACCTGGAACGTGAATAAACATCGGTGTTTTTTGTAAGTTCATATGGTCAAATGTAGTAATTTCTTCTTTTCCTAAGAACTGTGCCATTGCACGGTTATGGTTCTCAGAAATACCATAGTGGTCACCGTAGAATACAATTACAGAGTTGTCATAAAGACCTTCTGCTTTTAGACGTTCAATAAAGTGTTTCATCGCTTCGTCTAAGTAGCGAGCTGTTACCATGTAACGGTCAAATACTCCATCACCAGAATTGTATTCGTCGATTAATTTCGTACTGTCATCATAAGTGAATGGGTAATGGTTTGTTAAAGTAAGGAAGCGAGTATAGAACGGTTGCTTCACTTGTTTTAACATATCGATAGACTGATCGAAGTATTCGATATCTTTTAGTCCCCAGTTTAATTTTGTTTCTGGCGTAATCTTGTAGTCAAGTTCGTTGTAGTAACGATCATAACCAAGTGCCGGATACATAATATTACGGTTCCAGAATGTTGCGTTGTTTGCGTGGAATACTGATGTGTGATACCCTTGCTGACGCAAAATTTCTGGAGTTGCTGTATATTCGTTGTTACCGTGTGTGAAGAATACAGCACCGCGGTCTAGTGGATATAGTGAAGTATCTACTAAGAATTCAGCATCAGATGTTTTACCTTGTCCAGTTTGATGGAAGAAGTTATCGAAGTAATAACTTTCTTTCGCAAATTGGTTTAGGAATGGTGTAACTTCTTGTCCGTTAACTGTCGCACCAATTAAAAATGTTTGTAATGATTCAAGAGAGACAACAATTACGTTTTTCCCTTTTGCAACACCATACATATTTGGATCTGGTTTACTTTGTGTTGTTTTCACGTAGTTTTCTGTTTCTTGTAATTTACTACCATCAGCAAATGCTTTTTGTGAACTTGATTTTGCTTGTAAGCCAAGATCATATACTTGGTGTACGTATAATCCTAAGTTTTTAACAAGCATAACGCGGTCGAATGAACGAGTTAATAGTTCTGGACGTTCAGTTTCTGCAAGTCCTAGGTTTGCGAAGAAAATAGCAACTGTTGACACGAAGTATAGGGAACGCATCGGACGTGCTACACGCTCTGTCGGTGCAAAATTTTTCTTCTTCTTCAATAGAATGAAGAATACGATAATATCCGCAAATGCAAGGATAATTTTGAAGTTCAATAATTCTTTCACACTAGAACCTAAACTCCCGAAATTAGATGTTTGTCCTAGTACTGGTAAAGTAACGAAATCATTGTAGAATCCGTAGAACATTACGTTACCAACAAGAATGAACGTTAAGACAAAATTAATTCCCAGTGCTATATAGTTCCGTTTTTTCCCTTTTGCAAATAATGCAAGACCCACAAACAGTAATGATGCTGCTAATGGACTAATGAATAAAATGAATTCTTGCATAAAAGATTCAAGTTTTAAATCGAAGCTTGTGCGTGTAATGATGTAGGTTTTTAGCCATACGGCCAAAGCTACGAATAAAGTGAAACGCACATTTTGAAATTGTGATTTCATGGTTTCTTTCATTCACTTCCACCCTTTCTCTATCAGGCTTGGTCGATTTTGGAGCGAAAAATGTTAAAATAAAAAATACATAGTTTTCTTGGCCATAATTAGAGTTTCTATATTCACCCATATACGACTTTAACTATGCATACCCTTTTTGGTTTCTTGTGTTGCTCATAAGCATAACGTCATTTCTGTATTATACAACAAAATTCATTTCTGAGAAACACTATAACATTTTACATTTTTTGTATGTGGTTTGTCACTACCAGAGAAAACTTTAACATTCGTTTATATGCTCGTCAACTAGAATATATAACAAAAATTGAAAGTTTTTTGTTGAGAAATATGGAATAAAGAGTTTTAGGTGGCTGACTAGAAAACTATTATATGAAGGAAAATACGGAAAAATTAACGAACACTTGTTCTTTTGGAGTTTGTTTGTTACAATAAAATTTCATTGATAGATTATGTGTAATTTTGATGAACTTTTACTGATAACAATAACATATTGTAGCTTATTTCTTTTGAAGAATGGGGAGGCTTTTGAATGAAACAAAAATTTTCAGCTGAAGCGTTTTGGAAGAAAATAAAACATGTTGCAAAGCAGGCAGGGCAGTCGGTAATTTATGCGAGTTTATTATTGTTTTACGTTTTGCAAAGACCTGATGTTCCAAAACGAGTGAAAATTATTGTAATTGGAGCACTTGCTTATTTCATTGCACCGATTGATGCAATCCCGGATTTCATTGCTGGAATTGGTTATACGGATGATTTGGGTGCGTTAACGGCCGCACTATTACAAGCATCGATATACGTAAATGAAGATGTGAAAGATAAGGCACGAGTGAAGTTGGCAGAATGGTTTAGTTCGGATATAGACACATCATTTATCGATCAAAAATTAGATCAATAGGTGAGAACTGTCATAGGATGATAGGGCGAACGTAAGCGAGGAAGTGCATTATGCCATCAGGAAGAACGCATACGAAAATAAACTTAATATCTCTTCCAGTTGTTTTGTTTATGCTCTTTTCGTATGGATTAACAAATTTTGATTTTTTATTAACTTTTGCAATTGGCTTTTTAGTAGGTACTTCATTTTTAACACCGGATTTAGATACGTACAGTAATGCGTATAATAAATGGGGATTCCTCCGCATTTTTTGGTATCCATATAGGAGCGTAATGCCCCATCGTTCCTTTTTCACACATACGATTATAATTGGTGATATTATTCGTATTGCATACATGTTAATCGTGTTTTCTCCGTTTTTATTCCTATTAAATGTAATAGCATTGGACGGAAATTTAATAGAGATTGCGAAGGAACATGAAGTTGAAATTGTAACGTTTGTAATGGGAATTGTTGTGGCGAGTACACTCCATATTATAGCGGATAAAGTGAATACGCGCCGAAAGAAAATGATGAGAAAAAAGAAGAAACGCAGAAGATAAAGTGAAACTTTAATCAGTGGGGGCATCCCCCACTGATTATTAGTTGAACCAATCGGGTGTTTACGGGCAGTGGATCTCCCACCTAACTTCTTTGCTCCAGCTGAATTTCGAGGTGGGAGTCTTACTGCCCGCAAATAGCGGGAAAAAGGACACTTGCAAATTGCAAGTGTCCTTTTTTAATTAAACGTTTGTTTAAAATTAAGCTTTCAGTACTTTAATACCTTTTACGATGTTCCAAATGAAGTAGTATAAGCTAATGATTCCGCAAATACATAAGACAATCATTGCTCCGATTCCAAATGTTACATCAGGTTGTTCAGATCCAACGCCCATAATTCCTAGAATCATTAAACCGATAAATGTAGCGATACTTGGAATTATGTGTGTCCATAGAGCTCGTTTCGCATGTGGCTTTGTTTCAGAATCGCCTACAATCCAAACGATAATAGGGAATAAGATAGGCGTAAATAGTACACTAAAGTATGATAAAGCTGCTAGTATTTTGTTTCCGTTCATATATATCACCTCATAAATAATGTCCGTTGTTATACTTTTATTATGCAGGAAATTTGTCTAGCTTCCTATCGATGAACCTTACAAGAACGTGACGTTTTTGTAAGATTTTCACGCGAGATAATAAAATTTTCAAAAAAATCTTTTTTAATGGAAAATGATATGTTAAAGTAGAAATGAAACTTAGTGAAAACGTTTTCTTAAACGTTTTTTATTTTTAGGATGAAAGGTATGATGACCTGATAGTCTATTGATAAGGTTATATTTTATTTAAAAGGGGATTATTGAGGGGGAGAGAACAATGAACACATGGACACAAGTTTATGACCCATTCGGTAACATTTGGATTTCCGCAGCGGTCGCACTTATTCCAATTATCTTTTTTTTCTTAGCTTTAGCAGTTTTCCGCATGAAGGGGTATGTGGCAGGATTTATTACAGTTGTATTAACAATTTTGGTGGCGTTATTTGCGTATAAAATGCCGTTCACAATGGCAATGGCAGCAACCGGGTATGGTTTCTTATACGGATTATGGCCAATTGCTTGGATTATCATTATGTCGGTATTTTTATATAAAATATCTGTGAAAACAGGTCAATTTGATGTCATTCGTGCATCTGTATTATCAATTACAAATGACCATCGATTACTCGTTATTTTAATCGGATTTTCATTTGGAGCATTTTTAGAAGGGGCAGCAGGATTTGGTGCACCAGTAGCGATCACGGCAGCGCTTCTTGCAGGTCTTGGATTAAATCCTTTATATGCAGCAGGTCTTTGTTTAATCGCAAATACTGCACCAGTAGCGTTCGGGGCAATGGGGATTCCGATTACAGTTGCTGGACAAGTAACAGGCATTGATCCGCATAAAATCGGACAAATGGCTGGGCATCAATTACCATTCTTATCTTTATTTGTTCCATTCTTTATCGTATTTTTAATGGACGGTTTTAAAGGAGTAAGACAAACGTGGCCTGCTTTATTTGTAGCGGGTAGTTCATTTGCAATTACACAGTTTATTACAGCGACGTTTTTAGGGCCAGAACTTCCTGATATTACGTCAGCACTTGTAAGTTTAGTAAGTTTATCGCTATTCTTAAAAGTTTGGCAGCCGAAAGAAATTTATCAGTCTAAAGAAGCGAATAGCGAAGTAGCAGCAACGACGGTGACATCTATGCCGAAACTAACAGTAGGAAAAGTAGTAAAAGCATGGTCTCCGTTCATTATTTTAACTGTGATGGTAGTCATTTGGAGCCAAAGTTTCTTTAAAGCATTATTCGCTCCAGGCGGCGCTTTAGAAAGTCTTGTATTTAAGTTTGAAATTCCAGGCTTGCACAATTTAGTAATGAAAGCAGAGCCTATTGTAAATAAACCAACACCTTATGAAGCAATCTTGAAATTAGATATTTTATCAGCGACTGGAACAGCGATTTTAATTGCGTGTATCATTTCTATCTTTATTTTGAAAATGAGTGCAAAAGATGCAGTAGCAACATTTAAAGAAACATTAAACGAACTGAAAATGCCAATTCTATCTATCGGATTCGTATTAGGATTCGCATTTATCGCAAACTATTCTGGTTTATCTTCTACATTAGCGTTAGCGCTAGCAGGAACTGGCGGATTATTCCCGTTCTTCTCACCATTCCTAGGCTGGATTGGCGTATTCTTAACAGGATCAGATACGTCAGCGAATGCACTGTTCTCGAATTTACAAGCAATCACAGCGCAGCAAGTTGGCGTATCTGAAGTGCTTCTCGTTGCAGCAAATACAACAGGTGGTGTAACAGGTAAAATGATTTCTCCGCAATCGATTGCGATTGCTTGTGCGGCAGTTGGTCTTGCTGGGAAAGAATCAGATCTGTTCCGTTTCACGGTGAAGCATAGTTTATTCTTCGTTATTATTGTTGGGATTATGACGTATGTGCAGGCTTATTATTTGACTTGGATGATTCCGTAAACAATAAAAGAATTAACCTTTGCATTTTTCAGATTATCGTGTATGATGGGAAAGTATTGAAAATTAAATCAGTGATAAACTAGGGGTGCCTAACGTATGCGTAGGCTGAGAGAGAAGCGTGTGAACTTCTTAACCCTTTGGACCTGATCTGGCTCGTACCAGCGTAGGGAAGTTAACGGCTTTACATAATTATGTCTTTATGAGCCAGGTCCTTATTTTTTTATGGACCTGGCTCTTTTTATTTTGGCATACGCTGGCCATATCTCGTCCTTGTCACGAACAGGGGGGCAATAAAGGTTATGAAACAGTCTGTTTCAGCTGAGCAAATTGAATTGAAATCGAGTTTACCAGGGAGTAAAAAAGTATATGTGGATGGACCACGTGAAGGTATGAAAGTACCGATGCGCGAGATTGAACAAAGCGACACGAACGGCATCCCAAATCCGCCAATCCGTGTGTATGATACGAGTGGCCCTTATACGGATCCTGAGTATAAAGTGGAGCTGGAAAAGGGGATTCCAACGCCGCGCCACTCTTGGATCATCACGCGTGGTGATGTGGAAGCTTATGAAGGGCGCGAAATTAAACCCGAGGATGACGGTGTAAAGGTGGCTTCAAAACATACACCTGTTTTCCCGCAAATGAATCGCAAGCCGCTTAAAGCGAAGCAAGGTGCAAATGTTACGCAAATGCATTATGCACGTAATGGCATTATTACATCTGAGATGGAATATGTTGCGATTCGTGAAGGGGTAGAGCCAGAGTTTGTTCGTAAGGAAATTGCGGAAGGACGCGCAATTTTGCCGGCCAACATTAACCATCCAGAAGCAGAACCGATGATAATTGGACGTAATTTCCACGTGAAGGTAAATGCAAATATCGGAAACTCAGCTGTCTCGTCTTCCATTGCAGAAGAAGTAGAGAAGATGACATGGGCAACGCGCTGGGGTGCGGATACGATTATGGATTTATCTACAGGTAAAAATATTCATACAACACGTGAGTGGATTATTCGTAATGCTCCGGTACCAGTTGGAACAGTGCCAATTTATCAAGCGCTTGAAAAAGTAAACGGGATTGCAGAAGATTTAACGTGGGAAGTGTATCGCGATACGTTAATCGAGCAAGCGGAGCAAGGCGTTGATTACTTTACGATTCACGCTGGTGTATTACTTCGTTACATTCCAATTACTGCAAAGCGTACGACAGGTATCGTTTCCCGTGGTGGTTCTATTATGGCGCAGTGGTGTTTATTCCATCATAAAGAAAACTTCCTATATACTCATTTTGAAGAAATTTGTGAAATTATGAAGCAGTACGATGTTTCGTTCTCTCTTGGAGATGGGTTACGTCCAGGTTCCATTGCAGATGCAAATGATGAAGCACAGTTTTCAGAGCTTGAGACACTTGGTGAATTAACGAAAATTGCTTGGAAACATGATGTGCAAGTTATGATCGAAGGACCTGGGCATGTACCGATGCATTTAATTAAAGAGAATATGGAGAAAGAACTTGATATTTGCCAGGGCGCGCCGTTCTACACACTTGGGCCGTTAACGACTGATATCGCACCAGGTTATGACCATATTACATCAGCAATTGGTGCAGCGATGATCGGCTGGTTTGGAACGGCGATGCTTTGCTATGTAACACCGAAAGAACATTTAGGTTTGCCGAACAAAGATGATGTTCGTGAAGGGGTTATTACGTACAAAATTGCTGCGCATGCGGCCGATCTTGCGAAAGGGCATAAAACGGCTCATCAGCGTGATGATGCACTTTCAAAAGCGCGATTTGAATTCCGTTGGCGCGATCAATTTAATTTATCTTTAGATCCTGAACGTGCGATGGAGTATCATGATGAAACGTTGCCAGCAGAAGGGGCGAAAACAGCTCATTTCTGTTCGATGTGTGGACCGAAGTTTTGCAGTATGAGAATTTCACATGATATTCGTGAATATGCGAAAGAAAATGATTTAGAAACGACAGAAGCAATTGAAAAAGGAATGAAAGAGAAGGCAGAACAATTTAAAGAAACTGGTAGTCATTTATATCAATAATAAGTTACACCTCTTTACTTGATTGATCACACTGTACCTAGCTTAAATATAGAAGAAGCCCCCTTTGCTAAGACGGTAGCAAAGGGGGCTTCTATTTTCCCTTGAACAAACGTGGCTTGTCTCAAGTTTGTACTGGTAGTATATTCAGCAAAAAATAAGAAGAACTAGACGTATAATGGAATGATGTGAATATGTGTTTTTTTAGATATAAGGCAAGTATGCATAGTAGTGAAATAACTATTAGGAGAGGTGTCTAATAAATGAGGGGCATTCTATGTTTGAATGCCCCTCATCTATCCCGCATTAACGGGCAGTAAGACTCCCACCTCAAAATTCGGCTGTAAAGCAAAGGAGTTAGGTGGGAGATCAACTGCTCGTAAAAGCCCGATTGGTGAGGGCTGATAATCAGTGGGGGATGAACAAAACCCCCACTGATTAAAGTTTCACTTTATTATTTTTCCTTCAAAAAAGTTCGATCCTTCAAGAATAAATTCCAGAAGAAAATAAATCCTGGTAGTAAAATTGCAATCCCGATTGCGTAAAGAATAAGCAATGCATAAAATGTTTCGGTCGTCGTAAAGCTTGTAAATACAGTTACATCTGGGTAAATGATATATGGTAAATGTGCGACGCCGTAAGCGTAGCTTGCAAATGCATACTGAGCGACAACAGCTAAAACTGCAATACGAGGGAAGCCTAGTGTGTTGTATTTCTTATTTGTCCACCAAAGGGAGGAATAGCCGATAACAAATAAAACGATAGAAACTGTAAACCATGGGAATTGTTTTATTAATCCCTGCATAAGCCAGTGTGTTTTAGGGTCCATTACAACGAGAGCAATAATAGCAGTAACAAGCGTTGCGGGACCAAGTATGATGGCATTTCTTCTATAAATTCGGTACGTATCTTCAGAACCTTGTTCTCTCGCAAAATCAGCAAGGAAGAGAGAAGAGAGAAATAGTTCCGATGTTAGTCCGAAGAGCATATAACAATATATAACGGGGCTAGAAAGAAGCTTTCCATAAAGGAGCACTTCTTTTCCTTCAGACATTGTAATATAGGCGCCCTCTGTGACGGGTAGAACGGTAATTAATAGAGCTGGAATTAAGAGTCCAGTAATACCTGAAATAATACGAAGAAGATGTTGGTATTTCGGCAAAGAGTAAGCAAATACCATAAATGTACTTCGAATCGCAACGAGTACTAAAATTAACATAACTGGTACAAACATAACCGTTGCAAGGGTAAAGGCTGCTTTTGGAAAGAAACCGAGAAAAGCGACTACGACAAAGACGAGAAACGTATTTGTTACTTCCCAAGTTGGTGATAAGTACCGATTGGCAAGCTTTGCAGCGAGTGTCGGATGTTTAGCGTATACCATGCCCCAAAAACCAGCTCCAAAATCAATGGACCCTAATATACTATATACGAAAATAAGAGCCCATAAGATGATGATTGCAATGCTTTCCTCATGCACGAGAATCGCCTCCTTGTTGATGTAAATCGTTCTTTAGCGGATGTCTCTTAAAGAATGTCCGTAGTACAAAGACTGTTAAAATAGCGAGTCCGATGTATAAAATGATGAATAGGACAAATAAAGGACCGACGAAATCGGCACGTGTAGCAGCATCTAACGTACGTTGCATGCCATAAATTGTCCATGGTTGGCGACCACTACAACTGAAAATCCATCCGAATTCAATCCCGAGCATCATAACAGGTCCACATGCAGCAGTCGCCCAAAGAAGCCATTTCGGTAACTCCGCTCCTTTTTTTCGATAAACAAAGTACCAATACATGAGGGCAATAGCTGCGACAGCAAAGGTAAATGTAGCAGAGCCGACCATTAAATTAAAAAGCGTATGTGTATAAAATGGTGGCCACGTTTCTTGCGGGAATTCATTTAGCCCTTTTACGACGGTACTAGGATCGAGTCCTACTAATAAGCTGAGCATGTTTGGAATTTCGAGTGCATAGTTTAGTTCAAGGGTATTAGGATCAACAACCCCGCCAATTGATAGAGGAGCATGTGATGTCGTTTCAAATAAAGCTTCAGCAGATGCTAGTTTTTCGGGTGAATGTTTATGTAAGGCGATAGCAGATTCGTGCCCTGAAAGCCACATCGTAGCACCAGTAATGAAAGTAACGACAAGTCCTAAAAGTAATCCTTTTTTATGATAAGCAATTTCACGTGCGCTTATATTTCGTTTCAATAATTTAAATCCGGCGATAGAGGCGATAACTGCTGCTCCAGTTGCATATGCCGTAATAACAACGTGGAATGCACTTGTACCAAAGCTCGGATTAAAGAAAGCTTTCCACGGATCAACGTTAAAAACTGAGCCATCCGGACTCATTGAAAAGCCCGCTGGTGTATTCATCCATGTATTTGCTGATGTAATAAGCACGGCGGATGCAGTGGCACCAAGCATAACGAAAAAGAGCGAGACTAACCTCATAAATGGAGGTAGTTTATCAGCTGCATATACGTAAATAGACATGAATAAAGCTTCCAAAAAGAAGGCGAAAATCTCAATTTGAAAGGGAACGGAAATAACTTGACCAACAATTTTGGCGAAGCCAGGCCAAAGAAGTGAAATTTGCACACCTACAATTGTTCCAGTTGGAATTGCTACACCGAGAAGGATGGCAAAAGCCTTTGTCCATCTTTTTGCCATAATGGCATAGTCAGAATCCTTCTTCCAGTGATACAATATTTCACTTATAAAAATCATTAAAGACAGTCCGACTCCAAGCGTTGCAAAGATAATGTGGAATGCTAGTGAAGAACCGAAAAAGGCCCTTGCTAATGTTACAGTATCCATATGTATGCTCCTCTTCTCTTTTTGCCATTATTTTCTGATTGAATTGGAAGATTTATTCAAAAAAACTACCAAAAATATGTGTGTATTTAAAAAGTGAGTATGGTAATATGATTTTGAAATATTCGAAAGAGAAAGAAATATAAAAATCGGTAATATTTTATAATCTTTTATGCGAACATAAGTTCTGTTTAGGCGTGTTACGTTTATAGAATGAAGAAGTTTATGTGAAATGGAGAGGGTGTCTTATGTATCCTGAAGTCATTAAAAAGATGGCATTTTCAAAAGAGCATAGAGATTTATTATTAAAGTTGTATAATAAAGAAATTACGCGTCGTGAATACGATCGACTTGTGGAATCGCTATATAGACCTTCTAAAGAAGCTTGTGAAGGATAATGGAGGAGACAATCTAAAGGATTGTCTTTTTTATATTTGTGTATGTTCTAATAAAATTAAGGTTAGTCTTACTAGGGAGGTGAAAAGTTTGCGAAAACGTGTATATATAGGGATTGGAATTATTGTCTTACTTGCTTTAGGAGGAAGTGTGTTTTGGGCGGCTTTACAAGGAAATCGTACGGAACGTTTTATTTTAAGGCATATGGTAAATGAAAATGGGACACTTGCAACGTACCGTTTAGCAGATACAAAGGCAGGAACAGGTGAGGCGAAAGGCCACGAAGCTTTATCGGAATCGGCAGGATTATGGTTACAGTATACGCTGGATAAAGATGATCAAGCATTATTCGATGAACAAGTAAAGGTCATTCAAAATTATTTTGTACATAAGGATCATATCGTTTTATGGAAAATCTCTGAAAAAGGGGAAATGCAGTCAGCCACAAATGCACTTATAGATGACCTTCGTATTATTGAACAATTATATCGGGCTTATGAAATGTACAAGGAAGAGCGTTATAAACATTTGGCAGATCAATTGAGCGATGCTGTACTTCGGTATAATAAAAAAGATAATTATTATGTTGATTATTATGACGTAGATGCAGGTAGACAAAATAAATTTACAACAACATCTT
Source organism: Bacillus sp. LK2 (assembly GCF_001043575.1). Lineage (NCBI taxonomy): Bacteria > Bacillati > Bacillota > Bacilli > Caryophanales > Bacillaceae > Bacillus > Bacillus sp. LK2. Next base: position 126,566 of record NZ_LDUK01000002.1, read on the forward strand.
ACATAAATCCTCATGCATTCTCTTATATGAAAAGGTACGGAAAAATTTCTGCTGAACAATATCAGGAAGTTGTTCAGTTTTTAGCTAATTATCCGAGAAACGGTTGGGCATTTCCGAAAGAGTATAAAGAAGATGGTACATTTACGTATGATAAAGAAGTGAATCTTATTGATCAATCGTACGTTGCTTACCATCGTAGTCTAGGTGGTCTTTCATCAGATGCTTATTTGGAATTTATAAAGAAGAAATTCCACGAGGATGGAAAGTTATACGGTCGCTATAACTTAGAAACGGGAAAACAAGCTGTGAATTATGAATCACCAGCCTCTTACGGTTTAACTATTTTGTATGTACTACAAACAGGTGATACAAAGTTTGCTAAGGAATTGTATGAACGGATGACTACATTCCGAAATGATAATGTATTTAGTAGATATTACGGTGGATATGTAACAGGTGAAAATAATAATACACATATATTCGATAATGTATTGCCACTTCTAGCTGAAATGGAACTGGAGAAGAGTAAGAAATAGAAGGTGCCATCCTAGGGGATGGCACCTTTTTATGTTTGTTGTTATTTGTTGATAAGTCGCTATAATTTCATGTACTAATAGTAGAAAAGTACTTGATAACAAACTTACGAAATTGCTGGGCAGTTTTTGATAAGTAACGTTTCTTTGACCAACTTAAGCCGATTGTTCTTTCGCAATTGGGTTCAATAATACGTAGCTTATTTGATGCTAAAGTAGAGTTTTTCAATAAAGTTAAGCTTGGGACAAAGGCGACGCCAAGACCTTGTTTAATAAGGTCGCTAATAACGGTTGGTTCATCTACTTCAAACGCGATATGCGGAGTAAAACCAGCTTCGTTACAAAATACATCTGTTAAGTGTCGGAATCCGTAACCAGTGTTCATACTAATGAATGGCTCGTCTTTTACTTCATGCAGATGAATGCTTTCGCGGTTTGATAATCGATGGCCTGAAGGGACGACTAAGAAAATTTCTTCTGTGATAAGTGGTTCCCAAACAATTTCTTCTCCTTCAATTGGCACAGAGGAAATGCAAAAATCAATCTCCTTATCATCTAGTTGCCGTTTCATAGAAGGAGTAGATGCGAGGAATTGTTGGAATCGTACGTTAGGATGTTCTAATAAAAAAGAACCGAGGAGTTCCGGTAATATTCTCGGGATAGAAACGGCTAGTGTAATAGAGCCTTGTTGTAATTCTGCTAAATCTTTAATTTCTCGTTCTCCTTCACTTAATTCATGAAAAATACGTTCTACTCGCTTTAAAAATACTTTTCCGAAAGAGTTTAGTGTAATTTTTCGACCTTGGCGATCAAATAAAGGGACACCTAAGTCCTTTTCTAGTCTAGCAATTGTTTTGCTGAGTGAAGGTTGTGCAATGTGCAATTCTTCGGCAGCTTTCGTCATATGTTCTAACCGTGCAACAGTTTGAAAATATTTTAATTGAAGAAGTTCCATTTTGAATCTCCTTTCTATAGACCAAAAGGAATGAATTGATAATTAAAGATGTATTATACAGTATGAAAGGTGACGTGTATAGTAAATCTGTTAAACCATTCGAAGAGTGTTAAATTAGAAGAAGGAGTATTTTTCATGAAGGGAATTCAACTTATATTTAAAGATTGGAAGGCGATGTGGAATCATAAACATGGACGTATCGCTTTAATTTTTTTACTAATTGTTCCTTTAATTTATGCGGGATTCTTTCTAGCTGGATATTGGGATCCATACGGACGATTAGATAAATTACCTGTTGCGGTTGTTAATTTAGATAAAGGTGCTGTGATGGATGAAAAAGCGATCCACGCTGGAGACGATTTTGTAAAAAATTTAAAAGAAAACAAGGAACTAGCTTTTCATTTCGTATCAGAAAAAAATGCCGATGAAGGGTTAAAAGAAGATAAATATTATATGGTCGTTACAATTCCAGAAGATTTCTCGAAAAAGGTAAGTACACTAATGGATGAGAAACCAGAGCCGGCACAGCTACAATATAAAGTAAATCCAGGTAAAAACCTTGTAGCAGCTCAAATTGGAACGACAGCTGTTGAAAATATGAAAACAAAAATCTCAAATAGCATTACAAAGTCTTATACAGAAGGTGTCTTTTCAAAGTTTCAAGATTTGGCGCAAGGTTTGAATGATGCAAGTAATGGTGCTGGAAAATTGCATGAGGGAACGACAGACGCGAAAAACGGAATTAATGAGCTTTCTAGTGGTATTAACCGTTTAAGTGATGGTGCAAATCAGTTGAAAGAAGGTAGCGATAAGCTTGCGGCTAGCCAAGGGGCGTTAACCGGAGGAGCGAATGAACTGAGCCAGGGAGCAACATCTCTTCATAATGGAATGGAGTTGCTAACGGAAGGTGAGAAAGGGCTACAAGAAGGAGTTAGTAATTTAAGTGCTGGAACAAATGAATGGATAAGCGGAAATGAAAAGTTAGCGGAGGGACAGGCTAAGGCAGATGAAGCGGCAAATGCGGTCAAAAAGCAATTAGAAGAGTACGCGAAAAATCATCCAGAAGTACAGCAAGACCCTGCCTTTCAGCAAATTGTTGCTACTTCTAGCGGATTAGCTAAAGCAACAAATACATTAAATGCTAGTCAACAACAATTGACGCAAGGTGCGAGGAAGTTAACTGACGGGCAGCATAAGATTGAAGAAGGTATGAATACATTCGGAGCTAAATTAAATGAAGCGACGAGTGGAACAAAAAAAGTAGCAGATGGTGCGGCAAATTTAGCTGATGGATTCACGAAGTGGGGAAATGGATTTACATCATTACAAGAAGGTGTAAATCATCTTGCGAGTGGCGGAACGGAGCTAAATAATGGCGCTGGAAAGTTAACAGATGGACTTATTAAGCTCGACGATGGTGCGAAGGAACTTTCTACGAAATTGGGAGAAGGCGCAGAGAAGATAGCGAATGTTCGTAATGATGATGCGCGTAATGCGATGTTCTCAGAGCCAGTTCAATTAGTGAAGTCAACTGTTTCTGACGTACCTAACTACGGTTCAGGAATTGCGCCATATTTCTTATCACTGGCATTCTATGTCGGTGGAATTATGGCATCGAATATTTTACCTCTTGGACGTAGGCAAAATATGAAGGTAAGCGGGACGGTACATTTTATAAATAAATTAGGCTTAGTATATTTAATTGGATTAATTCAAGCATTCCTTGTAGATGCGGTTGTGCTTGGATTTATGAAATTAGAAGTCGCAAGTGTACCACTGTTCGTGTTATCAAGTATTATTATTTCCTTTACGTTCATGACATTTATTCTTATGTTAGTAACGGTATTCGGCATTGTTGGGAAATTTGCAGCGGTAACGCTTCTCGTCCTTCAATTAGCGACGAGTGGAGGTACTTTCCCAGGAGAGTTAAATATAGCAGTGCTTAGCAAAATTGGACAGTTTCTCCCAATGTCTCATTCTCTTAGAGGATTACAAGATGTTATCTCGTTAGGGGATTGGTCGCAATTACGAATGCAAATTTTAATTTTATTATGCTATCTTGTTGTCGCTGGTGGAATTGCCTGGATCACGAGTCATATACAGCATAAGGAAACGAATGCAGAGCAAGTTTCATAATATAAAGAAGCTATCCGTACAAAAGGTTTCATTACGACCTTTTCGGATAGCTTTTTCTTATTTCTTTTCCATAACTGCAAAGTAATTCTGTTCGCTGTCAGCAAAGTTGAATGCTCTACCTGTAGGTAAGTTCATAATTTTCCCAACTGTGACGTTTTTCTCAGAAAGATCTTTATAGAGTTGATCTAGGTTATTAGAGAAGAACATTAATGAAGGGGTATTTAAGTTTAATTCAGGTTGCATCTTTGCGATTAACGCTTTATCGTGAAGGACGATGCTTGTTGCTGCTTCTTTTGTTGGAGCGATTTCAATCCAGCGAAATCCTTGTCCGTTATTTTCTTCAGCAATGATTTGGAATCCTACTGTTTCTGTCCAGAATTGTACTGCCTCATCTTGATTGTTTACATATAACATAATTTGTCCAACTTGATTGATCATAGCTGTCTCTCACTTTCTTTTCTCATATGAAACATTATTATATCAGAGATATTGTTTAAATACTTTTTCATGATTCTTTCGGATTGAAATCCTCGTCCATTTCATCTTCGTTGTAGGCGAAGGTCCTGTAATCCACGTGTGAAATGGTAGTATGCTAACAATAAACATAGTTGCAAGAGAAATTGTGGCCGTTACTATAAATAGTAATAGGCTATATAATATTGTGTTTTCTTGCAGGGCGAATAAGGAAAGAAATTTTGTGCATAGTTGCAAGAAGAAAAAATGAGCTAAATAAGCACCGTACGTGTAATTCCCGATAAATCGTAAAGCTTTATATAAGAAACCACGTCGCTGTACAATTGTAATAGATAGCACGTATAGTATGATAATTTCGCATACAATATATAGAAACATTGATGGTTTTAAATAGGTAGAAACAGTTAAATGAATAGAGTTTGCACCATAAAAACTAAATAACTCATAATTGATAAATAAAAATAAAACGAAAAATAAGATTGTCACAAGAGGGATATGTTTCATTACAAATAAGCGCCAAGTTTTTAATGCTACAGCTGCTATTCCTCCCATAACGAAATAGAATGAATAGAAGAAGAAAGAACGATCTGTGTAATGTAAAATGGTTGAGTTAGTCAATTTCTCTCCATTGAAAATGTAGTGGGAAGAGTACCACATTAAAAGAAAATATAGACAAGCGAAAATGGTCATATATTTATATATGTCTTTTTTATTTTCTGTTCGTTTTTGAAACCAATAAAATAGTGTGCATAGTAAAGGGAACAATAAGTGAATTTGGAACATCATAATTACGTACCAAAGATGAGGTGCGGCCGTTCCGAGTAATAAACTTTTTATTCCACTTTGCATTGTAACGATTTCATTTGTTGTTAATAGGTAAAGAATAGACCAGAAGAAATAAGGAATAAGTAAATGTGAGGCTTTTTCATAAATATATTCTGTATAAACGAGTTGTTTCGTATATTGCCGAATTAAGTGAAATCCGACGATAAATATGAATGCAGGTGCTGAAAACTTTGCGAGATTAAATAACATACCCATAATGAGGGATTGCTCAAGTAAGATGTTCCCTTGATTCATTGTATATAATAAGGAACTTTGCAAAACGACAGCAAGAAATGCAATGCTTTGCAAAACTTTAAATTCTGGTGCGCTTTGTGTCATCGTGTCCATCTCCTTTTCCATACATGATTATAGTACGGAGGAGGGATGAGAGGTGTGTAATATTTGTGAAGATTGCAACAAATTTGTGGCGGGATGGAATTATATCGATGCAAAATCAAATATGTCGACGTTTCGACAAATCACAACAAAAAAGAGGATGCTCAAAACGAGCATCCTCTTTGTATATATTAAGCAAATTTATTTTTGATCCAGTTCTTACCTTCTACAAGGCGAGCTGTCATTACGGCACAAGCATTATCTCCTGTTACGTTTAACATCGTTGCAGGAGGATCGATGATTGTACTGATTGCTGCGATAATTGGCAACGCTTCTGGAGGGAAGCCGTATAGAGAAACGATTAACATTTCACCAATCATACCCCCGCCTGGAATTGCACCCATTACTGTTCCTACTAATAGAGAAACGACAAGTGCGATTGCTAATGTTTTCGGTCCTTCGAATTCCATGTTGAAAATACCGAATAAGAAAGCAATTTTTAATACGCCACCTAAAACAGATCCGTCTTTATGAAGTGTAGATCCAAGAAGGACAACTGTTTCACGAACGTCAGAAGAAATCCCCATTTTCTTCGTTGCTTCTAAGTTCGCCGGAATACTTGCGGCACTACTACAAGTTGCAAGTGAGGTAACAGTAGGAGAAACCATGTTCTTCCAAAATACTTGTACACCTTGTTTGCGACCTGCAAGGTATGCATAGAATGTAAAGAATACAAAGAAGTAAATAAGAGAAGCTGGATAGTATACCATTGCCGCTCGGAAGTAAGTTCCAAGAAGTTGTGGTCCGAATTCACCAACTAATGCTGCGAAGTAAGCAGCTAGTCCGATTGGAGCGTAGTACATAATGAAAGATACAACTTTCATTGAAATTTCTGCACCAGCTTGTAGAAACGTAGCGAATGGTTTTCCTTTTTCGCCAACTGCTGAAGTTGCGATCCCCATTAAGATAGAGAAGAAAATAAGTGCTAACATGTTCTCGCGAGATAGTAACTTTGAAAAGTCTGATACTGTTATGATACCGACAATTTGATCAGCGACGCTAACAGCTTTTTCAGCTTTATCAGGCTGTGTTAGTTCTAATACAACACCTTGTGCTGGCGGGAATACTTTCACGATGATAATCATAAAAATAGCAGCTAAAATACTTGTAAATAAGAAAGTTCCAGCCATACTAGACATAATTTTACCAAAACGCTTTAGTCCATCCATATTGGCAATAGATGACGCGATGCTAAAGAAAACTAGAGGTACAACAATCGTAAACATTAAGTTTAAGAAAATGTCACCAAGCGGCTTTAAAGCAACTGCATCAGCACCCATGAAATAACCAATGAAACCACCAATTAGGATGGAAGATAATAAAATAAGTGGAAAGCGATATGCCTTCATTAATATACCCTCCTATCGATTGTAAAAAAATCATACGGAATTATTATAGCGAGTTAGGGTCCTCTTTACTAGGAAAATACAGATAGATAGAATAGCGTGAAAACCGAGAAATTTTTGTTTTTAAGCTCGGCATACAGCAGGAAATCTAGACATATATATTTGTAACCTAGTGGTGGTAAGGGATGGGCCATAACTTAGGTTTAGAAAAAGGGGAGGGAAGTGGAATGAATATTTTGCTTTGCTGTGCAGCGGGAATGTCTTCCAGTTTGATTGTTACGAAAATGGAGAAAGCGGCACAGGGAATGGGGATAGAGGTGAAAATTTGGGCTGTATCAGGTTCAGAAGTGCGAAATCATATTGATGATGCAGATGTACTTTTACTTGGGCCACAAGTACGTTATTTATTACCGAAAATGAAAGAGTTATGTAAGGAAAAAGGAATACCTGTTGATGTCATTCAATCCGTCCATTACGGACTTTGTAATGGAGAAGCTATCTTGCAAGCAGCTTTGTCAATGAAACCATGAGGAGAGTGGGATAGATGATTGGGTTTTTAGAGAAATATGTGATGCCAGTAGCAGGAAAGGTTGCCGAGCAGAGACATTTGCAGGCGATTCGTGATGGAATTATTTTGACGATGCCTTTCTTGATTATTGGATCTTTTTTTCTTATAATTAGTGCTTTACCAATACCAGGATATAATGATTTTATGGCAGGCTTGTTTGGGGAGAATTGGCAGAAAGCTTTGGGGTACCCAGTCAGTGCAACTTTTAATATAATGTCTTTAATAGCTGTTTTTGGAATCGCTTACAGGCTTGGTGAGTATTATAAAGTGGATGCTTTAGCATCTGGTGCATTGTCACTTGTATCATTTTTGCTTGCAACACCGTTCCAAGTTATGTATATGATACCAAATACAAAGGAAAGTGTACTTGTAGATGGAGTTATACCAGCTGCACTAATGGGAAGCCAAGGTTTGTTTGTGGCGATGATTATTGCAATTATATCTACTGAAATTTATCGATTTATTGTTCAAAAAAAGATGATTATAAAAATGCCAGAGACAGTTCCGCCAGCAGTAACGCGTTCATTCGCTGCGCTTATTCCAGGTTTTATTGTTGTGACGGTTGTTTGGATAATTAGATTGATTTTTGAACATACGACTTTCGGTAGCATTCATAATGTTGTAGGGAAGCTTCTACAGGAGCCTCTTAGCGTACTGGGAGCTAGCCTTTGGGGTGCAGTAATCGCAGTTATCGTTGTCCATGTACTTTGGGCGTGCGGAATTCATGGCGCTGCAATTGTTGGTGGTGTAATGAGTCCGATTTGGTTGTCATTAATGGATCAAAATCGAATTGCATTTCAGGCTGGGCAAGACGTACCGAATACGATTACTGCGCAGTTTTTTGATTTATGGATTTATATGGGCGGTTCTGGTGCAACACTTGCTTTAGTTGTAGGAATGTTATTATTTGCGCGAAGTCAGCAATTAAAAAGTATAGGCCGATTGTCGATTGCACCAGGTATTTTTAATATTAATGAAATGGTGACTTTTGGTATGCCGATAGTAATGAATCCAATTTTACTTATTCCATTTATATTGGTGCCAGTCGTATTAACGATTGTTTCTTATTTTGCAATGGAATGGGGATGGGTTGCACGTCCGAGCGGAGCTGCTGTACCTTGGACTACACCTATTCTCTTTAGTGGATATTTAGGATCAGGTGGGAAAATTTCAGGAGTTGTTTTGCAGCTCGTTAACTTTGCACTTGCATTCTTTATTTATTTACCATTCTTAAAAATATGGGATAAACAAAAAGTAGCGGAAGAAAAGGGGGAGTAAATAACTGAAATGGATACGATAGAGATGAAAGTTTTTCATTTAATCTTGCATGGAGGAAATGCGAGAAGTTGTTCAATGGAAGCAATTGATTGCGCTAAGCGCGGTGAATTTAAGGAAGCGGAAGCTAAACTACAAGAAGCTTTAAATGAATTGCAAGAGGCGCACCGCTTACAAACGGAGCTCATACAGAAAGAAGCTGGCGGGGAAAAGACAGAGGTTACCCTGCTGATGGTACATGCGCAAGATCATTTAATGAACGCAATTACAGTGAAGGAATTGGCGAGTGAGTTTGTAGAATTATATAGGAAGATGTCAGTAGCTGAATGAACCTTGCTTATGCAAGGTTTTTTTATGTTTTTAAGAAACGAAGACCACATTATATTGGAAGAGAAACATTACATCACTAAATAGTGGGTTAAAATAAAGAAATAATTTTCGCTGAAAAAATTTTTTCAGTGTTTTTTTGTTTTAAACATAACTAGACAACTAAACACTAATCTATTTTCATACAGTTATGTGTTAAAAGCGTGTTGTTTTATAACACACTGTGTGTTTTTTCGATAACACACTATTTGAAAGCGGTAACACACAAAAGAATTGCTCGAAAAAACGCTGATTTTGGGCGTTTTAAAAAGTTGGCACGCTAATTGCATTAATAAATAGCGTAAAGAAAAATAAATAAATAAACATAAATTTTTTATACTACACAAGGGGGATTCAGAAATGAATATTTTATTATGTTGTTCAGCAGGGATGTCTACAAGTTTACTAGTTACAAAAATGGAAGCAGCTGCAAAAGCTCGCGGTCTAGATGGAAAGATTTGGGCTGTATCTGGGGATGCAGTAAAAAACAATATCGATGAAGCAGATGTATTATTACTAGGACCACAAGTTCGTTACATGCTTTCTTCAATGAAAACGCTTGCTGATGAGAAAAATGTTGGGATCGATGTTATTAACCCAATGCACTACGGCATGATGAATGGAGAAGCAGTTTTAGATCACGCATTAACACTTAAAAAATAATTAGGGGGGAAGCGAAATGCAAAAGTTTATTGCATTTATGGAGAAATATATTGTTCCTGTCGCTGGTAAAATTGGATCGCAACGTCACTTAGCTGCGATCCGTGATGGATTTATTGCAGTTATGCCACTTATTTTAGTTGGTGCACTTGCATCACTAATTAATGGTTTTCCATCTGAAGCTTTCCAAGATTTCATGAAAGGTTTGTTTGGTGAAACATGGAAACAAGTTGGCGGTGGAATGTGGACCGGTTCTTTCGCAATTCTAGCACTAATCATAGCATTTACAACAAGTTATAACTTAGCAAAATCTTACGGCGTTGATGGTTTGTCAGCAGGTATTATTTCATTTGGTGCGTTAATTATTCTTACACCAACAACACCGAAAGAAGGCGGATTGAACTTAGCTTGGACAGGTGCACAAGGGTTATTCGTAGCAATTATCGTGGCACTTCTTGTTACTGAAGTATTCCGTTTCTTTGTACAAAGAGAAATTACTTTTAAAATGCCAGATGGAGTACCACCGGCAGTTTTAAGATCTTTCGCAGCTTTAGTGCCAGCATTTGTTATCTTAACAGCAGTTGCAGGTATTCAATTGGCAGTGAAATTAGCTGGTACAAGTGTTCATGAATTCATCTTTAATACGATCCAATTACCATTGCAAAGTTTAGCAGGGACATTACCAAGTGCAATTGTCATTGTATTCCTTGTTCATCTTCTTTGGTTCTTCGGTTTACATGGTCCAAATATCGTTGGTGGTATTATTGAGCCATTATACTTACCGGCATTAGAGAAAAATATTAAGTTATTCCAAGGTGGCACATCTGCATTTGATGTTCCGAACATTATTACAAAACCATTCTTTGATACTTTCGTGTATCTAGGTGGTTCTGGTGCAACATTAGCATTCTTAGTAGTTGTATTACTTGTAGCGAAAAGTGCACAATTACGCGGTGTATCTCGTTTATCAATTGGACCAGGTGCATTCAATATTAACGAACCAGTAATATTTGGTACACCAATTATTTTAAATCCAATTTTATTCTTACCGTTTATCATAACACCAATTGTATTAGTAATTACTTCTTACACAGCTATATCTATTGGATGGGTACCAAAAACAGTTGCGATGATTCCATGGGCAACACCACCAATTATTAGTGGTTATCTTGTAACAGGTGGACATCTTTCAGGTGCAATTCTACAGTTATTCAACTTTGTGATTGCGATGGTGATCTATTACCCATTCGTTGTATTATGTGACCGTTCTGTTGTTCGTACTGAAAAAGCAGCAGCACAAGGAAATGGTAATTCTTTACCTATGTAACATAAAAATTGTTCTCACAGACAATATTGTCTGTGAGAACAATTACCTTTATATCATGTTCAAAAAGATGGAATACATCTACAAGAACACCAAACTATGATTAATAAAATAATAATTTAATAGACATGTTCAAACTGAAGGGGCATTTAAATCGGTTGAACCTTATAGAGAGGGCGGTAATTATGATGACTACAGCAGAACAAATTCCATTCCAATTGATTTTAAATAGTGGTAATGCAAGAAGCTATGCAATGGAGGCATTGCAATTCGCAAAACAGGGGAAAATGGCGGAAGCAGATGAGGCGATGGTAAAGGCGAAAGAAGCGATTAATGAAGCGCATCATTTCCAAACAGAGCTCATACAATCAGAAGCAAGAGGAGAAAAAACAGAAATTAGTGTTCTTCTAATTCATGCGCAAGATCATTTAATGAATTCTATTACAGTAAAAGAATTAGCAGCAGAATTTATCGACCTTTATAAAAAGCTAGAAGCGAAAGGGGAATAAAGCATGACTGGAATTAAAATTGCTACAATCGGCGGTGGATCTAGTTATACACCAGAGTTAATTGAAGGATTTATTAAACGTTATGATGAGCTTCCTGTTCGTGAAATTTGGTTAGTAGATATTGAAGCGGGAAAAGAGAAGTTAGAAATCGTTGGTAACTTAGCGAAACGTATGGTGAAAAAATCAGGTTTACCAATTGATATTCATTTAACACTTGATCGTCGTGAGGCATTAAAGGGTGCTGACTTCGTAACAACGCAGCTTCGCGTTGGTTTATTAGAAGCACGTGCAAAGGACGAAGCAATTCCATTAAAATATGATGTAATTGGTCAGGAAACGAATGGTCCTGGTGGTTTATTTAAAGCGCTGAGAACGATTCCTGTTATTTTAGATATTTGTAAGGACATGGAGGAACTATGTCCAAATGCATGGCTTATTAACTTCGCAAATCCAGCTGGTATGGTAACAGAAGCTGTACTTCGCTACACGAACATTCAAAGAGTAGTTGGTCTGTGTAACGTTCCAATCGGAATTCGTATGGGTCTTGCGAGATTGCTTGAAGTAGATGCAAGTCGCGTGCACGTTGATTTCGCTGGTTTAAATCATATGGTATATGGATTAGACGTATACTTAGATGGTGTAAGTGTAATGGATCGTGTATTAGAGCTTGTAACAGATCCAGAAAAGCAAATTACGATGGAAAATATCGCTGCGCTTAACTGGGAGCCAGATTTCATTCGTGGTCTACGCGCTATTCCGTGTCCGTACCATCGTTACTACTATAAAACTCGTGAAATGTTAGAAGAAGAGAAAGAAGCTTCGATTGAAAAAGGTACACGTGCAGAAGTAGTAAAACAATTAGAAAATGATTTATTCGAGTTATATAAAGACCCGAATTTAGACATTAAACCACCACAATTAGAAAAACGCGGCGGAGCTTATTATAGTGATGCAGCATGTAGCTTAATTACGTCTATTTACAATAATAAAGGTGATATTCAACCTGTTAATACGAGAAACAACGGTGCAATTGCAAGCTTACCACATGATTCTGCTGTTGAAGTGAACTGTATTATTACGAAGGAAGGTCCAAAACCAATTGCGGTTGGAGATTTACCAGTATCAGTTCGCGGTTTAGTACAGCAAATTAAATCATTTGAGCGTACAACAATTGAAGCTGCTATTACAGGGGATTATCATAAGGCGCTACTTGCTATGACAATTAATCCACTTGTACCATCAGATAAAGTTGCAAAACAAATTTTAGATGAAATGTTGGAAGCACATAAAGAACATCTTCCACAGTTCTTTAAGAAAGTAGAGAAGTAAAGCGGCGCTATTTAGCCCGCTTTTTTCTTATATTAGTAGGAGGGATATAAGTGATTAAATTAATTGTAAATGCAGATGATTTCGGTCTTACGGAAGGGACGAATTATGGAATTATTGCTGGACATATAAATGGACTTGTAAACTCAACGACGATGATGATGAATATGCCAGGGACAGAGCATGCTGTAAGTTTAGCGAAAGAGTATAAAACGTTAGGGATAGGAGTGCATCTTGTATTAACGGCAGGAGAACCGCTTCTTGGGGACATACCATCACTTGTAAGTAGCGATGATGGATTGTTTCATAAACAAAGCGTCGTATGGGGAGGGAATATAAATCCAGAAGAGGTAGAAAGAGAATGGACTGCTCAAATTGAGAAATTTTTATCGTACGGATTAGCACCAACCCATTTGGATAGTCATCATCATGTGCATGGGTTACCGATTTTACATGATGTTCTTGAGAGATTAGCAAGTAAATATAATGTTCCGATTCGTCGTTGTGAGAAAGAGCGAGCTGTGCACCCATTTTCCGATGTGTTTTACAGTGATTTTTACGCTGACGGTGTGAAGGAAGATTATTTTGTGAAGTTAAAAGAAAGAGTACAGGACGAACAAACGGTAGAAATTATGGTGCATCCAGCTTATATTGATCCAGAGCTTGTGAAACGTTCTTCTTACGTAATGGATCGTGTGAAAGAATTGCGTATTTTAACGGAGAGCGAGTTGCCTGAGGGAATGGAGCTTGTGAAGTTTTAATAGGAAAACGACGGCTAAATAGGGCCGTCGTTTTTTAGATTTACCCCGCATTAACGGGCAGTAAGACTCACACCTCAAAATTCGGCAAATGCAAGGAAGTTAGGTGGGAGATTAACTGCCCGTAAAAGCCCGATTGGTGAAGGCTAATAATCAGAGGGGGGTGGACAAAACCCCCTCTGATTAAAGTTTCACTTTATAAAATGGACAGAACATATCCACCGAATGCTCCGAGTATAACGATAATCCAAGGTGGTGTTTTCCAAAAAGCGAGTAAACAAAAAAGAAGAGAAGCAAAAACGAAATCTACGGAATTCATAATTGTACTCGTCCAAATTGGATCATAAAAGGCTGCTAGTAAAATACCAACAACGGCTGCATTCACTCCAAGTAGTGCACCTTGTATGTAAGTTAACCTTCTTACACTGTCCCAAAATGGTAAAACGCCGATAATGAGCAGGAAGGCAGGAAGAAAGATAGCGATGGTTGCAATCGTAGCTCCCATTGTTCCATTTAGCACTGCTCCTATATAGGAGGCGAATGTAAATAGTGGTCCTGGCACTGCCTGTGTTAATCCGTATCCGGCTAGAAATTGTTCTTTAGTCATCATCCCGTTTTGTACAAACTCAGTTTCAAGAAGGGGAAGTACGACGTGCCCTCCTCCGAATACGAGTGCACCAGAGCGATAGAAGCTGTCAAATAAAGAGATAAAATAAGAGTACGGTCGTAACATTGGTAGTAGTATTAATAGTCCGAAGAATAAGATGAGACAGGAAATTGCAACCATTTTTGAAATAGGCACGTTTATTTTATTTGCTTGGCTAACGGATTGATCGCGATATAAAAACCAACCGATAAAGCCAGATACTATAATGAGAATGACTTGTGTCCAGCTACTTGGCCATAATAAGGCGATTGCGGCAGTTACAATTGCGATTGTTGCACGGTTTCGGTCCGGTGTTAACTTTTGAGCCATTCCCCATATTGCATGAGCAACAATTGCGACTGCTACAAGCTTCAGTCCGTGAATCCAGCCAGTGCTACCAAGTTCGAACTGGTTAAGAAATGAAGCAAAGAAAACTAAAACGAGCACAGATGGTAGAGTGAAGCCGATCCAAGAAATGACGGCCCCTAATAATCCACCGCGTAATAATCCAACCCCCATACCAACTTGACTGCTAGCTGGCCCGGGAAGGAATTGGCACAGTGCCACTAAGTCCCCATAACTTCGTTCATCCATCCATTTTCTTTTTTGTACGTACTCATGATGAAAGTAACCGAGATGGGCGACAGGGCCCCCGAACGAAGTAAGTCCTAATTTAAATGATACGAGAAAAATCTCTATAAGAGCTTGAAAAGAGTAGTTGTTATTTTTCAAAAGAACCTCCAAAAATGTTTTTCTATGTGCATTATACAAGAGGCAGTAAAGTGAAAGAAACGATTTTGATGTAAAGATTTTGTGAATCTTTTAATTGTAATTATAAATTGAAAAAGTCATAAATGATTATGTCTAAACCATAAAGTAGTAGAAGTAGTGCTGGGAAATTTATATAAGGAGAATGCCTGTATGACAACACATTTCTTTGCTAGGTTAACAGGGAAGAGGGAAATACCTCCTGTAAATACAGAAGCTTATGGTGTAACTGAGTTCATTTTTAGTGAGAATTTAAAGAAGTTGCAATATCGGGTCATATTGAAAAATATTGAAAAAGTTACATCATGCCAAATTCATTTAGGGAAAAAGGATCAAATTGGTCCAGTTATTTTAAGTTTGTTTGGTCCGCTAAAGCAAGGAATTAGTGTGAATGAAGGAGTCGTTATTGGTGTAGCCAAAGTGGAGGATTTTGAAGGGCCTTTACAGGGGAGAGCATTTGACAGCTTACTTCAAGAAATAATGCAAGCAAATGTGTATGTAAATGTTCATACAAAGTCGTTTAAAAAAGGAGAAATAAGGGGGAGAATAAGGGAAGTAAAGAAGTAAGCGAAAAGGCTGTCCAAAAACATTTTGGAACAGCCTTTTCTAATTATAATGGGTGCTGTTGGTAAATCGATATATTTAAAAAATCGCCTAGTTTAATTTTTTACAGGTTGATTTTTGATAAAGAAGTCCATTACATAAAATACTTCGTCATCTGGTATTTGTATTTCAAATGTATTTTCAATAGGTTGCAACGCTTTTTTCACTTTCATATACATCCAGTACTCATCTTGTCTTCGTTTGTCTTTTTCAGGATGAGGGAGAAGACTTTCTCCTTTTTGAAGACGATCAACCATACAGCTCATATGCAAAATAACACCCATTAAACTATCAGGGGTTAGCTGCAAGGAGATGAGTTCTTGAATTGTATTTAATGCGTAACGAATTGTTTTAATGAGCAATGCACCATCATTACGCTGCATTTGTTGCTCAAGAATATCAGCCATTTTTGCATATGTTTCCTCGTACGTGATCAATTCTTGAATTGGCTGAATAGCTGTGTAGTTCACAATGTCTTGGAAATGATACGTTAAGCACGGTACTTGTACATTAAAATTCGTTACGATGCAAATGATATTGCGCTCTTTCTTAATGTTTTCAATCATTTTCGTTAAATCTTTTTCGTGGACGATGCTAATCGGAATAATTTCAATTAAGTCTTTATCAAATCGTAAATAGTTCTCTAACATTTTTTGAATTGCTAAAGCACTTCCTTCACCAGTTAAACAAGCTGTTAAAATAACGGATTTCATTGGCGACAGTGGCTGTTTCTTTTCTTCCTGCACGTTTAAATAGAACGGTGTTAAGTTCTTCACTGTTTCATATAGTGCATCTAATGAATAACCGAGCTGAGCTTTTCGGGCAGCTTCTAGGGCGTGCGGTGTGCTCGTCATAGAAAGAACACGTACAGGAATTTTGAACTCGGTTTCTAATATATCACCGATATAAGCGAGCGATCCCATATCAACAAGTAAGAGAAGCCCGTTTACATGTTGAAGTGTTTTCATATACACTTTAACACGCTCTAAGAAATCTTTCGGTGATTCATGAAGCGGCATATCAATACCCGTTACTTCATCAATACCGAGAAGTTCGTTTGCAACGTTTGCCATTTCTGTTGCGATGCCATTACCGTGAGCTAATATTAATACTTTCACTTCTGTTTGTGAGGCAGGAATTGGATCAACAACGAAGAACATTGTTAAAAAGCCCGCTTCATCAATAGGCATTGTTATTTGTAATTCTTCCTCTAACAGCTGAATACATTGCATAGCTACGGAAAAAGCCTCTTTATATTTCGTACGAATTTGATTTAATTGTGGGTTGTGAATTTGTTTCCCACCTTGTAAACGTTGTAGAGTTGTCTGTACATGTAAACTTAAAGCGAGAAATACTTTTTCATCAAAAGTCTTAGATAAATGTTTTTCAGCTAGTTCCGCAATTTTTTCACATACGGAAACGATATTACGATCCACAATTTTAAAAACATTTTCATGACTTGTTTTTTTAGACATTTGGTTAAAATATTGGACGAAAAAGCTTTGAATATCATTTTCTATTAGTAATTCTAATTCTTCTTCTTCAATGCCGCGTGCTTGAAGTTCTTCGTATTTATGGTCGATATAATCGTAAATGGAAGAACGGCTTCCTTCCGGTTCTGTTTTATGCTTACTCCAACCTTCATCACCTGTAAATACAAATGTTTCATTTGGTATTTGATATAGATGACGGCTCTTTCTTTCAATAAATAGTCCTTCTTTCATATACCAAGGTAAATCTGTACTTGAAACACCGACAGAATCACGTTTCTTTGTTACGAAATCAGAATAAGCTTTCGCGCAGGCAATTTGTACATCTGTTTTCAATTGGCCAATGTTATTTGGACAATTGTAAAAAACGAAAGCCCGCATTGCATTTGGACTAACATGAATCTCTTTTCGGAGACGAATCGCTTCATTTGTGAAAAATAGCTGTAGTAAAGCAAAGCGTTCTTTATGCGTTCGCTCACGAAGTGGTGGAAGCGTAACGGTCATTGGAATACGTCTTGTAAATGTCTTTAATAAAAATGAGTTTGGTTCTTCTGTTGTTGCAGTAATGATTAATACTTGTGCTTTACGCTCGTTCTCTGTTTCTCCAAGGCGGCGGTATACTCCGCGGTCAATAAATGTGAAGAGCATTTCTTGTCCTTCTGGAGGCAGGCGATGGACTTCATCTAAGAAGAGGATACCTTCATGTGCCTTTTCAATTAACCCTTTTTGATCACTGGCACCTGTGTAAGCTCCTTTTTTTATCCCAAATAACTGTCCAAGTAGTAGTTGTGGATTGTTTGCATAATCAGCACAGTTAAAGACGATAAAAGGTGCTCCTTTTGGAAGTTGCTCTACTTCAATTGCGTATTCGTGCATTAAAGAAGCGAACATAGATTTCCCGACACCTGTTTCTCCAAGTAGTAAAGTGTGCATACCGTTTGGAGGATAGAGAATAGAAGCTTTCGCTTTTTCAATTGCAATTTTTAGGCTTGTATTTTCAATTGCAAATGTATCTAGTGAAGTGCCATTTGTTGAATGCGTTTCCAATGAAGTATTCGTTTCTATATAAAAACGAACAGGGCGTGTACTCGTTTTTAATAAACGATCATCTTTCACAAGCTTGTTCAAATCGCTACTAACATTTGCACGGTCTAACTGTAGAAGTGTAGCGAGTTCTGATGCTGTTACACCTTCTGTATAATTCCCTTTTTGTATTGCGTTAAAAATGAGATCTATTCGTTTCATTTCTATTCACCTCGAAACTTCATCACTATTTAAAATTTTACACAAAAATGGGAAGTGTGGGAAGAGAAAAATAAAACAGCTTTAGTACATAGGCACTAAAGCTGTTACAATCTTGTGTCTTTCCAAAAATTCACTTCAAGATGGGAAGATGGATTGTATGGAAGTAGTTTATACCCTTGTGATTGCAAATAATCAATTACTGCTGGAAGTATTTGTACTGTGACACTAGAATCGTGCATTAAAATAACCTCCACTTGTTCATCGCTTTGATTTCGTACTCTTTCTAGTATTGCGGAAGGATTATCATAGCTTTTCCAGTCGTATGTATCAATTGTCCAATCCCACATTTTGTACTGGGCAGATACGAGTGCGTCGCGGTAATTCTTTTTTAAATAAGGCATACTACCGTACGGGACACGAACGAGATGTGTGTTTAAATTCGTAACTTGCTGGACGATATTTTGAGCTTGCTCCATTTCTGCAATTAAAACAGAGGGATCGCCAGTATAAAGACGTTTTACATCATGTGACATACTATGAAGTCCGATATAATGTCCGTCTTGAATCAACCGATGCATTGTTTTTTGATAATGTGGTACTTTCCCACCGATGACGAAGAAAGTTGCTTTGCCATTCTTCTCTTTTAAAATGTTTAAAATTTGTGTTGTATATTTGTTGGGTCCGTCATCAAATGTTAAGTACGCAATCTTTTGTATAGGAGAGTTGGTTTGAGTAGTTTGGTGATGTTCTGCTGGAATGGCCATAGTCGCTTCTGTATTCGATGATGCGTACATAGTAATAGTTGAAAATAAAATTATACATTGAAATACTCGCTTGATCATAACATTCACCCTCAGTTTGACAATCAAGATGTAAAAAAGAAATTTTGATATTTTCCTCATTATCTTTGCTATACGTATATCTTTCTCCAATAGAGGGACTCTCAAACAATCTATATTTTGGAAATAGGGAATAAGGAGTAAAAAACAAAAAAATAGCATCCTCTTCCAAGAAAGAGGATGCTATTTGAATATTTCATAATAGTAAAGGCTATACTACAATTAGTCTTCGCGTTTTTTTACTTTTTTATAGAAGGAAATAATTGGTTTGTAACGTTCGTGTACAAGACCGATTACTTCAGCAATGATTTCTGTAAAGAAGATTAAAACGAAAAGAAGAATAATGGATAACCATAATGTCGCACTAGTGAAAAGGATTGCATTTATACTAAAGAAAATACCAAATGCGTAAATAATTAGTACCGTTTTACGATGAGAGAATCCCATTGCAAGTAAGCGGTGATGTAAATGCGATTTATCTGGTGCTGAAATAGGTTTTTTATTGACGATACGGCGGATGATTGCAAATGTCGTATCAAATACAGGTACACCTAAAATGATAACTGGAACGATAAAACTGAATAGCGTTACGCTTTTGTATAATCCAAGTAACGATATAACAGAAATACAGTATCCTAAAAATAGTGCTCCTGTATCTCCCATGAAAATTTTTGCTGGATGGAAGTTATAGAATAAAAATCCAATTGTACTTGCTAATGTAATCAGCGCTAGAGGTAATATAATAGCCGCTCCAGTGCCCCACGGACTAGTGAAGGCCATATATGCTAGCGTTGCAAGTACGATAGATGAAATCCCAGCGGATAATCCATCTAATCCATCAATTAAGTTGATGGCATTTGTAATACCTACAATCCAAAATACTGTAATTGGATAAGCGAGCCATCCGAGTTCAGTATCTCCAAGGATTGGAATATATAATACTTGCACTAATAATCCACTTTTTACAATCATGATGGCAACTAGTAGTTGTCCACCGAATTTTACCCTCGCAGATAGTTCGTACATATCATCTAAAATCCCGATGATAACAATGATGATAGCACCTAAAGTTATCGATAGCATTCTTTGTTCGTATAATCCACCGACAACAAATCCTACGGCTACACCGATGAAAATTGCTAACCCGCCAAGACGAGGCATAATTTTTTGGTGTACTTTACGCGCGTTTGGCTTGTCTGTTGCTCCTATTTTAAAAGCTAATTTAATAACTAAAGGAGTAACGACGAGTACAGTGATGAAAGATGCCAAAATGGCATAAATCACTTGTGAGTCCATTAATACCCCACCCTTTATAGTTTAACGTAATTTTTTTAGCGTATTTATCTGAAAATTATGATGTTTATTTGCAGGCTCATAACATATGGTATCACAAAAAGATTAGAATTCAATCTTTTTTTCTTTTAACGGTAAGTGGAAGTGAATAAAATATATGACAATGGTATATGGAATATTGAATCGCTTGAGAAGGTTATTCATATTGTGACTTGTAATATGACATTGTATTTGCTTCGTCTATAAAGAGTATTTTTACTTCAGTATTATTATAAGTGTTGCACGTAAAAATGAGTAAGTTCCGTGTTAAAATATGGAAATTTACATTTGAGATAGATTACATCATTTAACTTTACAAAATCTTAAAAAAGAATAAAAAAGATAATTCATATAATAAAGAAGTAAAAGAGTTTTCTCATTCTTATTGTGAGAGGGGGAAGCACAGGGAGAATTCTATGTATTCGTATATTTTCTTTTGTATATTCCTGTGCGAAAGGAAAATGAAAATTACGATAATAGGTACCGGATATGTTGGATTGATTACAGGGGTAGGATTGGCGAGATTAGGACATTCGGTTACGTGTTTTGATATAAATAACGAAAAAATTGAACGGATAAAACAAGGGGAGTTACCTATTTATGAATGTGGCTTACATGAATTAATAAATGAAGCATATGAGAAGAACCATTTAACTTTTACAACAAGTAAATCGAAGGCTTTTAATAAGGCAGAATTTATATTTATTGCAGTTGGAACGCCATCTTTATTAGATGGCACAGCAGATTTAACGTATATTCGTAGTGCTTGTGATGATATTGGAACATATGTGAATAACGATATTATTGTTGTTACGAAAAGTACGGTTCCTGTAGGTACGAATGATGTAATGAAGGGATGGATCGAGGAGAAGTTACAAGGCAGACATGAATTACATATCGTATCGAATCCAGAGTTTTTACGAGAAGGTTCTGGTATGTATGATTTTTTTCATGGTGATCGTATTGTAATTGGAGCAAATAGTAAGGCAGTTGCACGAAAAGTAGAGAATTTATATAGTGAATTATGTTTGAAAACGTATATTACAGATATTCGAAGTGCAGAGATGATTAAATATGCATCTAACGCTTTTTTAGCTACGAAAATTAGTTTTATTAATGAAATTTCGAATATATGTGAGCAAGTGGGTGCAGATATATTAGAGGTAGCTACAGGAATGGGGATGGATAAGAGAATTGGTGCATCTTTTTTAAAAGCGGGTATCGGATACGGAGGATCTTGTTTTCCAAAAGATACGAAAGCACTCGTGCAAATTGCAGGGGATGTTTCTCATGATTTTCGTTTGTTGAAAGCGGTCATTGAAGTGAATAATAAACAACAGTTGTTATTGGTTGAAAAAGCGAAGAAAGTAATGGATATGAATAAGAAGCGGATTGCAGTTCTTGGCGCAGCGTTTAAGCCGAATACTGACGATATTAGGGAAGCGCCATCCCTTATTATAATACAAGAATTAATTAATATGGGTGCGGATGTGGTTCTATATGACCCGCAAGCAATTCAAAAAGTAAAAGATTTATTTGGGAAGACTATACAATACGCTGGATGTATAGATGAATCGATTAGAGAAGCGAATGTAGTTTTTATCGTAACAGAATGGGAATCAATCCGAACTTATCCGTTAGAAAAGTATGTACAGCTTATGAGAGAACCTATTCTATTTGATGGGAGAAATTGTTATACTAATGAGGATGCCAAGAAGCATGGGATAGATTATTACTCAGTTGGGCGAAAAAACATTTGTAATAGTAATATTTCTATTATTCGTTAAAAAGTCTATTTCCCCATGCCTATTCTGATATGTCATAATAGAAGTTGTAACTAGTGAAAGAAAAGAGGCAATGAAATGACTGAACGTTTAAAAGTAATGACAATTTTCGGGACACGTCCAGAAGCAATTAAAATGGCACCTCTTGTATTAGAGTTGCAAAAGCACCCAGAAAAGATTGAATCGATTGTGACTGTAACAGCACAACACCGTCAAATGTTAGATCAAGTATTAAGTATCTTTGGGATTACGCCAGATTTCGATTTAAATATTATGAAAGATCGCCAAACTTTAATCGATATTACAACACGTGGTTTAGAAGGTTTGGATAAAGTAATGAAAGAAGCGAAGCCAGATATCGTCCTTGTACATGGTGATACAACGACGACATTTATCGCAAGTTTAGCTGCTTTCTATAATCAAATTCCAGTAGGACATGTTGAAGCAGGACTTCGTACATGGGATAAATATTCTCCATATCCAGAAGAGATGAATCGCCAATTAACAGGTGTAATGGCGGATCTCCATTTCTCACCTACAACAAAATCAGCAACGAACTTACAGAAAGAAAATAAAGATGAGTCAAGCATTTTCGTAACAGGAAATACAGCGATTGACGCATTGAAAACGACTGTAAAAGAAACATATAGCCATCCTGTACTAGAGAAACTTGGAAATGATCGTCTTGTGCTTATGACAGCGCATCGTCGTGAAAACCTAGGTGAACCAATGCGTAATATGTTCCGTGCAATTAAGCGTCTTGTTGATAAGCATGAAGATGTACAAGTTGTATACCCTGTTCATATGAATCCCGTTGTTCGTGAAACAGCGAATGATATTTTAGGCGAGCATAGCCGCATTCATTTAATTGAGCCACTAGATGTAATTGATTTCCATAACGTTGCAGCTCGTTCATACTTAATGCTAACTGATTCTGGTGGTGTACAAGAGGAAGCACCATCACTAGGTGTGCCAGTTCTTGTCCTTCGTGACACGACGGAGCGTCCAGAGGGTATTGAAGCAGGTACGTTAAAATTAGCAGGAACAGATGAAGAGACAATCTTTGGGCTTGCTGACGAATTACTATCTAATAAAGAAGCTCATGATAAGATGGCGAAAGCATCTAATCCTTACGGCGATGGCCGTGCATCAGAGCGTATTGTAGAAGCGATTTTACAACACTTCAAGAAGTAAAGTGAAACTTTAATCAGTGGGAGTGTTTATCCCCCACTGATTATTAGCCCGCACCAATCGGGATAAATGAAAAAAGAGCCAAATCGTATGTGATTTGGCTCTTTTTTATTATTGGTGATTCCTCATAATCCACTCTGCATGAGCATTTGTAGAAGGGGGAGGAGGCGGTGGTGTTTTGTTCTCACTCGGCTCCTTCTTTGCTTTTGCGCTGGAGTTAGAATTTGAATCGGAATTTGTATTCTCATTTTTCGTAGTCTCTGTTGGGGCTTTTGTTTTTTCTCCTATTTCCTTTTCAATTTCGTTACGTGCCGTCTCTACACTGATTGGATCCGGAAGGAAGTAATAAATACCGCCTATTTTTCTGTCTTCTCCTTCAATTTTTAACGTTTGTATTGTAGAAGGATCAAATCCAGAGAGTTTACTGTAAAGAGCAAGTCCGTCTGAAATAGGAATGTCGGTTTTTATATATTTTCCAACGACAGTCGTTAAATCTTTAATTTTAAATACAGTAGAGGCGGAATTTAGTTTTTGAGCAACAGCGGCTAGTAATTGTCTTTGTCTAGCGGCCCGACCATAATCGCCATTTGGATCCTGCTTTCGCATACGGACGTAAGCAAGTGCTTCTTCGCCGTTTAAATCTTGTTTACCTTGTTTAAATTGGATCTTTTTGTCGTAATCAACATCAGAACGTTCCCAAAAATCGAAGGGAACATCGACTGTAACACCGCCAACAGCATCGACGATACCTTTAAAGCCTTGGAAATCAATTTTAACATAATGGTCTACAGGAACTTTTAGAAAACCTTCGACAGTTTTGATTGCCATTTTTACTCCACCGTAAGCATGCGCAGCGTTAATTTTGTCTTCTTTATCCTTTCCGACAATTGGAACTCGACTATCACGAGGAATACTCATAAGCGAAACCTTTTGAGTTTTCGGATTGACTGTCGCAAACATTAATGAGTCTGTACGACCATTTTGACCGTCTGTTGCATAATCCTCTATTCCCATAATGAGGATTGTAAAAGGTTCCTTTGTAATTGCTACATCTTCGGTTCTTAAATCCGATTTTTCACGGTTAAATCCACTGTACATCCCCATGAGAGAAGAGTAGGAATTTAAAATATAAAGTCCTACGCTACCAAATAAAAATGCGAAAATAAGAAAGTAGAAAAGTTTTCTTCTACGTTTCTTTTTTATTCTGCTATTTTGGAGATGATAATAACGTTCTTCCATATATAATCTCCTTAGTTCATTTGTAGGGAATTAATTCACTACATTAATCTTTAAAGTGGATAAGTTAGCTATTCTTAGTTAACGTCTTGTTCTAAGTACAACATATCTCCTTCTTTAATTGTACATTTCCCGTTTGTTAATTCAATCATCCAATTCGTAAATGTTTGTTTTCGATTTTCTTCTACATACGTATCAAATGTGACATTTTCGAGATAATGTATATCTTTAATGGCATATTCTGAATTGCGTAATTCATTTTCAACTTTGCCAAGCAATGTATAATCAATTTCTGTTTGCATAACGCGCATTAGTTTCCGCTCAACAATGCCTACGTGATTAAGTCCTTCACTTGTACATTTTCCATATGCACGAATTAATCCACCAGCACCAAGCTTAATGCCACCAAAATAGCGCGTGACGACAACGACAGTATCTTTTAGACCTCGTTTTTTTAATACCTCTAACATAGGTACACCAGCGGTACCACTTGGTTCACCGTCATCGTTTGCTTTTTGAATTTGATCTTGTTCACCGATTAAATATGCGGAACAATTATGTGTTGCATTCCAATGTTGTTTTTTTATTTTTTGTATAAATTCTTGGGCTTCCTCTTCAGTTGTGGATCGATTTACATAGCAAATGAATCTGGATTTTTGAATAACAATTTCGTGCTCACCGTAGCCTTTAACTGTTAAATATTGTAATAACAATGGTATACGCCCCTATCCTTCAAAATGACTAGTACTTTATATTTTAAAAGCGAGCGTTTTTATATTCAAACATTTTTTATAAATATGTTGAAATTTTTGATGATTATTTTATCTTTTTGTTGTAATTTGTCGAGATGGTGATTATAATTTCTAACCTGCATTTTCATGTATTGGTGCACCTTTTTTGGTTTTCGTGTAAAATTAGGGAATAAAAATTTTTTATAAGGCAGGTACGAAAATGAAAACAGCTATTGTTACTGATAGTACAGCGTATATACCGAAGCATATTCGTGACGAACTAAATATATATATGATTCCATTAAACGTTGTGTTTGGAACGGAATCTTATCAAGAAGAAGCTGAAATTTCAGCAGATGATTTTTATGTAAAAGTACGTGAGCAGGAAGAACTTCCGAAAACTTCGCAGCCAGCAATTGGAAAGTTTTTAGAGTTATATGAAGAATTATCTAAAGAATATGATGCAGTAATTAGTATTCATCTTTCAAGTGGAATTAGTGGTACATACCAAACAGCAACGACAGCTGGACAAATGGTAGATGGTATTAATGTATATACGTACGACTCTGAAATTAGTTGTGAAGTACAAGGATTTTACGTACGTGAAGGTGCGAAATTAGCAAGTGAAGGCAAGACGCCAGAAGAGATTATCGCTCGCTTCGATGAAATGAAGCAAACGATGGATGCCTATTTTGTAGTGGATGATTTACATCATTTACAACGTGGGGGACGATTAAATAGCGCACAAGCTTTCATCGGTAGTTTGTTACAAGTAAAACCAGTGTTATATTTTAGAGATAAAGTAATTATTCCATTCGAAAAAATTCGTACGCGTAAAAAAGCGTTGAAGCGCATCATTGAAATCTTTGATGAACAGGCAAATAAAGGTGTACCTATGGAAGCTGTCATTATTCATGCAAATCGTGAAGAGGAAGCTGAGGAATGGAAGAAAGAATTAGAAGAGCAATACCCTCATGTTATAATTCGTACGAGTTATTTCGGAGCTGTAATTGGCACGCATTTGGGTGAAGGTGCACTTGGTTTAGGCTGGTATACGAAGTAATAAAGATATAAAAGCTCTCTTTTTGAAGAGGGTTTTTTTACGGATGTTTTATAAAAATTTGACAAGTTAATATTTGGAAATGGTAAAATGTACGTAAAATTAAATAATGAGGAAAGTTTTATTACTTACTTTTTACAAGAAACTATCTTATAATAGAGGAGAGGTGAAACATATGGAGCATAATTCATGTTTATGTCCAAAATTTGAGTCAGCTTTTACATTGCTTAGTAAGAAATGGACTGGCTTAATTATTAAATCTTTGTTGGAAGAGCCGAAACGCTTTAGAGAAATCGCAGATATTATACCTAATATGAGCGATCGTATGTTGTCAGAACGTTTAAAGGAATTAGAAGGCGAAGGTATCGTAGTTCGTGACGTTTACCCAGAAGTACCAGTTAGAATCGAGTATGGTTTAACTGATAAAGGGAAGGCGTTGGAAAGTGTTATGAATGAAGTCCAAAATTGGGCTGAGAAATGGATGAAGTAACGTTTCAGTCTCATTCATGTTGGTATAATTTCAAAACGTAAGGGAGTCCCTTACGTTTTTTCTATTTGTATAAAAATGGCGAAACGTTCTTAAAATTCTACATATATATACAAAATTAGATATACTTTGCTATAGAGACAAATGTAATATTACATTTATTTTACAAAACCGTAACATTGGCGAAAAAACTCCCGAATTATGGTATAAAATTTAATAGGTTAAGTACGGAAAAAGAAAAAAGAAAGCGGTGTAAAAAATAAAATGAAAAAGCTAAAAATGGCATCTTGCGCATTAGTTGCAGGGTTAATGTTTTCAGGGCTAACACCAAGTGTATTTGCAGAAGATAAAATTTCTGACGTGAAATCACAAATTAACACACAAAATGACACTTTACATAAACAACAACAAGAACGTGATGAATTACAAAAACAAATGAATGACTTAAACAAAACAATTCAAGGTTTAGATAAGTCTGTTCAAGAGAATGCTTCAAAACTTGATGAAACAACAAAAAAAGTTGCTGATACTGAGCAATTAATCGAGAAGAAAAATAAAGATATTGCAGAACTACAAACAAAAATTGCAAAACGTGAAGAGTTATTGAGAAAACGTTTAGTTGCACTTCAAGAACAACCAAACACGAACGTTGTAACAGAAGTTCTTGTAAACTCTAAAAACATTGCAGATCTAGTTGATCGCTTTAATTCTATGTCTAAAATTCTTGAGTCTGACGAAGATATCATGAAAACACAACAAGAAGATCAAGTGAACGTGAAAAAAGATGTTGAAACAGTAAAAGAAAAACAAAAAGAATTAAAAGAAGCACAAGCTCAAATTGAAACTGCTAAGAAAGAACTTGACGCTGAAAAAGCGAAAAAAGAAACTGCAGTGAATGATTTAAGCGGTAAAATGGATACCGTTGTAACTACAATGACAAGTACGGAAAGTCAATTGAAAGATCTTGAGAAACAAGCGTTACAATTACAACGTATTGCTGAAGAAGAGGCACAAGCAAAAGCTGCACAAGAAGCTGCTGCTCAAAAACAAGCAGAGCAAGCTGCTAAGGCAAAAGAAGCACAAGCGCCTGCTCAACCAGCGGCACCAGCAAACAATGCTGGACAAGCTCAAAAAGAAGAGCCTAAAAAAGAAAAGCCTAAAAAAGAAAAGAAACAACCAGAGCCGGCACCAGCACCAGCACCAGCACCAGCTCCTGGTGTGATTGGTAAAGCACAACAATACTTAGGTATGCCATATGTTTGGGGAAGTGCATCTCCATCAAACGGCGGTTTTGACTGTAGTGGATTCATCTCTTACGTCTTTGGTGTAGGTCGTCAAGACGTTAATGGATATTGGAACTCAGTTTCTAAAGTAAGTAGCCCACAACCTGGAGATTTAGTATTCTTCCAAGGTACTTATAAAGCAGGTCCATCTCACATCGGTATTTACGTTGGGAATGGCCAAATGATTCATGCGAGTGATAAAGGGATTGCTTACGGTGATATTAACAGTTCTTACAACCAGAAACATTTCTTAGGATACGGTCGATTCTAGGATTTATAATTTAATAAAACACGTGTATAAAGTCGATAGCTTACTATTTTATAAGTAGGTTATCGGCTTTTTTGAGTTTTTACGAGATTATGAGAAGAATTTATAGTAGTGCTGGAGGTGGTTTATGATGTTAGCCGGGAAACAGTTACTATTAGAAGAAATCTCTTCAGATTTGCAGGGTGAATTAAATCATTTGAAAAGGAATCGAGAAGTCGTTTGTGTACAAGGTGTAATTAAGAAGTCTTCTAAATATATGTGCCAGCGCTGCGGAAATATAGAGCAGCGACTATTTGCGTCATTTTTATGTAAAAGGTGCAATAGGGACTGTACGTATTGCCGAAAGTGCGTAACGATGGGGCGTGTGAGCGAATGTGCTGTACTTGTTCGCGGGATAGCTGAAATAAAAGGAGAAAATTACTTGAATCCGTTACGTTGGAAAGGAGTTTTGTCTGCTGGACAGGAATTGGCTGCACAAGGTGTCGTTGAAGCTGTTAAACGGAAAGAATCATTCTTTATTTGGGCTGTGTGCGGGGCTGGGAAGACGGAAATGTTGTTTCATGGAATTGCAGAGGCACTTCAAAAGGGAGAGAGAGTTTGTATTGCAACGCCGAGAACAGATGTTGTACTTGAATTAGCGCCAAGGTTACAAGAAGCGTTTCCAAATATAAATGTAGCGGCTTTGTACGGAGAGAGTTTAGATCGTGAAAAAGATGCAGTGTTAGTCGTTTCAACTACGCATCAATTGTTACGTTACTATAAATCGTTTCATGTCATGATTGTAGATGAGATAGATGCTTTTCCATATCATGCGGATAAGATGTTACATTACGCAGTAAAACAAGCAATGAAAGAGAAAGCGGCACGTATTTATTTAACAGCAACTCCAGATGAAAAGTGGAAGCGGAAGTTGCGAAGTGGTAAGCAAAAAGGGGTTATTATTTCAGGACGTTATCATCGTCATTCCTTGCCAGTTCCGGTATTTCGGTGGTGTGGAAATTGGAAAAAAGACCTCATGCGTAAAAAGATCCCTTGTGTTTTATTGCAATGGCTAAATATGTACTTATGTAAACAATATCCCATTTTTTTATTTGTTCCTCATGTGCGATACGTAGAAGAAATCAGCTTGTTATTAAAATTAATAAACAGCCAAATTGATGGTGTGCATGCAGAAGATCCGAAGAGAAAAGAAAAGGTAGCGGCTTTTCGAAAGGGAGAAATTCCTTTATTAGTTACAACGACGATTTTGGAACGAGGGGTAACCGTGAAGAATTTACAAGTAGCAGTTTTAGGAGCAGAAGAAAAAATATTTTCAGAAAGTGCTCTCGTTCAAGTTGCAGGGCGTGCTGGTAGAAGTTTTGATGAACCTCATGGAGAGGTCATCTATTTTCATTATGGAAAGACAGAGGCGATGGTACGCGCGAAAAAACATATTCAAAGCATGAATAAAAATGCTAAAGAACAAGGATTGATAGATTAATGCATTGTCTACTTTGTGATGAGCATATTTCATACGCGATTAGTTGGTACACTTTTTTTGTTAAGCTTCATAAAGAGTATATATGTGATAGATGCGAACAAAAACTTTCCTATATTATAGGAGATATTTGTAGAGAGTGTGGTCGGCTTTTAGAACTTGTGCCAGCTGAATATAAAAACAGTGATACTTGCACGGATTGCATAAGATGGATGGACGAGGAGAGGTTTCCGTCTCTCATAAATCGTTCGTTGTGTGTGTACAATGAAGGGATGAAAGAAATATTAGCACAGTTTAAGTTTCGAGGAGATGCTGAATTAGTTCATATTTTCTATCAGTCTTTTCGAAGGCTTTTTCAAAAATATTTTGCGAATGTTTCAGTTGTTATTTCTGTTCCGCTTAGTGAAGAACGAGAATACGAACGTGGTTTTAATCAAGCTGAGTTACTAGCTTCTTGTTTGCCTGTCAAAATGTCTTATACATCATTAAGAAGGATAGAAACAGAAAAGCAAAGTAAGAAGAAGCGCAAAGAAAGGATGGCGGGAAGTAATCCTTTTTATTTTCAGGGAGAAGAGATGTTTCATGGGCAACATGTTTTAATCGTTGATGATGTGTATACGACAGGAATTACAGTTAGGCAAATTGGAAGTCTTTTGTATGATAGAGGAGCGAGGGAGGTTTCTTGTTTGACACTTTGCAGAGGTTAATATGTAAATGTCGAAAGGGGTAATAAAAAGACGACAGGTCTTCTTTGACTTACGATCTTGTCATTCGTTATAGTCAGACTATGGGGCGAATGCCCTGATTTTTAGAGTGAAGGGAATGGAATGAACATGCAAGGAAGAGTAAAATGGTTCAATTCAGAAAAGGGATTTGGGTTTATTGAGCGTGAAAATGGTGACGATGTTTTTGTCCATTTTTCTGCTATTCAACAAGAAGGATATAAGTCGTTAGAAGAAGGGCAACAAGTGCAGTTTGATATTGTTGATGGCGCACGTGGACCACAAGCGGCTAATGTTGTGAAGTTGTAAAAATTACGTTTTTGGAAAAGATAAAGCTGTATTTGTGGCAGCATTTTATAAATTATGGAAGCTCTTGTTTGTAACAAGGGTTTTTTTGTTGTAGGGAGAGTTGTCAAAAAGTTGTTTCTTTTCTGTAACGAATTGTCCACAGTTACATTCGTTATTCACGATGTTAATAGGATAAAATAAAGATAGAAACGATGCATCTTTTCATTTCAACAAAAAATGATAAAAAAATCGCAATTCCACTAATTTTTTTAAAAAAGTTAGAAGGAGTTTTTAAGCCAGTGTCGAAATTATAGTACATAGGCTTGAAAGGAGGAATTCATCTATGAAATTCAACATTCGTGGTGAAAATATTGAAGTAACTCCAGCATTAAAGGAATATGTAGAGAAAAAGCTAAGTAAATTAGAGCGCTATTTTGATACATTCCCAGAGATTAAGGTTAATTTAAAAGTATACTCTGACAAGCAACGTATCGAGGTAACAATTCCATTTACAGATTTATTACTTCGTGCAGAAGAAACAAATAGCGATATGTACGCTGCAATTGATTTAGTAGTTGATAAAATTGAGCGACAAATTCGTAAACATAAAACAAAAGTAAACCGTAAATTACGTGAAAAGGGTTCTGTTAAAAACAACTTTATCCTTCCAGAAGCAGTAGCTGTTCTGGATGAGGTAGAAGAGGATGAATTAGAACTTGTACGTACAAAACGATTCGATTTAAAACCGATGGACGTTGAAGAAGCGATCTTACAAATGGATATGCTAGGACATAATTTCTTCGTCTTCACAAATGCGGATACAAATGAAACTAATGTTGTATATGGCCGTAAAGATGGAAAATATGGTTTAATCGAAACAAAATAATAATTCAAAAGCGCAGCCGAAAGAGGCTGCGCTTTTTTCTTTTTTATATATTTTTGTTTTCGTATTTCGTAATATCGATATGAATTTAAACAGCTCATTCGTAATGAGATTTAGAAGTCATGTCTCGTTACTGTCAATTGTATTACTATTCCAAAAGGATCTCGAATAATGGCATAATCAGGGCTGAACGAGTTTTTTTAAAAGGTGTTAAAATATGAACTTCATCATGTTGAATTAGATTGTGATTGAGTGCTTCAATGGTTTGGAAATCTTTAGATTGAATACATAAAGATAAGTTGTTACTGAGATTGAATGAACAATTTGTAATAGCAAGATTTAGTTTGTTTGAACAGCTTAAATAAAATAGTAGGGATTGTAGCTGAAAAAAATTCCTGAAACTAGGCCCGACATTTGGACGATTGTTGTCATAGTTATAAGACAAGTGTTACAATTATCATTAGGTTTATACATTTTAGTTTTTTTAATTAGGAGAAAAATTGGCATAACATAAATTTGATTTTTATAACGACTGATTGTAAAGAGAAAAAGAAAGCAATCAGAAGTTTTATTTTAATAAAAAGAGGAGCGTATTTCCTATGATCGGTATTTTAAAAAAGGTGTTTGATGTCAACCAACGCCAAATTAAACGTATGCAGAAGACAGTGGAGAAGATTGATGCATTAGAATCATCTATTAAGCCACTAACTGATGAGCAATTAAAAGGGAAGACGCTTGAATTTAAAGAACGTCTAACAAAAGGTGAGACAGTAGATGATCTACTTCCTGAAGCTTTTGCAGTTGTTCGTGAAGCCGCAACTCGTGTTCTTGGAATGCGTCCATATGGTGTGCAGCTAATGGGTGGTATTGCCTTACATGAAGGAAATATCTCTGAGATGAAAACGGGTGAAGGTAAAACGTTAACGTCTACTTTACCTGTATATCTAAATGCTTTAACAGGAAAAGGTGTTCACGTTGTTACAGTCAATGAATATTTAGCACAACGTGATGCGAGTGAAATGGGACAGCTACATGAGTTCCTTGGTTTAACAGTAGGAATTAACTTAAACAGTATGTCACGTGAAGAGAAGCAAGCTGCTTATGCTGCTGATATTACGTATAGCACAAATAATGAGCTTGGATTCGATTACTTACGTGACAACATGGTGTTATATAGAGAGCAGTGCGTTCAGCGTCCGCTTCATTTTGCTATCATCGATGAAGTCGATTCTATTTTAGTCGATGAAGCACGTACGCCGCTTATTATTTCTGGACAAGCTCAAAAGTCAACAGAGCTATACATGTTTGCAAATGCATTCGTTCGTACATTAGAAAATGAAAAAGAGTATTCATTTGATGTGAAAACGAAAAATGTAATGTTAACAGAAGATGGTATTACGAAAGCTGAGAAAGCTTTCCATATTGATAACTTATTCGATTTAAAACATGTCGCACTTCTTCACCATATTAATCAGGGGCTGCGTGCACACGTTGTTATGCACCGTGATACAGATTATGTTGTACAAGAAGGCGAAATCGTAATTGTAGACCAATTCACTGGTCGTCTTATGAAAGGTCGTCGTTATAGCGAAGGTTTACACCAAGCTATTGAAGCAAAAGAGGGCGTAGAAATTCAAAATGAAAGTATGACGCTTGCAACAATTACGTTCCAAAACTACTTCCGTATGTACGAAAAGTTATCTGGTATGACTGGTACAGCGAAAACGGAAGAAGAAGAATTCCGTAGTATTTACAATATGAATGTTATCGTAATTCCAACGAACAAAGATATTATTCGTGATGACCGTGCTGATCTAATCTTCAAATCAATGGAAGGTAAATTCAATGCAGTTGTTGAGGATATTGTAAAGCGTCACAAACAAGGGCAACCTATTCTTGTTGGTACAGTTGCAATTGAAACGTCAGAGCTTATTTCAAAAATGTTAACACGTAAAGGTGTACGTCATAACATCTTAAACGCAAAAAACCATGCGCGTGAAGCAGATATCATTGCAGAAGCTGGTAGTAAAGGCGCTGTAACAATTGCGACGAATATGGCTGGTCGTGGTACGGATATTAAGTTAGGCGACGATATTAAAAACGTTGGTCTAGCAGTTATCGGTACAGAGCGTCACGAAAGCCGTCGTATTGATAATCAGTTACGTGGTCGTGCTGGTCGTCAAGGGGACCCTGGTGTAACACAGTTCTACTTATCAATGGAAGATGAACTAATGCGCCGCTTCGGTTCTGACAATATGAAAGCGATGATGGATCGTCTTGGTATGGATGATTCACAGCCAATCGAAAGTAAAATGGTTTCTCGTGCTGTAGAATCTGCACAAAAACGTGTAGAAGGAAATAACTATGATGCACGTAAACAACTGCTACAATACGACGATGTACTTCGTCAACAACGTGAGGTAATTTACAAGCAGCGTCAAGAAGTAATGGATTCAGAGAACTTACGCAGCATTATTGAAGGTATGATGAAATCTACGATAGAACGTGCTGTTGCACTTCATACGCAAGAAGAAATCGAGGAAGATTGGAACATTAAAGGTCTTGTCGATTACTTAAACACAAACCTTCTTGAAGAAGGAGACGTAAAAGAAGAAGAGTTACGTCGCCTTGCTCCAGAAGAAATGAGCGAATTAATCATCGCGAAATTATTAGAGCGTTATAACGAAAGAGAAAAACTTCTCCCTGAAGAGCAGACGCGTGAATTCGAAAAAGTTGTTGTATTCCGTGTTGTAGATACGAAATGGACAGATCATATCGATGCAATGGATCAACTTCGTGAAGGTATTCATTTACGTGCTTATGGACAAATCGACCCACTTCGTGAATACCAAATGGAAGGATTCGCAATGTTCGAATCGATGATTGCTTCTATTGAAGAGGAAATTTCTCGCTATATTATGAAGGCTGAAATTGAGCAAAACCTAGAGCGCCAAGAAGTTGTTCAAGGTGAAGCTATTCATCCATCAAGCGATGGCGAAGAGGCGAAGAAAAAACCGGTTGTAAAAGGTGATCAAGTAGGCCGTAATGATTTATGTAAGTGCGGTAGTGGCAAGAAATATAAAAACTGCTGTGGTATTGGGAAGTAATATGAAACTGTAGCTTAGACTGCTTTGCAAATTATAGTAAAAAGGGATTAAACTCTCTCCGTAATAAGCGGAGAGAGTTTCCCTTGTTTTCATATGAAAGTAACAGCAATTACATAGAGGTGAAGGAAATGGAATTAGTAGAAATTAGACAAGAATTAGAGAAAATGGCTAAGAGATTAGCGGCTTTTAGGGGGTCTCTTTGACCTTCCTACTAAGGAGAAACAAATTGCAGAATTAGAAGAAACGATGATGGGCGCAGGATTTTGGGATGACCAACAAGGCGCACAAACTGTAATCAACGAGGCTAATGCGTTAAAAGACATGGTTGGAAAGTTCCGTCAGTTAGATGAGACGTTCGAAAACTTAGAAATAACGCATGAATTACTTAAAGAAGAGTACGATGAAGATTTACATGAGGAACTAGAATCTGAAGTGAAATCTTTAATTCAAGAAATGAATGAGTATGAGCTTCAGTTATTACTAAGCGATCCTTATGATAAAAATAACGCCATTTTAGAATTACACCCAGGTGCAGGTGGAACAGAGTCACAGGACTGGGGTTCTATGTTATTACGTATGTACACGCGCTGGGCTGAAAAACGTGGATTTAAAGTAGAAACGGTTGACTACTTACCGGGCGATGAAGCTGGTATTAAGAGTGTTACACTATTAATTAAAGGGCATAATGCTTACGGTTACTTGAAAGCAGAGAAAGGTGTACATCGTCTTGTACGTATTTCACCGTTCGACTCTTCAGGTCGTCGTCATACATCATTCGTATCTTGTGAAGTTGTACCTGAGTTTAATGATGAAGTTGAAATTGAAGTGCGTACAGAAGATTTAAAAATAGATACGTACCGTGCAAGTGGTGCAGGTGGACAGCACATTAATACGACAGATTCAGCAGTTCGTATTACACATACACCGACAAATACGGTTGTAACATGTCAGTCAGAGCGTTCTCAAATTAAAAACCGTGAGCACGCAATGAAAATGTTGAAAGCGAAGTTATATCAAAAGAAACTAGAAGAGCAACAAGCACAATTAGATGAAATCCGCGGGGAGCAAAAAGAAATCGGATGGGGTAGCCAAATCCGTTCTTACGTATTCCACCCGTATTCTCTTGTAAAAGACCACCGTACAAATACAGAGGTGGGTAACGTACAAGCAGTTATGGATGGAGAAATTGATCCATTTATTGATGCTTATTTACGTTCTCGCATTTAATAAGAGAAAAAGCCAACAGAATTGTTGGCACATGCTGAGGTAAAAGAGGATATAAAGAGGTTTATCTTATTTATATTGATGAAATAAAGAGGAAGAGAAGTTGGAAACGACAACTTCTCTTTTTGATGAGATTATATGTAGCATATAATGCCGTATATTGTTTTGTAAAAAGTAGAAAATAGTAAAACAGGGCGGTAATGGAGTAGGACTTTATATGGGATTTCTCTGATTTTGTTTGGAGAAAGAGGTTCTTTATAGAACTTTCTAAGGTGTTCACAGAATTGAAACAATTTGTGAAAGCTTTATTTTATTAGGCTTCTCACTATATTTGTGAAAAATATGAAATATACCTTAGTTTTTCTATATAAAGATAATGCTTATAATGAATAATGAGTGTGTATGAAGAATATCAACAATGGGGAGCGATAGAAGTGAAAAAGAAATTGTTGGCTATTGCGTTAGGGACATCAGTCGTTTTTGCTTTAGGGGCATGTGGAAATAAAGAAGAGACTAAGTCTTCAAATCAATCTGCAAGTACAGATAGTGCAGAACAAATTTTCCAAAAAAGTTGTGCAGGTTGTCACGCGAAAGATTTATCAGGAGCAACTGGACCTGATTTAAGAAAAGTAGGCGGTAAGTATGAAGCTGCAGATATCGAAGAAATTATTAAAAAAGGTCGCGGCGCAATGTCACCTGGACTTATTCAAGGTGAGGACGCAAAAAAAGTAGCTGAATGGTTAGCTGAACATAAATAAAAAAGGTGAAATAGACGAGTTGATTATAGGATCTTACCTAAAAACGATATAGGTTAAGAACTATGTCAGCTCGTTTCCCTTTATCCCGCTATTTGCGGGCGGTAAGACTCCCACCTCAAAATTCAGCTGTAAAGCAAAGGAGTTAGGTGGGAGATCAACTGCCCGTAAACACCCGATTGGTTCAACTAATAATCAGTGGGGGATGAACAAAACCCCCACTAATTAAAGTTTCACTTTATCAGGATGTAACATAACTGTAACAAAAATGTATCCGAACTGGAAACCGATTGATGTTACAATGAGGTTTGTAGAATTTTGATGAAATATATTACATAGAGCAGCGTTGCTAATAAAAGGCATGTAAGGAAGCTGCCTTCAACAAGAATGGTAAACAGAGAATAAAAGTTTTTATTTTATTTTCAAATGTACAGAAAAGTATTTCGAAAAAAAAATCATTAAGTATTGGGTGATAAATAATGATAAAAATGACGAATGTTTATAAGGAGTATCCGAATGGTATGAAAGCCATTGCTGGTCTCACAGTTAACATTAAACAAGGTGAATTCGTATACGTAGTTGGACCGAGTGGAGCCGGAAAATCTACATTTATTAAAATGATGTATCGTGAAGAGAAACCATCTACAGGATCAATTAATGTAAATGGACTTGTAATTGAAACATTAGCAGAAAGAGATGTTCCGTATTTCCGTCGTCAATTAGGCGTGATCTTCCAAGATTTTAAATTGCTACCTAAATTAACGGTATATGAGAATGTTGCGTTTGCTTTAGAAGTAATTGAAGAAGAGCCAGATGCGATTCGTGAACGTGTTACAGAAGTGTTAGGTCTTGTAGGTCTAGATGATCGTGCAGATGCACTTCCAAGTGAACTTTCAGGCGGAGAGCAACAACGTGTGGCTATTGCAAGAGCGATTGTAAATAGACCAAAGGTTGTAATTGCCGATGAGCCAACAGGTAACTTAGAT
The DNA here is from genome assembly GCF_001043575.1 of Bacillus sp. LK2. Taxonomy (NCBI): domain Bacteria; kingdom Bacillati; phylum Bacillota; class Bacilli; order Caryophanales; family Bacillaceae; genus Bacillus; species Bacillus sp. LK2. Next base: position 164,422 of record NZ_LDUK01000002.1, read on the forward strand.
ATTGAAACGGCTCTTGATATTATGAAGATTTTCACACGCATTAATGAGCGTGGTACAACGATTGTTATGGCGACACATAACGCAGATATCGTAAATACAATTCGTCATCGTGTAATTGCGATTGAAGGCGGAAAAATTGTTCGAGACGAGATTGAGGGAGGATACGGATATGAAGACTAATACCCTTAGTCGACATTTGCGAGAAGGTGTAAAAAATCTATCCCGTAACGGATGGATGACATTTGCTTCTGTAAGTGCAGTAACAGTTACATTATTACTTGTAGGTGTCTTTTTAACAGCGATTATGAATATGAACCATTTTGCGACGAAAGTAGAGCAAGATGTAGAAATTCGTGTGCATATTGATCCAGCGGCAAAAGAAGCTGATCAAAAGAAATTAGAAGAAGATATGGGTAAGATTTCGAAAGTAGATTCTATTAAATATTCTTCTAAAGAAGAAGAGTTGAAACGTTTAATTAAAAGCTTAGGCGATAGTGGGAAAACGTTCGAGTTATTTGAGCAAGATAACCCACTGAAAGACGTATTTGTTGTAAAGGCGAAAGAACCAACAGATACGGCAACAATTGCGAAAAAGATTGAGAAAATGCAGTTTGTAAGTAATGTTCAATACGGTAAAGGTCAAGTTGAAAAATTATTTGATACTGTAAAAACTGGTCGTAACATCGGGATCCTGTTAATTGCTGGTCTTCTATTCACAGCGATGTTCTTAATCTCTAACACAATTAAAATTACAATTTATGCTCGTAGTACTGAGATTGAAATTATGAAACTTGTTGGTGCAACAAACTGGTTTATTCGTTGGCCGTTCTTGTTAGAGGGATTATTCCTAGGAGTATTAGGATCAATTATTCCAATTGGTGTAATTTTAGTTATATATAATTCACTACAAGGTGTGTTTAATGAAAAACTTGGCGGAACAATTTTTGAGCTTCTACCATACAACCCATTCGTATTCCAATTAGCTGGTTTATTAGTGTTAATCGGTGCATTAATCGGTATGTGGGGAAGTGTAATGTCAATTCGTCGCTTCTTAAAAGTATAAAAAGTTGCAAACATAATTCGTACAAGCTTATCATATAGTAGAAATAGGTAAAGGCATCACACATCGTGTGATGCCTTTTGCTACACCACCTGTGTGTTCTGGAAAGGGGAATTCCGCATTGAAACGTAGAGTTGCAATTATTGGAATGGTTGTTGCATTTTTAATTGGTGCTGGCGGTATGTTTGGCGGTATGTACTTGTTTGGGATAAACCCAGCGTATGTAACGCAAACAGTATCGAATGGCAATGCTGGCACAGCGCAAGGGAATTTGGCAAAGATTAATGAGGCGTATGCACTAATTGATTCACGTTATGTGGAAGACGTGAAAGACGACAAGTTAGTCGAAGGTGCAATACAAGGAATGTTGTCTACGCTGAAGGACCCTTATTCCACGTATATGGATAAAGAAACGGCAAAACAGTTTAGTCAGTCACTGGATCCTGAACTTGAAGGGATTGGAGCTGAAGTGAACAAAACGGACGGTAAGCTTATTATCGTATCGCCAATTAAAGGTTCACCAGCAGAAAAGGTAGGAATTAAACCGAATGACCAAATTTTATCTGTAGATGGAAATAGTGTGAAAGACTTATCACGAGAAGAAGCAGTATTAAAAATTCGTGGTAAAAAAGGAACGACTGTTGCAATTGAAATTAAGCGTGCAGGAGTGGCTGATCCGATAGAATTTAAAATTAAGCGTGAAAAGATTCCGATTTTTACTGTATTTAGTTCTGTAAAGCAAGAGAGCGGAAAAGATATCGGTTATATGCAAATTACTTCTTTCGCTGAAAATACTGCGAAAGAATTTAAGGATCAGTTAAAAGAGTTAGAGAAGAAAAATATAAAAGGCTTAGTTATTGACGTGCGTGGTAATCCTGGCGGTTATTTAAATAGCGTAGAAGATATACTAGGGGAAATCATGACGAATAAAAAGCCAATGCTACAAGTAGAAGAGCGAAATGGTCAGAAGAAGAAATTCTCTACGGAACTTAAAGAGAGAAAGCCTTATCCAATTTCGGTATTGATTGATAATGGAAGTGCTTCTGCTTCAGAGATTTTAGCGGGTGCGCTGAAAGAGGGAGAAGGCTACGATTTAATTGGTGAAAAAACGTTTGGTAAAGGTACTGTCCAGCAAGCTGTTCCATTTAAAGATGGCAGTAACATTAAATTAACGATGTTTAAATGGTTAACACCAGACGGCAATTGGATTCATAAAAAAGGAATTGCGCCAACTGTAGAAGTGAAGCAACCAGATTATTATCATGCGACACCAATTCAAATTGAAAAGACACTTTCATACAATGCAAATGATGTGCAAGTAAAACACGCGCAAGAAATGCTTAAGAGCTTAGGATATGTACCAGGCCGTGAAGATGGATACTTTAGTAAAGAGACAGAATCAGCACTGAAAGCATTCCAAAATGCGAATGAGATGGAAGCGACAGGACAACTTGATAAAAAGACAGCTGAAGCGATTCAAACTAAAATTATTGAAAAAATCCGTTCTGGAGAAAATGATTTACAATTACAAACAGCATTGAAATTAATAGTGAAATAAGAAATACAGGCACTTTGGTGCCTGTATTTTTTTATGTGTTAAACACACGTTTCTTTAGTTATGATAAGATAAAAAGAAAGAATGAGATAAATGGTGGTGAATGAATTCGTGGAGGCATGGCTTTTTGAAATACTACGAGCAGTTGGACGTTTTTTCTTACACCCTGCTGTCTATGTATTTTTAATTAGTAGTATCTTCGTTGGATACTTACGTATATTACGAGAACGAAAAGATTTTTCTTTTAAAGTATATGAAATTTGGTTTGAACTGCGAACATCTCTGTTTGCAGGAGTTGGATACGGATTAATCGTATCTATTATTACGGTTGGGCTTGGGCTCGTTGTGTCTAAGGCGAGTATATGGATGATTTTAATTTGGACACTAGTATTCGGATTAACTGCTATGTATCGATATTTATCTGCAGCTTATTCGTTTGGAATCGCGATTGCATTCGTTTTATTATCTTCTAAGATGCCAGTTTCCTTCTTACAGCTTGGAGAAGGTGAGGAGGGTACGATTGTATCACTTGCTATTTTACTAGGTGTTATGCTCGTTGTAGAGGGCTTATTAATCTCTAAAAATGCAGTACGTTATTCTACTCCGAAAATTAAAAAGGGTAAGCGTGGTTTAAGAATTGGATTACATGAATCAAAACGCTTGTGGCTTGTACCAGTATTTATTCTTATACCAGGAGACGCGGTGACAGATTTTATTTCTTGGTGGCCTGTCGTTTCAATTGGTTCGACTACATACTCTTTATTCCTCGTTCCGTTTTTAATTGGATTTATGAGAAAGATTAGAAGCTATGAGCCGACGGAAGCTTTATTATTTACAGGAAGACGTGTCTATGGATTAGCAGGGATTGTACTTGTTTTAGGTATCGCAAGTTACTGGTGGCACGTACTCGCAATTATCGCGATGGGAGTCGCAATGCTTGGACGCTTTACAATCTCGATGCAAGAGAAGATTGCAGACGAGACAAGGCCAGCATACTTTGCCGCACGTAATGATGGACTTGTTGTGTTAGATACAATTCCGAATACAATTGGGGCAGAGATGAATTTAAAGCCTGGGGAAGTTATTACGAAAGTAAATGGAATCATTCCAAGAAGTACCGAAGAGTTTTATGATGCGCTTCAAACGAAGACGACAGGAGCGTTTTGTAAATTAGAAGTAGTAGATACAAATGGTGAGCTTCGTCTTGCTCAAACGGCATTATACGCCGGGGGCCATCATGAATTAGGTGTTGTATTTGTTCAGCAAGAGCACGATTGGGATTCGGAAGCGATATGATAGAAATGAGGGTGTCACCTAGTCAAAAATTTTGACTAGGTGACACCTTTTTTATTTTAGGAACAGCGCGATAGTAAATGAAATTTATATCAGTGATTCAACAAGAGATATCGATTTCCCAATAAAAACTGTGGCCTCTATTTTAGTTTCATAGACGGATAACTTGAATAATTATTTGATAATGGTTATCATTTAGGGAGTCTTTTAATTTGGAAAAGGGAGGAAAGATATGCTGCGTAAATTTTTTTCTTATTATAAACCGTACAAAGGTTTATTCGTACTTGATTTTTCCTGTGCAGTTATCGCAGGTTTACTCGAACTTGGGTTTCCGCTTATCGTAAACCAATTTATTGATAAGCTATTACCAGGACAAAACTGGACGCTTATTTTATGGGCTTGTTTCGGTTTACTCGCAGTTTATATTTTAAATGCAGGTTTGCAATATGTCGTTACATACTGGGGACATATGCTTGGTGTTAACATTGAAACGGATATGAGGCAGAAATTATTTGATCACATTCAAAAGCTATCATTCAGATTTTTTGATAATAATAAAACAGGTCATTTAATTTCACGCCTTACAAACGATTTAATGGAAATTGGAGAAATTGCTCACCACGGACCAGAAGATTTATTCATTGCCATTATGACTTTAGTCGGAGCATTTTCATTTATGATGATGATTAACTGGAAGTTAGCACTATTAACATTCTTCGTTATTCCATTCTTATTATGGTTGGCACTTTACTTCAATAAAAAAATGACAGGTACGTTTAGACGTTTATTCTCAGACGTTGCGGATTTCAATGCATGCATTGAGAACAATGTTGGTGGTATCCGCGTTGTACAAGCATTCGGAAATGAAAAATTTGAGAAAGAGCAATTTGCTGTAAATAATGCTCGTTTCCGTACAACAAAATTAATGGCGTATAAAATTATGGCGTTAAACTCATCTATTAGTTATATGCTGATGCGTCTCGTAACGCTCTTTGTATTAATATGTGGTACATGGTTTGTATTGCAAGGTGAATTAACGTACGGTGGATTCATTGGATTCGTTTTGTTAACGAATATTTTCTTCCGACCAATTGAAAAAATTAATGCGGTTATAGAAAGTTATCCGAAAGGAATCGCTGGTTTTAAACGATATGTAGAACTTTTGGAAACAGAGCCTGATATTGTAGATTCTAAAGATGCAATCGAAGTAAAGCATGTACACGGCGATATTCAATATAACAACATTACGTTCGGATATGAAAATAAAGAACCGATTTTAAAAGATATTAGCTTGAAAATACATGCAGGTGAAACAGTTGCTTTCGTTGGGCCATCAGGGGCAGGAAAAACAACGTTATGTAGTTTATTACCGCGTTTTTACGAACAATCATCTGGATCGATTCAAATTGATGGAATTGATACGAAAGAGATGACGTTATCGTCACTTCGTAAGCAAATTGGAATTGTACAGCAAGATGTTTTCTTATTCTCTGGAACAATTCGTGAAAATATCGCTTACGGAAACTTAAAAGCTTCAGAAACTGAAATTTGGCAAGCTGTAAAGCGTGCTCAGTTAGAAGATTTGATTTACTCGCAACCAGAAGGTTTAGATACAGTTATTGGTGAGCGTGGCGTGAAACTTTCAGGGGGGCAAAAGCAGCGCTTAGCGATTGCTCGTATGTTCTTGAAAAACCCGCCAATTTTAATATTAGATGAAGCAACTTCTGCGCTAGATACAGAGACGGAACTTGCTATTCAAAAATCACTTGCAGAACTATCTGTTGGCCGTACAACGTTAGTTATCGCCCATAGACTTGCAACTATTAAAAATGCAGATCGCATCGTCGTTGTAAATAAAGATGGTATTGCAGAACAAGGTTCACATGATGAATTAATCGAGCAAGGTGGAGGGTATAGCCGATTATATGAAGCTCAGTTTAGTTCGTAAATATAATTTCTGCTGAATTAGTGCACCATAAGTAAGTGGAAACTTTATATGGGAGGCTATAAAGCATGATTGTAACAACAACTTCTACAATTCAAGGGAAAGAAATTATTGAGTATATCGATATCGTCAATGGAGAAGCAATTATGGGTGCGAATATCGTTCGTGATCTTTTCGCTTCTGTCCGCGACGTTGTCGGTGGTCGCGCAGGTGCTTACGAAAGTAAATTGAAAGAAGCGCGCGACATTGCAATGGAAGAGATGAAAACTCTCGCAAGACAAAAAAATGCGAATGCCATTGTCGGTATCGACGTGGACTACGAAGTAGTTCGCGAAGGGATGCTAATGGTTGCGGTGAGTGGAACTGCTGTCCGTATATAAAGTGAAACTTTAATCAGTGGGGGTTTTGTTCACCCCCACTGATTATCAGCCCGACTCCCACCTAACTTCTTTGCTCAAGACGAATTTTGAGGTGGGAGTCTTACTGCCCACAAATAGCGGGATAAAGTGAAAAGCCGTGCTGATGCACGGCTTTTTGTTATTAGTGATGCTGTTATCATGTCTAACATTATAGGTAGGTCGATATTCTATGTCGAAGCCTGGATATTTCTTGGGAAATGCGGAAGGTCCCGTCGATATATAGGGAAGACATTAGAGAGCTTCTTTACACTTTCGAATTTGAACCAATAATTTTTCGTATTCTTGTTCGAGAATTGTGATGTCATCGTGATGATTGGGTATAGAAATCCGGCTGATGATTTCTGTTAATTTTGTTTGTAATCGTAATAATTCTTGTTCAGTAACGTTTACAGAAGCTTGAGTTGTTCTTTTTGTGTATTGCTCGTAATTGCCGTGGAAGATTCTTGGTTCGTTTTCATCTACTTGTAGAATATGGTCTGCAACAGAACGAATAAAGGCACGGTCATGGCTAATGAAAAGTATAGTGCCAGGATACTCTTGTAACATGCTTTCTAATTCTTCTTGCGTTGCTAAGTCCAAATAGTTTGTCGGTTCATCGAGTAGAAGCATATTATAGTTTCCTAAAAATACTTTTGCGAGCGCAACCTTCATCCGTTCACCACCACTTAAGACGTGCACAGGTTTATGAACATCTTCACGGCGAAAAAGAAGGCGAGCAAGTATTGTCCGAACGAACGATTCCGTATAATTTGTCTCTTCTAGAACATTTTCCAAAATTGTTTTATTCGTTTTTAAAATAGATAATGTTTGTTCGAAGTATCCAATTTTACAACTTTTCGAAAGCTGGATCCCACGCTCATTTGCGAGAAGCATTTTGAACAATGTCGTTTTTCCGCTTCCGTTTGCCCCTAAAATAGCAAGCTTTGCGCCGGGAGCGATAGTTCCGCTCATATTTTGGAATAGTGTGCGGTCCCCTATTTTCTTTTTTGCTTTATTAAACTGTACAACCGCTTTACTATGAATGGGTGCATGGTATTGTACGTCAAACCGGGCTTGAGAAAAATCTTTCGGCTTTTCCTTCTGTTCTAATTTTTCGAGACGTGTTTCTAATGCCTTCGCTGCTTTGCTAACATTTTCTTGGCCATGAGCCCCACTTAATTTATAAAGTTTAGATTCAGATGAACTGAACCGTGTTGGGACTTTTGTCATGCTAGAAGCGCGTTGCTTTCTTTGTAAAATTGATTGTTCTAAACGATTTTTTTCTTGTACATATTGCTCGTATTCTGCTTGTTTTTGTATTCGCTCACGTTCTTTTTGTTTTCGATAGTTTGAATAATTCCCTTTATATTCTTGAATAGTACCGTCTTCAACTTCGATGATTTTGGTACATATGGTATCTAGGAAATCACGATCATGCGATATTAAAACAAGTGCACCTTTATAAGAGAAAAGTGCCTTTTCTAATTGCTCTGTACCGAACAGATCTAAGTGGCTTGTTGGTTCATCAGCAAATAGAATGCCTGCATCCTGTTCGAGAGCATGGGCAATCTTTAGGCGCATTCGTTCACCACCGCTCATTGAATCTGCAACGTTTGAAATACTCCATTTTCCTTTTGCGAGAGAAGAAGCAGTTTCAGGTAGTTCCTCGCTAAGCTGAGGAATGATGGCGATAGAGCTATGATGAGTTACTGTACCTTTGTCAGCTTCTATTTCTTTACTTAATATTTGTAATAACGTAGATTTTCCCGCTCCGTTGACTCCGACAATTCCTATGCGATCATGTGCTTGAATTTCCAGTGATGGTAATGTGAATATGGTGCGATCACCAAAGCTCTTTTCAATATTACGTGCGAATAAAATAGTCATAAAAAAACCTCCCTAGTTTCACTAGAGAGGATAAACGTCGCCCTTGAATGTAAAAATCGTACATAAATAAGCGATGCACATATTTTTACATGATCGTTTCGAAAGAAAGTATCGACAAATGGACAGACTAATCCTCTGCTAGTTTTCATCATTTTTGTTCACTATTTGTGATGGATGAAATAAATAAGAGAATTAGAACTTCATTAGTCAAAGTACCTTCCTTTCATAAGATTATTTTCATTGTATGCGCATACAAATAGGTTTGTCAAACTTATTTCTGTTTGTTATTTTTGAATTCGTTATTATACAGTTTTGCTTTTGCGAGTGCTTCAGCATCATTTTGGATTTCGTTTAATCCGTTCGCATCACCAATAACATACCCTTCAAATGAAGAACCAACAAAATCAAAGATATATTGGAACTGGGCGATAAGTGGCAATGCCTTCAGTTTCGGATTATCTCCACCAACGATGACAACGTACATTTTTTTACCTTTCATTTTTTCTTTGAAATGAAGGGATTTATCGCGTAGACTTTGAGACCAGCGATCGACGAAGTTCTTCATATGACCGCTCATTCCATACCAGTATAGCGGCGTTGCAAAGATGATTGTATCGTGTTCTAGCATGCGCTCAATTAACTGTTGGTAATCGTCATTTACAGGTTGGAATCCTTCCGCATCATGGCGCTGATCTGTAATAGGATGAACGGTATGGTCGCGCAAATAAATTTGCTCCGCTTCGGTTCCGTCAATCATCATATGTGTTAAGGCTTCCGTATTTCCGTTTTCTCTTGAACTACCGTGTATAACAAACATGTCATCATTCCTTTTCTTTTGCTTGTTTTAAGAGTGAAACGTGTTTTTGCAAGTTGGCTTGAATACTAGAGAGCAATTCGATTTGTTTCGTAACTTCACATAGCTTATCTTCGTAAAGTGTGAGAATGCTACTGCATGGATTTTCGTATAAATGCGGCTCGATTTCAAGGCAGCGCAGCATTCGTGCTGTTTCTTCTAAATTTAGGCCAAGCTGTAAGTACATTTGAATAAGTGCTACCTTTTCGATGGCACTTTTATCAAAATCACGATAACCATTTTCGAGACGGTTTGAAGGGAGCAATCCCTTTTCTTCGTAATGTCTTAGTGAACGTTCGCTAACCCCTGTTTCTTTTGATAACTCCCCAATTCGCACTGTATTTCACTCCTTTTACATGTATTGTAAACCTTCACACTAATGTGAAGGTCAACTCTGTTTTTTTGCAAAAGAATCTACATGATTTAAAAAGACTTGAATGGCTTTAGAAGGGATGAAATATTTGCCGCGTACGATGGAGAACGGGCGGATTAGCTTTTCGTTAGGTACGGGGACGTGGAATAGTTCTTTTGCTAATAATTCTTTCCGCACGGTCCAATCCGAAAGTATAGCGATGCCAAGCCCAGCAGCGACGGCTTCCTTCACGCTTTGTATACTGCTGAATGTAAAGAAGCGCTTCATTTTTAAGTGATGTTGGTGTATAAAGCGATCGCTATAGGCGCGTGTGCCAGAACCGCTCTCCCTTAATACCCAGACTTGATCTTGGAGAGTATTTTCATTTATTTCCTCGGTATGGAGCAATGGATGGTTTGGCGTGACGACAAGCTTCATCTCATCTTGCATAAAAGTTTCAACATCTACGTCGGCGTATACGACTTGGCCTTCCACTAAGCCGATATCAATTTGATTAGAGCGAATGCTTTGCAAAACTTCTTCTGTATTGGAGATGAATGTATGAACTTCGACGTGCGGGTTTTCATTAGCATAGCGCGCTAATATTTTGGGAAGTAAGTATTCACCAATTGTAAAGCTAGCGCCGATCCGCAGCGTTCCCGTTACGACGTTGTGCAATTCATTAATTTCTTGTTTCGCATCTTCATAAAGTGAGAGCATTTGCTTTGCGTGTATGTATAAAATATTTCCTGCCTCTGTAACTTGGACGTGCTTTGGGGAGCGCTGAATAAGTGTAGTTCCAAACTCATTTTCTAAGTTGCGAATGTGCATACTAACACCAGGTTGTGAAAGATTTAATAGCTCTGCAGCGCGCGAGAAATGCTTTTGTTCAACAACGGTCACAAAAATCTTTAAAATGTCGACGTTCATCGGATGTGCTCCTTTATTTTTGCTTTCATTTTATCATAAGTTTTTTTGATGATTGAGATTTAATATTGATATTAAACTTATCATTAAAACTCTCTTATAATGTAACTAGAAAGAACATGCATGTTCCAATACGATTATTGGGGTGGTACAAAGTGGAACAAACACTTGTTATACAAAAGAAGAAGCGTCTTGGTTTTTCGCAAGGGGTTGGGATTACGTTATTAATCGCCATTGCTGCGAAATATTTAGCGGAGCTTCCATTTTTAAATATTATGGGACAATTAGTAATCGCTATTCTAATCGGGATGGTTTGGCGAGCAGCGATTGGAATCCCTCACGAAGCGATAGCGGGAACGAACTTTGCGAGTAAGAAGTTGCTTCGCTTCGGAATCATCTTACTTGGAATGCGATTAAATCTTGTAGATATTGCGAAGGCGGGGCCGAAAGTATTGGTCATCGCTGCGGTTGTTATTACATTTACAATTTTCGTTGTCTATGGACTAACGAAAGTATTTAAAGTAGAAAAGAAATTAGGAATTTTAACAGCATGCGGGACGGCAATTTGTGGCGCGGCTGCGGTCGTGGCAATTGCACCGCAAGTGAAAGCGAAAGATGAGGAAACAGCAGTTGGGGCAGCGATTATTGCTATTTTAGGTACGATATTTACACTTATTTATACGCTATTATATCCAGTGCTTGGCTTTTCTCCGTATGGTTACGGCGTATTCTCAGGCGCGACACTACATGAAATCGCTCATGTTATCGCGGCCGCGGCTCCAGGCGGAAGTACGGCAGTTGATATTGCTGTTATCGTAAAATTAACACGCGTTGCAATGCTTGTACCAGTAGCGATATTAATTGGATTATGGTTTGGTAAGAGCGAGGGAAGCAAAGAAAAAGGATCGTGGCGCGATCTTCCGATTCCTTGGTTCATCTTCGGATTTTTAGCAATGAGTGCGGTGCATTCGCTTGGGATTATCCCAGAAGTTGTTGCCGGATATATTGTAGTAATTGCGTACATGCTTATCGCAATGGCGATGGCAGGGCTCGGTTTAAATGTCGAGTTTAAAACGTTCCGCAAATTAGGAAGTAGAGCATTTGTGGCAGGGCTGATTGGCTCGGTTTGTCTTTCGGTGCTTGGATACGTTCTTGTATATGCGTTAGGATTTATGTAGTAGCAAAGAAGGAGGCATCCCTTAGATGCCTCCTTCTTTTTCGTAATGTAATAAATTAAGCATAATTGATAATTGTCTTTCTACTTCAGTAAATTGTTTCTCTCTCACAAGTTTGATGATTTTTTGAGTTCGCCTAAAGCGAAATGGACGTACGACTTGGATAATCAGAGGTAAGGTTTTCATTTCTAATCTAGAGAGAGGCCTTTCCTTCATATAAGCATATAAAAATTCGTAAAAACAATCATCTTTATCATCACCCATAAGTTCATAAGCTAAAAAGATCCCTTCTCCGGCGAGGTGATTAATAAATACCTCATCTCCGGCAATATTGAAATCAATTAGCGATTCGAATACATCGCTATCGTCTAATAAAATATTGTTAGGAGAGAAGTCACCTTGTACAGCCCCTTTTGGTAAGTCATTCCATACCATTTGTAACTTCTTTCGTTTTTTATAAAAAAGTGTAAATACTTCATTCACTAATGTTTGATCAACTTCAGCATCTTTTAAGCTGTCTTTTAAAAGGTTGGATTCTAATTCTATATCATCATATACGCCAGGTGCATCAGAAGTATTCCCTCCAAACATTCCCCAATATGTGCCGTAATCGAAATGAATGTGGTGTTTTTCGGAAATAGCGTGCGTTTTACCTAGCAAACTTCCTAAAGTATGTAGTAGCGATTTATTTATTTCCTCGTCTGCTACCTCTCTTCCAGGCATCCATTCTTCCACGGTAATAGGAAATGGGATTTCAAATGAATGGGCAGGTAAGTAATATCGTCTATCATTCGTTTTAAATCGTCGTGGTACTGGAATATCATTTTCGATAAGAGCATGGCAAAATTCTCCTTGTATTTGAAGTCCTTCTAGCGTGGTGAAAGGGTCTCTATAAAACCGGATTAATAGTTTGTAATTAGTTGTAGTACAGGTGATGAGTATATCTTTATCTTTAGAAAAGCGTATTACTTCATAGTGAAAGGGTTCTTCTATACAGAATGCTTGTAACAAGCATTGTATTGTAGTGTTTTCAAACATAATAGTTTCCTCCGATATAAGGTACTTAAATGTATATTTCCATACGGCGAAAATTTTACCTTTTTTTGTAAAGATATCTTCACTTGAAACTGGAAAATATTTATAATTAAAGAATTGCGAAAACAAAATCATATAACACAAATTGAAATGGCGAAGGCGATGCAAGTGACACGGCAGACAATCGTGGTGATTGAGAACCATCACTATAACCCGAGTCTAGAGTTAGCCCTAAAAATCGCTAAATATTTTGGAATGAAAGTGGAGGAAATATTTACGCTGGAGTAAGGAGAGAGAAAATGCAAGATGAGTTTGAGAGATTTCAATCGGATAAAGCGTTTAAATATGTAGGGTTATTTTTCGCGATTAGTTTAGCTGTATGGAGTTTGTATAATTTAATTGTTTACGGAAGCGCTGGAACACCGTTCATTCTATTTGATGTTGGACAGTTTGTATATTACGGTGTGAATTATTGGCCAAAGTGGAAATTTAGAAATAAGAAAGAGGCTGATAATGAGTATGGCATCAACGAGTGTGTTAGCAACAAAGACTAGTAAATAGATAGATAAAGGGGAAGCGGAATGGGATTACCGATATTATGTGTCGCTACGGCTATATTTGCTTTATTTTGGGGAATGCAAAATTTCTCTCGTAATCCAGTGCCAAGTGTATGTATTATGATTGGTACTGTAGGCTTATCGTACTATTTATTAAATTCAGCACATTATCATAAAACGGCAACGAGTGTTGTTATTGGAGTGATTATATTATCGTGTGGGTGCGCTATACAAAAGGTGTTATTTCCATAAAAGCTGTTTATACAAAAAGTATAAACAGCTTTTTGTATTTTTTTTACAAATCACTTGAAAGTTACGTTACGTCATCTTTTATAATGAAAGAGAAGAGGTGATGGCAGTGATTTCGATTCAAGAACTTACGAAGGAAACAGGGGTTACGGTAAGAACGTTACGCTATTATGATCAAATCGATTTATTAAAGCCGAGTGGGAAAACAGATGGAGGACACCGGTTATATAGCGAGAGAGATGTTATTCGTTTGCAGCAAATTTTATTTTTAAAAGAAATGGGTTTTTCATTAAAAGAGATTACGAATATGTTAATAACAGGTGAGCTCAATTTAAAAGTATCGCTTGAAAAGCAACTTAAGTTTGTGCAAGAAGAACAGAAAAAGTTCAATCGAATGGAACGTATTTTACAGGCAGTTGTTTATTCAGTGGATGTGGAAGGGGAACTGGATTGGAAAGTTATGTTTGAACTCATTCAGCTTTCGAAACAGTCTCCTCGTATACGTGAAATGTTTCAAAATGAAGTTTTTTCCAAACAAGAACAAAAGTTGCTTCATAATTTACCGAACATGAGTGAAGAAGACCCAAACGTTTTAGAATGGGTCGATTTATTAAAGCAATTACGTAACTTTATGAAAGACGGTAAGGAAGCATCTTGTGATGAAGTACAAGGGGCAACAAAGAAATTAATGCAGAAATGTTTAGAGATGGCAAATGGTGATGAAGCATTTTTAGATAAATTGTGGGAAGTAAGAAAGTCAAAGGAAGATTCGCAGAAAATGAGTATGTATCCAATTGAAGAAGAGCTTCTAGTATATATGGATGAGGCTTTTCGTATATATGACGAAAGGGAGAAGGATAAATGAGTATACTCGCAGAATATCGATGGTATTTTTTAATTGGGGCAGAGATTGTATTTTGGTTATCCGCTATCGGCTTCTTTTTACTAAGGTATGGATTTCGCTTGAAAAAGGCGAGCTTTATTATGGGGATTGTGCTGCTAGTCAATGAAGTATTTATTTTAACTTTAGGGGTAGTGGATTATTATCAAACAGGGAAGTTCTCTAATTTCCAGATCATTACGGTAATCATCTTATTATATGCAGTTTTTTATGGGAAAAAGGATTTGAGAAAACTAGATATATTTGTGCAGAAACTAGTTGCGAAATGGCGCAATGAACCGATTCCTATTATTGAAGAACAAATCGAATTGACAGGTATGGCTTATGCGAAGCAGGAAATGAAAAATTGGGCTTTGCATCTTATTTTATTCGTTGCTGTTCATATGTTCTTTTTCTTCGTGTATGGGCTTATCCCATTTGAACAATGGGGAAATTGGTTAGAGTCAGGAATCGTTTTAAATAAAGCAGCAAGTCGTGTAAGCCAAGTGTGGGCGATTATTCTTTTAGTGGATACAGTTATTTCATTTTCATATGTGATTTTTCCTAAGAAGGAGAAAGGGAAAGAGAAGCTACTTTCATAGAGGAAAGTAGCTTTTGTAATTTTAGTATAGGTTTCTTTTTAGGGTATACAAACAGTTTGTATAGGAGAGGATGACAATAGGAAAAAGAGTCGCGTGAAGTAGAGGTTGTTTATAGGTTAATAGATTGTACGAGTGAAAATGGATGCAATGGATATGACTTATTATATGTACCTATAAAATAAAATTGATAGAGGAAGGTAGTGTTTACTCCTTCCTTTTTCTATGTATAACTTGTCGAAAATTTTACCGAATATCTGTTCGTTTTTTTAGGTTTTTTATGGGTATTCGTGTTAAAATAATAATACAGATTTTTATGAGGAGGTCGGTTTTTAGTTGGAACATCAATTTGAAATTATCTCAGCGTATTCCCCGCAAGGTGATCAACCAGTAGCGATAGAGAAGCTTGTAGAGGGAATTAATAGTGGAAAGAAAAAGCAAGTGTTGCTTGGAGCGACAGGAACGGGTAAGACATTTACGATTTCAAATGTCATTAAAGAAGTGCAGAAGCCAACACTTGTAATGGCTCATAATAAAACGTTAGCTGGACAGTTATATAGTGAGTTGAAAGATTTTTTCCCTAACAATTCTGTTGAGTATTTTGTTAGTTATTACGATTATTATCAGCCAGAAGCGTATGTGCCGCAAACAGATACGTTTATTGAAAAAGATGCACAGATTAATGATGAAATCGATAAATTACGCCACTCGGCAACGTCTGCTTTATTTGAACGAGATGATGTTATTATCGTTGCGAGTGTGTCGTGCATATACGGTTTAGGTTCTCCGGAAGAATACCGCGAGTTAGTTGTTTCACTTCGAGTTGGTATGGAAAAGGACCGCAATCAATTGCTTCGTGAACTTGTTGATGTACAGTATGGACGTAATGATATTGATTTCAAGCGTGGTACATTCCGTGTGCGCGGAGATGTAGTTGAAATCTTCCCGGCATCACTTGATGAGCATTGTATTCGAATTGAATTTTTCGGTGATGAAATCGATCGTATTCGTGAAGTAAATGCATTAACAGGTGAAGTATTAGCAGAACGTGATCATGTAGCAATCTTCCCAGCATCTCACTTCGTTACACGTGAAGAAAAAATGAAGGTCGCTATTGAAAATATTGAAAAAGAATTAGAAGAGCGTTTAAAAGAATTAAACGATAACGGTAAGTTGTTAGAAGCGCAGCGTATAGAACAACGTACACGTTATGATTTAGAAATGATGCGCGAGATGGGCTTTTGTTCAGGGATTGAAAATTATTCCCGTCATTTAACACTTCGTCCAGCGGGTGCAACACCGTATACGTTATTAGACTATTTTTCAGAGGATTTCTTAATTGTTATGGATGAGTCGCACGTATCAGTGCCGCAAGTAAGAGCGATGTATAACGGGGACCAAGCACGTAAGCAAGTGCTTGTGGATCATGGATTCCGTCTGCCATCAGCTTTAGATAATAGACCGCTCATGTTTGATGAGTTTGAAGAGAAAACGAATCAAGTTATTTACGTTTCGGCAACGCCAGGACCATACGAGTTAGAGCAGTCACCGGAGGTAATAGAACAAATTATTCGTCCAACAGGGCTTTTGGATCCACCAATTGATATACGACCAATTGAAGGGCAAATTGATGATTTATTAGGAGAGATTCAAGATCGCATTGCAAAAAATGAACGTGTATTAATTACGACTTTAACGAAAAAAATGTCAGAGGATTTAACGGATTACTTAAAAGATGTAGGAATTAAAGTGAACTATCTTCACTCTGAAGTTAAAACGTTAGAACGTATTGAAATCATTCGTGACCTTCGTCTTGGTAAGTTTGATGTACTTGTCGGTATTAACTTATTACGAGAAGGATTAGATATTCCAGAAGTATCACTTGTAGCTATTTTAGATGCTGATAAAGAAGGATTCCTACGTTCAGAGCGTTCGTTAATTCAAACGATTGGTCGTGCAGCACGTAATGAAAACGGTCAAGTTATTATGTACGCAGATCGCATAACAAGATCAATGGGAATTGCGATTGAAGAAACGCAGCGTCGGCGCCAGTTGCAAGAAGCTTACAATAAAGAGCATGGTATTACACCGAAGACGATTCAAAAAGGAGTACGTGACGTTATTCGTGCGACAACAGCAGCTGAGGATACGGAAACATATGAAGCAGCACCAGCTAAGAAGATGACGAAAAAAGAACGTGAAAAGACAATTGCAAAGATGGAAGCAGAGATGAAAGAAGCAGCAAAAGCGTTAGATTTCGAGCGTGCAGCTGAATTAAGAGACTTACTATTAGAATTAAAAGCGGAAGGGTGACAAGAGTGAGTAAAGATTTTATTGTTGTAAAAGGTGCTAGAGCGCATAATTTAAAAAATATTGACGTAACCATTCCGAGAAATCAGCTTGTTGTTGTGACGGGATTGTCTGGTTCGGGGAAATCATCGTTAGCATTCGATACGATTTATGCAGAAGGACAGCGCAGATATGTGGAATCTTTATCTGCGTACGCACGTCAGTTTTTAGGACAAATGGATAAGCCGGATGTTGATATGATTGAAGGCTTATCTCCAGCGATTTCAATTGATCAAAAAACGACGAGTCGTAATCCTCGTTCAACGGTTGGAACGGTAACGGAAATTTATGATTATTTACGTTTATTATTCGCGCGAATTGGTACGCCGATTTGTCCGAATCATGGAATTGAAATTACATCACAAACAGTGGAACAGATGGTAGACCGTGTACTTGAATATCCTGAACGTACGAAGTTGCAAGTGCTAGCGCCTATCGTGTCAGGGCGTAAAGGTGCACACGTGAAAGTACTAGAAGATATTAAGAAGCAAGGTTATGTTCGTGTGCGCGTGGATGGAGAGATGCTGGATGTATCTGAAGAGATTACGTTAGATAAAAATAAGAAGCATTCAATTGAAGTTGTTATTGACCGTATTGTTGTGAAAGAAGGAATTGCAAGCCGACTTGCAGATTCACTCGAAAGTGCTTTAAAGCTTGGCGGAGGCCGAGTTTTAATCGATGTAATGGGAGAAGAAGAACTTCTATTTAGTGAACATCATGCTTGTCCGCATTGTGGTTTTTCAATCGGGGAATTAGAGCCACGTATGTTCTCCTTCAATAGCCCATTTGGTGCATGTCCTTCTTGTGATGGACTAGGTTCAAAGCTAGAGGTAGATTTAGAACTTGTTAT
Organism: Bacillus sp. LK2; assembly: GCF_001043575.1. Taxonomy (NCBI): domain Bacteria; kingdom Bacillati; phylum Bacillota; class Bacilli; order Caryophanales; family Bacillaceae; genus Bacillus; species Bacillus sp. LK2. Next base: position 182,386 of record NZ_LDUK01000002.1, read on the forward strand.
TCCGAACTGGGATTTATCACTAAATGAACATGCGATTGCTCCTTGGGAACCGACAAGTTCGCAATATTACCCGCAATTATTAAAATCTGTGTGTAATCATTACGGCATCGATATGGATATGCCGGTGAAAGATATACCGAAAGATTTATTTGATAAAGTGTTGTACGGAAGCGGTGAAGAGAAGGTTTATTTCCGCTATGTGAATGAATTTGGTCAAGTAAAGGAAAATGAGATTTTATTTGAAGGCGTTATTCCAAATATCGAGCGTCGTTATCGTGAGACGAGTTCTGATTATATTCGCGAACAAATGGAAAAGTATATGGCAGAGCAAGCTTGTCCGAAGTGTAAAGGCGGACGCTTAAAGCCTGAGAGTTTAGCTGTTTTCGTTGGTGATAAAACGATTGCCGATGTAACAAAATATTCCGTTCAAGAAGTACAGGACTTCTTTTCAAATGTTGAATTAACCGAGAAACAACAAAAAATTGCTCATTTAATTTTGAGAGAAATTCAGGAGCGCGTTGGGTTCTTAGTAAACGTCGGTTTAGAATATTTAACGTTAAGTCGTGCCGCAGGAACTTTATCAGGTGGTGAAGCGCAGCGTATCCGTTTAGCGACGCAAATCGGTTCTCGTCTTACGGGCGTACTTTACATTCTTGATGAGCCTTCTATCGGTTTGCATCAGCGCGATAATGATCGTCTTATTCGTACATTGCAGGAAATGCGAGATTTAGGAAATACGTTAATCGTTGTTGAGCATGATGAAGATACGATGATGGCCGCCGATTATTTGCTTGATATCGGACCTGGTGCAGGTATCCATGGTGGTCAAGTTGTATCAGCAGGTACACCAGCTGAAGTTATGCAAGACGAGAATTCATTAACAGGAAAATATTTAAGCGGTAAAGAGTTTATTCCAGTACCACTTGAACGACGTAAAGGTGACGGACGTAAAGTGGAGATTGTCGGTGCGAAAGAAAATAACTTAAAGAACGCGAAAATGTCATTTCCTCTAGGTACATTTGTCGCAGTAACAGGCGTATCTGGTTCTGGAAAAAGTACGATGATTAATGAAGTGTTATACAAATCGTTAGCTCAGAAGCTATATAAATCGAAAGCGAAGCCAGGGGCTCATAAAGAAATTAAAGGTCTTGAGCAGTTAGATAAAGTTATTGATATTGATCAATCACCAATCGGGCGTACACCACGTTCCAACCCAGCAACATATACAGGTGTATTCGATGATATTCGTGATGTGTTTGCGCAAACGAATGAGGCGAAAGTGCGTGGGTATCAAAAAGGGCGTTTCAGCTTTAACGTAAAAGGCGGCCGTTGTGAAGCGTGCCGTGGGGATGGAATTATTAAAATCGAAATGCACTTCTTACCAGATGTGTATGTTCCGTGTGAAGTTTGTCACGGTAAACGTTACAATCGTGAAACGTTAGAAGTGAAATATAAAGATAAGAACATTTCTGAAGTGTTAGAGATGACGATTGAAGATGGGGTAGAATTCTTTGCTAATATCCCGAAAATTAAGCGTAAACTTCAAACACTTGTAGATGTAGGGCTTGGTTATATGAAATTAGGACAACCAGCTACGACATTATCAGGTGGTGAGGCGCAGCGTGTGAAATTAGCTTCTGAATTACACCGTCGTTCTACAGGGCGTACGTTATACATTTTAGATGAGCCAACGACTGGTTTACATGCACATGATATTGCACGTCTTCTGGAAGTGTTGCAGCGTCTTGTTGAAAGTGGCGAGACAGTACTTGTAATCGAGCATAATTTAGATGTTATTAAAACAGCTGATTATATCGTTGATCTTGGGCCAGAAGGTGGAGACAAAGGTGGACAAATCGTTGCTTCCGGAACGCCAGAGCAAGTGGTGAAAGAAGAACGCTCGTATACAGGTAAGTATTTAAAAGAGATTTTAGATCGTGATAAAACAAGGATGAAAGAGAAAATAAAAGAAGTAGAGTTATCACAATAAGTTTGTTAGTGAAAACCGAGTGTAAAGATAAAAAATACACTCGGTTTTTATTTTATGGGGAGAAAATGGAATTTATAGAGGTTCTGCGAAAGAAAAACACCAAGGGAAATTGGTAAGATTGTTAGTAGGTATACAAGTATAAAAAATAGAATAAGCTGTTATAAGTGTTTGTACGATACTTGCGTTTATTATCTATTAGCGTATGATGAAATATATATGTTAAAAGGATGTGTAAGGAAATGAGATGGATTGTATCACTTCTTGTAAATAGCGTTGTGTTAATCGCTGTATCCGGACTTTTAAAAGGGGTTGCACCAGACGCATTTTACGTAGCAAATATACAAACTGCAATTATTGCGAGTATTATATTGGCGATTTTAAATGTGTTCGTAAAGCCGTTTTTAATTTTAATTACGCTACCAATTACTGTTGTAACTTTCGGCTTCTTCTTAATTGTTATTAATGCGATTACGTTAGAAATAGCAGATTCATTATTAGGGGATGCTTTTAATATATCCGGATTTGGTGTAGCGATTGTCGCGGCAATTTGTATTTCGATTTTTAATATGATAATTGAAAAGGCAATTGTTGAACCATTATATGAAAAAAAGAGAAAATGACAAAAAGAAAAACATTTCATCATTCGTATGAAATGTTTTTTTCTATTTATTAGAAAGCGTGTTTCTTGTTTTAAGAAAAAAATGGTACAATATCCGTTAGAATGGAATTTCACATCAAATGAGACTGAACCCGCAGCGGAGTGGAGGTTTATACATATGCCGAAAGTAAGGACAAAAGATTTAATGGAACAATTTCAATTGGAGTTAGTAAGTGGTGAAGAAGGAATTCATCGTCCGATTGATACAAGTGATTTATCACGACCTGGAATTGAAATGGCAGGATTTTTTACATATTATCCAGCTGATCGCGTGCAGCTTCTTGGAAAAACGGAGCTTACGTTCTTTGATACGTTAACGACAGAGCAAAAGCAAGAGAGAATGAAAGTGCTTTGTACTGAGGAGACACCTTGTATTATTGTAACTCGTAATCAAGATGTGCCGGATGAGTTATTACAAGCATCACGTGAATCAGGCGTGCCTTTATTACGTTCTTCTCAAACGACGACGAGATTATCAAGTCGTTTAACAAACTATTTAGAAGGTAAGTTAGCGCCAACAACTGCTGTTCATGGTGTGCTAGTAGATATTTATGGCGTTGGTGTTTTAATTACAGGTCAAAGTGGTGTCGGGAAAAGTGAGACAGCACTTGAGCTTGTAAAGCGTGGCCACCGTCTAGTTGCGGATGATAGTGTAGAAATTCGTCAAGAAGATGAAGACACATTAGTAGGAAGCTCACCTGATTTAATTGAGCACTTATTAGAAATTCGTGGTCTAGGTATCATTAACGTAATGACGTTATTCGGTGCAGGGGCGGTACGAAATTATAAGCGTATTACACTTGTTATTAATCTTGAAATTTGGGATCAAAAGAAAAATTATGATCGCTTAGGTCTTGATGAAGAGAAGATGAAGATTATTGATACAGAACTTACGAAGATTACACTTCCAGTTCGTCCTGGTCGAAACTTGGCTGTTATTATTGAAGTAGCAGCGATGAACTTCAGGTTAAAACGTATGGGAGTCAATGCGGCACAACAGTTCTCTGAACGATTAATGAGTGCGATTGAGTTAGGAAATCAAGAGTAAACTCTGGAGAGGGAGGTCATACATATGCTGTTAGGTTCTGTACCACAGCTTGACCGTGTAGCAATCCAACTTGGACCGTTCCCTGTTTATTGGTATGGGGTTATTATCGGTACAGGCGTGCTATTAGGTCTTTGGCTAGCGACTCGCGAGGGAGAAAGGCTAGGTATTCCAAAAGATACATTTATTGATCTTGTATTAATCGCAGTACCAATCGCCATTCTTTTTGCGAGAATGTACTATGTTATTTTTGAATGGGAATATTACTCTCAAAACCCGAGTCAAATTATTAATATTCGTCAAGGTGGTTTGGCGATTCATGGTGGTTTAATCGGGGCTGTTATTACAGGAATTATTTTTGCGAAAAAACGCGGACTTTCGTTTTGGAAGCTAGCGGATATTGCTGCACCGAGTATTTTACTAGGACAAGCAATTGGCCGATGGGGAAACTTTATGAACCAAGAGGCACACGGTGGTGAAGTAACGAGACAGTTTTTAGAAGGGCTTCATTTACCACAGTTTATTATTAATCAAATGTATATCGATGGTGTGTATTATCACCCGACGTTTTTATATGAATCATTATGGAACTTTGCAGGTGTTATTTTACTGCTTGCATTACGAAAAGTGAATTTACGCCGCGGTGAGCTGTTCTTTACATACTTGATTTGGTATTCAATTGGGCGCTTCTTCGTAGAAGGTTTACGTACAGATAGTTTAATGTTAGGACCACTTCGTATTGCACAAGTAATGTCAATTGGGATTGTTGTTCTTTCTATCATTTTCATTATTGTGAGACGAAAAATGGGGCAATCTGATAAAAGATATTTAGAAAATTAGAGAAAAGTAGCATCTTATATAAGATGCTGCTTCTTTCATATTCGGGCAGCGAAAGGACTAGAGATGATGAAAATAAATACAGTGTTATTTGATTTAGATGGAACGTTAATTAATACAAATGAACTTATTATTTCTTCTTTTTTACATACGTTACATACCTATTATCCAAATCAGTATAAGCGAGAAGATGTATTGCCATTTATCGGTCCATCTTTGCACGATACTTTTAGTAAGATTGATGCAAGTAAGGTTGAAGAGATGATTACATGCTATCGCCAATTTAATCACGAGCATCATGATGAATTAGTAGAAGAATATGAAACTGTATATGAAACTGTTCAAGAATTGAAGAAGCAAGGTTATAAAATCGGCATTGTTACAACGAAAGCGAGACAGACGGTTGAAATGGGATTAAAGCTTTCGAAACTTGATCAATTTTTTGATGTGGTCGTGACAATTGATGATGTGGAACATGTAAAACCACATCCAGAACCGCTTCAAAAAGCGTTGAAATTATTAGAGGCAAAACCAGAAGAAACATTGATGGTTGGTGATAATCATCATGATATTGTCGGTGGGCAAAATGCAGGTACGAAAACAGCAGCGGTTTCATGGACATTAAAAGGTAGAGCGTATTTAGAAGCGTATAAACCAGATTATGTGCTAGATAAAATGAGTGATTTACTACCAATTTTGTCCCGCATTAACGGGTAGCAAGGAAGTTATGTGGGAAGTTTGCCTGTAAAAGCCCGATTGGTTCAACTAATAATCAGTGGGGGATGAATCCCCCCACTGATTAAAGTTTCACTTTATCTGAGTAGAGGAGAGAGTTAAGTGCGACGGACAACGCGCTACCCTGTTTCAGGAGAAAATTCATTGTGGAATGTGTATAAAACTGTTTCTTTTTGGAAGGTAATGAAAAACTTTATTATTATCCAAGTCGCACGTTACACGCCATTTTTATCCGTGAAAAATTGGTTGTATCGAACGTTTTTACGGATGGAAGTAGGAAAGAAAACATCGTTTGCACTTATGGTAATGCCAGATATTATGTTTCCAGAAAAGATTACTGTGGGAGACAATTCAATTATCGGCTATAATACGACGATTTTAGCACATGAATATTTAATTCGTGAGTATCGGCTTGGAGAAATCGTCATAGGGAATGAAGTTATGATTGGAGCAAATACGACGATTTTACCAGGTGTAACGATTGGAGATGGCGCTATCGTTTCAGCTGGTACACTTGTCCATCGAGATGTACCAGCTGGATCTTTCGTAGGCGGAAATCCGATGCGTATTATTTATACGAAAGAAGAAATGGCTGCTAGAGAAGGTTGATGTTAAAAATGTAACATTTCCCTTCTCTTTTTATGAATAAAAAGGAAATAATTGATTATAATATACTGTTTTGTTTTTTACGGAATCGTTTATACTTATAGATAAAAGAATGTGTGAACGAAGAAAACAAAAAACTGGAGGATATATGGGGAAAAATCAAAGAATATATAAGGAGAACGGACAAGTTATCTCTTTTAATCAATTAGCGGATTTCTTTTATAAAAAAGGGATGAGGGCTTATAAAGGGCAAAAATTGCAAGATGCAATTAAATATTTTCGAAGAGCGGCACAAAGCGAGAAGGAGCCGTTTATTTTATGCCAATTAGCAATAGCGTTATCTGAAGCTGGTGAATATCAAGAGTCGAATCAAACATTTCTAAAGCTTGTTAGATCTAACCCGGAACTTGAACAATGCTATTATTTTATTGCAAATAATTATGCGTATATGGGCTTGTTTCAACAGGCGAAGAAGTATGCAGAGCGTTATTTAGAAGTTGCGGTGGAGAAGGAATTCGTAGAAGATACATTAGAATTGCTTGAGATTATGGAAGAGGAAGCAATGGGTCCGGAAGAGATTGAGGATGAAGATGAGCTAATTGTCATGCAGGAAGAGGCGAATCGATACATTCGTAACGGACAATTAGAAGAGGCCATTGCTACACTAGAAGTTGTTACGAAAGAATATCCAGAATTTTGGTCGGGCCATAATAATTTAGCGATTGCACATTTTCAATCAGGTAATGTAGATCAAGCGCTCAAGTTAACAGAAATGATTTTAGAGAAAAACCCTGGTAATATGCATGCGCTTTGTAATACGCTTATTTTTCTATATTCAATTGGAGAGCATAAGCAAGTAGAGACATTAGCAGGGCAGTTAGTTTCGGTATATCCAATTTCATTTGAGCACCGTTTGAAACTTGGAACAACACTTGCAACAATCGGTCATTTCGAACATGCATATAAATGGTTCAAAGTATTAAAGCGTCAAGGATACGAAGGAGACGTTAGTTTCTATTATTGGTTTGCATACTCTGCTTATATGGTGGAAGATCAGCAAGTAGCTGAAAAGATGTGGCAACATGTTGTAGAATTGCATCCTGATAAAAAGGGAAAAGAACCGTGGAATGCACTGAATTTAGCAGATGAGGGGCAAAACCTTTTATTTGAAGAATTACGAAAATCATTTCAGCAAAGTGCGACGCTAGAAGAGCAAATGCTAGCTTTATATTTAATGAATGAATTGTCAACGCCAGAGAAGGTTGGTTTCTTCTTTGATGTAACGCAAGCGAAAAATGGTGTTCCAATCGTATCGCAACTTGCAAAGTATTTCTTTTTACTTAATAGTCATAAAAGCATTCCGGCTGATTTACAGCAATTTGAACAGTGCGTGCGAATCGCGGATGCATTATACAATTATACGAAAAAAGATGATGAATTAATCGAAGAGTGTTTACATTTTTGGTTTTGTACGTTCATACGTTTATATACATCTGGGGCAATCTTTACAAATGTGTACGGTTGGTCAGCAGCAATTGAATATATTGTGCGTGGCGAACAAAGAAATAAGATGACACAGGCGGAGCTTGGAAATGTATATAATGTATCTGTAGCCACTGTACGAAAGTATGTGCAGGCTGTTAAGCGTACGCACACATAAGATAAGCAAATCATTGGGAAAAAAATGATGCTAACAGTATAATGAGGTTAACTTAACGTGTATGAATGAATAGGAGTGAATAGTGTGTCAGAAGAAAAAATTTATGATGTCATTATTATTGGTGCAGGACCAGCTGGTATGACAGCTGCAGTATATACATCTCGTGCGAATTTAAGCACACTGATGCTTGAGCGCGGTATTCCAGGCGGACAAATGGCAAATACGGAAGATGTAGAAAACTATCCAGGTTATGAGTCTATTTTAGGACCAGATCTATCAAATAAAATGTTTGAGCACGCGAAGAAATTTGGTGCTGAATATGCATACGGTGATGTGAAAGAAGTCATCGATGGTAAAGAGTACAAAACAATTGTAGCTGGTAAAAAAGAATATAAAGCACGTGCAATTATCGTTGCAAGCGGTGCAGAATATAAAAAAATTGGTGTGCCTGGTGAAAAAGAACTTGGCGGCCGTGGTGTATCATATTGTGCAGTATGTGATGGCGCATTCTTTAAAGGGAAAGAACTTGTTGTAATTGGCGGGGGAGACTCTGCTGTTGAAGAGGGTGTATATTTAACACGCTTCGCATCAAAAGTAACAATCGTTCACCGTCGTGACACTCTTCGTGCACAGAAAATTTTACAAGATCGTGCTTTCCAAAATGAGAAAGTAGATTTCATTTGGAATCACACTATAAAAGAAATTAACGATACAAATGGTAAAGTAGGAAGTGTAACACTTGTAGATGTAAACAGCGGTGAAGAACAAGAAGTCAAAACTGACGGCGTTTTCGTATACATCGGTATGCTACCATTATCAAAACCGTTTGTTGAGCTTGGTATTACAAATGAAAATGGTTATGTTGAAACGAATGAGCGTATGGAAACGAAAGTTCCTGGTATTTTCGCAGCTGGTGATGTTCGCGAAAAAATGCTTCGTCAAATTGTAACTGCAACAGGCGATGGCAGTATTGCGGCACAAAGTGCACAACACTATGTAGAAGAATTATTAGAGGAACTAAAAACTGCAACAGAAAAATAAGGGGTAATATACCTTTTGAGAAGAAAGCTACCGATAGGAGCTTTCTTTTTTTTATGTAAAAATGTCAAAATTTTGTCAAAAATAATTAGGATTATAAGCTTTCCAATTGATATACTGGACTTTACGGAAAAAATTACTATAAGAAATGAGGAATTTATTCAGTATGGAATGGCGTAATATATATCGTGGATTTTGTATGGGCGTTAGTGATTTAATTCCTGGTGTGAGCGGCGGAACAATCGCTGTTGTGTTAGGGATTTATGAACAATTGCTTGCAGCAATTAGCGGTTTCTTTAGTCGTGAATGGAAAAAACATTTAGGGTTTTTGATTCCACTTGCAGCTGGTGTGGCGGCAGCGTTCTTGACATTAAGTCATGTTATTAAATACTTACTTGCAAATCATTATGAACCAACCCAGTTTTTCTTCCTCGGTTTAATTATTAGCATTTTACCAATGTTAATGAGAGAAGCTGATGCGAAAGAAACATTTAAAGGAAATCATATCGTCGTATTGGTAATTGCAGCAATTCTTGTAGCTATAACGGCCTTCTTCAAGCCGGATAAAGCGGCAGATCCGATTACGACGTTAACAATTTTAAATACAATTGGTTTATTTTTCGCAGGATGGATGGCTAGTATGGCTATGCTTCTTCCTGGAATTAGTGGATCGTTTATTTTGTTAATTATTGGTGTGTATCCAACAGCAATTAACGCTTTAACTACATTGAATTTACCATTAATCGTGGTTATTGGTGCCGGAGTTATGGCTGGATTTGTTGTAAGTAGTAAAGGAATTAGTTATCTATTAGAGCGTTATAAGAGTATGACGTTTGCAGCAATTATTGGACTTGTTATCGGATCGATTGTAATTGTGTTCCCTGGCATTCCGACTGGTGGAATGTCAATTGTAAGTTCAATCATTACTTTTATTTTAGGATTTGCGATTGTTACTTATTTCGGTAAGAAATAAGTACTTTAATCCCCTTGATGATAAAAATCGTTAAGGGGATTTTTATGCGTTTTAATGGGAATCAGAGCGTTTAGATTGCTTGTTATAGAAAGCTTTTTTACAATTGTTTCATGTTATGTGCTTAGCAAAAGGGGACTGGCTCCTTCGTTGTAGCAATTTGTTTTTGATAGTATAATGAAATGAGTATGCAGTGAGAAATTTTGCTGCAAGTAGCTGAGGTGAAGAAACATGCAAAGAGTGACAAACTGTGTGTTAATTAGAGATAATGAAGTACTCTTACTTCAAAAACCTCGCCGAAATTGGTGGGTTGCACCAGGTGGAAAGATGGAACGTGGTGAGACGGTAAGAGAATCAGTTGTTCGCGAGTATCGTGAAGAAACAGGTATTTATTTAAAGAACCCAGCGTTAAAGGGGGTCTTCACCTTTGTCATCCAAGAAGGTGATAAGGTTGTTTCTGAATGGATGATGTTCTCCTTTTTAGCAACAGATTTTGCAGGAGAAAACAAATTAGAGAGCGAAGAAGGCATCATTGGTTGGCATACATTTGATAAAATTGATGATTTAGCAATGGCACCAGGAGATTATCACATTATTGATTATTTAATTAAAGGGAATGGTATAATCTACGGTACATTTGTATATACCCCAGATTTTGAGTTGCTTTCATATCGATTAGATCCGAGTTAAACCTTCAAGGAGAGGATACGATGACAGAGAATAATGATATAAAAATGGTAATTATTACAGGAATGTCTGGAGCTGGAAAAACGGTAGCGTTACAAAGTTTTGAAGATTTAGGATATTTTTGTGTAGATAATTTACCACCGATGTTATTGCCGAAGTTTATTGAACTTATGGCAGATTCAAAAGGAAAAATGAATAAAGTTGCACTCGGTATTGATTTACGTGGCCGAGAATTTTTTGAATATTTATGGGGAGCACTTGACGATTTATCAGAACGTACATGGATTATCCCTCATATTTTATTTTTAGATGCGAAAGATAGCACACTTGTAACTCGTTATAAAGAAACGAGACGTTCGCATCCACTTGCGCCAACTGGCTTGCCGTTAAAGGGAATTGAAGCAGAGCGTAGTTTATTAACTGATATGAAGGCGCGAGCGAATATTGTGCTTGATACATCTGATTTGAAACCGAAAGAATTACGAGAAAAAATTGTTCACTTGTTCTCAACAGAAACTGAGCAAGCATTCCGTGTAAATGTTATGTCGTTTGGATTTAAGTACGGAATTCCAATTGATGCTGATTTAGTATTTGATGTGCGTTTTTTACCAAATCCATATTATATTCCACATATGAAGCCATTAACAGGACTAGATGAAGAAGTTTCGTCATATGTGTTGAAATTTAATGAAACACATAAGTTTTTAGAGAAATTGACGGACCTCATCACTTTCATGCTGCCTCATTATAAAAGAGAAGGTAAGAGTCAACTTGTAATTGCGATTGGATGTACAGGTGGACAACATCGTTCTGTTACGCTTACAGAGTACCTTGGGAAACATTTGAAACCAGAGTATAGCGTTCATGTATCTCATCGTGATGTGGAGAAGAGAAAGGGCCATTAAGGGATGAAAAAAGAGAGAAAACCTAGAATTGTCATCATGGGAGGAGGAACTGGACTTTCTGTTTTATTAAGAGGATTAAAACAATATCCTGTTGATATCACAGCAGTTGTAACGATAGCCGACGATGGAGGCAGTTCAGGTAGACTACGTGATGAGTTAGAAATTCCACCTCCAGGTGATATTCGTAACGTACTTGTTGCGTTATCGGATGTAGAACCATTAGTGGAAGCTTTATTTCAGCACCGTTTTACAACTGGAGACGGACTGAAAGGGCATGCGTTAGGAAATTTACTATTGGCAGGTATGACTTCGATTACAGGAGACTTTTACCATGCGATTACGGAAACGAGTAAAGTGTTAAATGTCAGAGGACGTGTATTGCCAGCAGCGAATCAAAGTGCGGTGCTTCATGCAGAACTAGAAGATGGAGAAATTGTAACAGGTGAATCAAAGATCCCTTATTTCGGGAAGAAGATTAATCGTGTCTTTTTAACTCCAGAAGATGTAGAACCGCTATATGAAACGTTGACTGAAATTAAACGAGCTGATTTGCTTGTTTTCGGTCCAGGAAGTCTGTACACGAGTATATTACCGAATTTAGTTGTTAACAAAATTGGGGACGCTGTTCTTGCTGCAAAAGCGAAGAAGGTATATGTATGTAATGTTATGACGCAAGCGGGTGAAACGATGGGGTATACTGCGTTTGATCATGTGCAGGCGTTGCATGATCATTTAGGTAAACCGTTTATTGATACTGCAATTGTAAATAATCGTGATATCCCTTGTGAATTACGTAAGTTATATGAGGAAGAAATGTCGGAACCAGTTGTAGTGGATGAAGACCGTTTTGCTGAAAATGGTATTGATGTAATTCAAGATCAATTAGCGAAGTATGATGATCGTGTTGTAAGACATGATACATTAAAGTTAGCTTCTATTTTATATTCACTGTTATAAATGTGCGTTATCTCTTGATGAGGTAACGCTCCTCATTCATATAGGACAAGATTTTTGTTCCACAATAATAGTATAAGGAGGTGTTGACTGTGTCATTTGCATCAGAAACAAAGAAAGAGTTGACCAATCTTGAAGTGAAGGAATGCTGTGAGAAAGCAGAATTATCGGCGTTGCTTCGAATGAACGGATCGCTTTCTTTTTCAAATCGTCGCCTATCTATCGATATTCAAACGGAAAATGCAGCAATTGCAAGAAGGATTTATACGCTTTTGAAAAAAGGATATGATGTGACGGTAGAATTACTTGTTCGTAAAAAAATGCGATTGAAGAAAAATAATGTATATATCGTGCGGCTTGTTGAGAAGTCTCGCGAAATACTAGCAGATCTTCACATTGTTCGAGATGATTTTTCGTTTATTCGAAATATATCACAGGAATTAATTGAGAAGAAATGTTGTAAACGATCGTATTTGCGCGGTGCATTTTTAGCAGGTGGTTCAGTAAATAACCCAGAAACATCATCTTATCATTTAGAAATCTTTTCGTTATATAAGGAACATAATGATTCTATATGTGAACTGATGAACGGATTTGATTTAAATAGTAAGACGTTGGAAAGAAGAAAAGGGTACATTACGTATTTGAAAGAAGCTGAGAAAATTACAGAGTTTTTAAATATTATAGGTGCCCATAATGCACTTTTAAGATTTGAAGATATTCGAATTGTTCGCGATATGCGTAATTCAGTAAATCGTTTAGTTAACTGCGAAACGGCCAATTTAAATAAAACAATTGGTGCAGCGTTAAGGCAAATTGAGAATATCCGCTATATTGATGAGACGGTTGGTCTTGATATTTTGCCAGATAAACTAAGAGAAATTGCACAGTTACGGATAGATTATCAAGATGTAACATTGAAAGAGTTAGGTGAGATGGTATCCGGGGGGAAAATTAGTAAATCGGGTATTAATCATCGTTTGCGTAAAATCGATGAGATTGCAGAGAAATTACGCGCGGGAGAAACGGTAGCAAAAAAATAAGAGGTTAAAGGGGAAATGGAGCTGTGGTTCAAAAACGGGTTAAAGTTTCATTAAAAAACGGCTTACAAGCACGTCCGGCTGCGTTGTTTGTACAAGAGGCAAATCGTTTTCATTCTGATATTTTCATCGAGAAAGATGGAAAGGCAGTTAACGCAAAGAGCATAATGGGGATTATGAGCTTAGCAATCGGAACGGGTAGCATGATAACAATTACAACAGAAGGTTCAGATGCAGAAGAAGCTTTAGAAGCATTAGCTGCATATGTGCAATAAAAGGCTATCGCGCGTGCGCGATAGTTTTTTTATTTTGGGAGTAGTCCGATTGGTGTATGTTAACAATTAGCGGGGTATGTGGATGGTTTGCGTTTGTCGGGAATTGTCGGTAAGTCGATATATTTGTTCGAATACTAGATTGGGTATGTAAACAGGAGATTACATGATATAAAAAAGCGCCCTTTTGATAGGGCGCTTCCGCTTTTAAATGTATCCAGCTCCAGCGGCTAGAATGGTCGGTGGCTTCGCTTCTTCCGCCGAGGTAAAAAGTACCTCTTTGTCAGAAGCTCCATCCCCCTCCCATTCTAAACGAGCCGCTTCTGCTTTTAGTTATTAACGATTTGTAAAGATCTTATCGATTAAACCGTATTCTAAAGCTCTTTCAGCTGTCATGAAGTTATCGCGGTCTGTGTCGCGTTGTAAAACTTCAAGTGGTTGACCTGTACGGTCAGCAAGGATTTGGTTTAATTTTTCACGTAAGAATAGGATACGTTTTGCAGCGATTTCGATTTCAGTCGCTTGACCTTGTGCTCCGCCAAGTGGTTGGTGAATCATTACTTCACTGTTTGGAAGAGCGAAACGTTTTCCTTTTTCACCTGCTGCAAGTAAGAATGCACCCATAGATGCAGCCATACCGATACAGATTGTTGATACTTGTGGTTTAATAAACTGCATTGTATCGTAAATTGCCATACCTGCTGTGATAGAACCACCAGGGCTGTTGATATAGATGTGAATATCTTTTTCTGGATCTTGAGATTCCAAGAATAAAAGCTGGGAAACGATTGAGTTTGCTACGTTGTCATCAATTGCGCTACCAAGCATAATGATGCGGTCTTTTAATAGTCGAGAGTAAATATCGTAAGCGCGTTCTCCACGATTTGTTTGTTCAATTACTGTAGGAATTAAATTCATCTGTTATTTCCTCCTTTGAAAGCTTTCTTAGTCTTATAATACAATTATGGTCAATAAAGGTCAAACGAAACCACTTTAAATCAAAAAAATATGTAGTTGTACCATGATTTATTCGCTATGTTTTTGAAATTCCCTGCTTATGTATCTTCAACATCATAACCGAATTACATAAATTTAAACGTGATTAAAGCTGTATAAAAGGTAAAAGAACGCCTTTTATACAGAAGCGTTCTTTCATTACCTATTCTTTTAAAAGATAGGTTACTTTATTTAAGATGTTCTCGATTTGTTCCGCGTTTTTACTATACATATCACTCGCTGATTTTGATTTCGTTTCTAAAGAGAATAATTCAAGATCAGCATGGCATTTTTTTAAAGATGCTAATAATAAAGGTTTGTTCTGAGGGGATGGCATTTGGAGTTTATCATTGTAAATGTCGATAGTAAGTTGTCCGTATGAATCAACTTGAGCGAGAAAGACATTTTCAATGACAACACCAAGTTTTTCTAATTCTGAATGTAACCAAGCGCGGTTATGCCCGCTAGCAGAAAGAGGTTCATCTAGTACATTTCCATCCATAATAACAGTTTGTGTTTCTTTTTCATTTGGCACTTTTAACCCGATGTCTTTTGCTGTAAGTGGCTGGCGATCTTTCTTCAATAATACATTTAATTCACCGCTCGGTTCCAATACAGCAAATTCAACATCAGCTACGCTGAACGCATCTTTTCCTCGGAGTAGTTCAAGTAATTCGTCACTTGTATATTTTTCTTTCTTTAAGTTATCTTCGAGTATTTTTCCATCTTTTATTAATACGGTAGATTTCCCTTCAAAGAAGTCCCGAGCTGTTTTGTTCTTTAAGGAGAGGATTCCTGTGAAAAAAGGTACCACAGCGAAAATGAGTATCGCAAAGACGCCGTGGAAAAATTTTGAATCGAGCCCTGTAGATACTTGGGCAGCGATGTCACCGATTGTCATTCCGGCTATGTATTCAAAAAAGGAGAGCTGAGAGATTTGTCTTTTCCCTAACCATTTCGTAATAGCGAATAAAATGATTAATATGAATACAGAGCGGAGAATGACAAGTGTCCATTCGGGTAGGTGAGACATAGTAAATTCCTCCAGTCTACTTAAAACCCTTTATATTGAGGTTCTTCACGTTCTAATACTGAAATTCTATCCTTTAAATCAGCGATAACGCTGTCCATTTCTAACATACATTCATGAAATACGCGTTTTGCTTCTTCATCTTGTGAATTTAATGAAAGGGAGCTTAAACTTGCTTGAGCGCCCCTTACACTAGCAAGACAAGTTTTTACGCTAGCGATAACAGTCATACAAACACCTCTTATCCTTTCGGTTTAAATAGTAATGCACCGATGAATCCGAAAATAATAGCTGCGGATATACCAGCACTCGTTACTTTAAACATACCGGTAATGACACCGACGATTCCATGTTTAGCCGCTTCTTCCATCGCACCGTGAACGAGGGCGTTACCGAAGCTTGTAATTGGTACGGTTGCTCCGGCCCCAGCGAAATCAATTAATGGTTCATAAAGATTAAGCCCATCTAATATTGCGCCGATAACAACGAGTGTTGCCATTGTATGAGCTGGCGTTAACTTACCGACATCAAACATTAGTTGCCCAATTACACATATAAGTCCACCAATGACGAAAGCCCAGAAAAAAATCATTGCGTTGCACCTCCAAATTCAATCGAAACAGCGTGAGCGATACAGGGGATTGTTTCTTCTTGCTGGAATGTCAGCGGAGATAGTAAAGCACCTGTTGCAACGACAAGTATCTTATTAAATTCTCCCCTTTTCATTCGATTTAATAAATGACCGTACACGACTGTTGCAGAACATCCCGGGCCACTTGCACCAGCTATGACAGGTTGCCCGTCTCTATAAATGATGATTCCGCAATCTTGGAATTGCTCGCTCGTTATTTTTGTTCCATGTTTATGTAGTAGGTCGTAGGCAATTTCGCGACCAACATGTCCAAGGTCACCTGTTACAATTAAGTCGTAGTAACTGGCGTCAATTTGTCGTTCACGTAAATGGGCTTCAATCGTATCGACAGCCGCTGGGGCCATCGCGCCACCCATATTAAAGGGATCAGTTAATCCCATATCGACAACGCGACCAATTGTTGCGGATGTTACTTGTGGACCATATCCAGTGTCACTTAAAATAGCTGCGCCTGCACCGGTCACTGTCCACTGGGCAGTAGGAGGTTTTTGACCACCGTATTCAGTTGGATATCGGAATTGTTTTTCTACGGCAGCGTTATGGCTTGATGCTCCAGTTAATAAATATTTCGCCCCTTTTGCATTTACAATGCTTGCCCCAAGTGCTAATCCTTCCATAGAAGTAGAGCAAGCTCCAAATAATCCGAGATAAGGTGTTCCGAGTGTACGACATGCAAAGCTCGTTGGAGTTATTTGATTAATTAAATCTCCTGCGAGTACGAATTGAATATCGTCTTTACGAAGTTTTGCCTTTTCGGTAGCGCGGCTACAAGCTTCTTCAAATAAAATTTTATGTGCCTTTTCGTAAGAATCTTGTCCAAGCCATAAATCTTCATGGAGGGTGTCGAAGTCTTCAGGGATATTTCCCTTTGCTTCAAATGGTCCACCGACTACCCCGGTTGAGATAATGACTGGTTTGTTTTCAAATACCCACGTTCGGTGTCCTTGTAACATTTATAGCCCTCCCCATTGAACGAGAATCGTTTTAATAAGTGCGATGACGAAAGCAGAAAATACACCAAATAAAATAACAGAGCCAGCTAGTTTAAACATGTTACCTCCAACACCAAGAACGAATCCTTCAGTCCGGTGTTCGATACAGGCTGCGATTACCGAGTTTCCAAATCCAGTAACAGGTACAGCTGTGCCTGCTCCAGCAAATTGTCCGAGGCGGTCATATACACCGAATCCAGTTAGTAACATCGAGATGAAAATAAGAGTTGCGACTGTTGGATTTCCTGCTGAACGCTCAGTGAAATCAAAATATGTGATGTAAAAAGTAGAAATAAACTGTCCAATTAAACAAATAAAACCACCGACGAAAAAAGCTTTTATACAATTTTTCAAAACAGGACGCTTGGGCTCCCGTTCTTGCTCGAATTTTTTATATTCCTGTTGTACAGGGGTTAAGTTTTTATCTTTACTAGACATTTCAATCCTTCCTTTTCTATTAGAAAGCGTTAAGTGTTAGATTCCATTTCTGATCCGATAAGCTTTAACTGTTTTTTGATTTCATCTTTATTTACTTCTTTTCTCTTAATTTTGATTTCAAGCTTTTCGAGTAACATGAAGATCTTTTTATCTGTACTGACACGAACATCGAAAGTAGGATTTTCATCACTTAATTGCTTTTGAAGTTTTTTGCGCAGTGGTTTCAGTCCAAACCTTTCATGATGTTCAGGTTTAACCGCTATGTAGAGGTCTAAATTTGAATTAACTGCGGTGCTTTTTATAATTTCATCCATAGCGAGAGCTTTTTTCTTTGCTTCTTGCGATATAGATTGATTAAAGGATTCCGTGCTCATCTTCGTTAATTTGGGGCCTTTTTCTTTCTCTGTTCGTTTTGCTTCTTCGTTCTTTACCTTTTTATCTAAGGGGCTATTATCACAGCCAGTAAAAGAGCTAAATAGAAGTACAAATAACGCGGTTATAAGTCCGATCTTTCGCATAATCATCATTCCATTTCTATTGCATTATGTAATGTGAGAGAAAAAGGATGACTGCATATCATCCTTTTTCTGTTTCACAGCAATGTATACCATTAGATGAAATGGTACTTTTAGTTATTGCTGTGTGTATTGTGGTTCTTCTTGTTGGACTTCTTCAACACGTGGGTTTAAAGAATCGATAATTGTTTGTGTTTGCTGCGCAGCTGTTTGGAAAAGTTGCTTTGCTTGTTGGTTATCCGTATCAAGAGCGAATCCCTCTAAGCTAGCTTGTGCACTTTTTAATCCAGAAACAGTTTGCTTTAGTTTTGTAATAACAGTCATTGAATGAAGCCCCCTTTGGAATATCAATTCAAAGATTATAATTTGTGAGTTGGGGGGAATTTATGATTGGAAAATTTAGGGGAGGGATATGTATTTATATGCTTCCAGCTAAGGGGCATAAAGGATTAAGGGTATATTTTTATTGCTTTAGATGGATTTTATTGCTATTATTATGAGAAGAAAATGAAGTGTTTTTTTATAATCATGCGCCCATAGCTCAGTCGGATAGAGCGGTGGTTTCCGGTACCACGTCTGCCGGGGGTTCGAATCCCTCTGGGCGCGTCAAAAAGTCCTAACTTACGTTTTGTAGGTTAGGACTTTTTTATTTTTCTCTTGTTATATCTAGTGATAAGATTTACTATTAGTACTTGGTGATAATGTTGTGGTTTATTATTTTATTTCAATATTATTCATTTTTAGGTTGTAAGATGTAAATCTCATTAATACATATAAATTAATAATATTTTGGAATGGGTGTCTGCGATAGGATTCTCCTTTTACCAAACTTATTGTACAATAGAAACAAGGGGGAGATTAGTTTGAAGGCAAGTCTTTTACAAGAACAAAGCTTACGTTTGGCAATGACACAAGAGTTAAGGCAAGCGATTACAATGCTCCAGTATAATGTACAAGAATTATCGGAGTTTTTGTATGAGCAATCGTTAGAGAATCCCCTTATTGAGTTAGGTGGTTTTGAGAGGGAGAAGAAAAAGAGCTCTAACACAAGTAAAAGTACCGGCAAACAAGTCGAGAATCAGATGGAAATCTACAGTGTGGATTCAACAACGATTCAGCAACATTTATTAAATCAAATACAGTATTATAAAATAGATGAAGAAGAGCGAAAAATAGCTTCTTTCATTATTATGAACATGGATGGAAATGGGTATTTACAAGAAACGAATGAAGAGCTATCAGAGCTTCTTTCTGCGTCGATGGATGTAGTAGACCGTTCTGTGGAGCTTGTCCAATCTTTAGAGCCAGCAGGGGTAGGGGCGCGTAATATTCAGGAATGTCTAACCTTGCAATTGAAGCGCTTACAAAGACGGAATGGATTAGCGGAAGAGGTTGTAGAGGAGCACTTCACTTACTTCGTGAAGAAAGATTGGCGAAAGCTCGTTCAAGTGTTGAAGTGTAGTAATGAGGAATTACAGCATGCGGTAAATTGTATTACGTCATTACAACCAAAACCAGGTCTTGCGTTTTCTTCTGATAAACCACTTTATATTGTGCCTGATATGGCGGTGAAAAAAGAAGGTGATCGTCTCGTTTTACAGATGAACGAGAGAAATATGCCGAGAATTGAAATTCATTCTGAGTATAGTGCGCTTCTTAATAATAGTGAAAGAGAAGTTGCTTCTTACGTATCGGAGAAGTATCAACATGTGCAATGGATTATGCGCAGTTTGAAACAGAGAAAACAAACACTCTTACAAGTGATGACTATTATTATGGAAAAACAGCGTGATTTCTTCTGGAAAGGCCCAGAGTATTTAAAGCCACTTGCCTTAAAAGAAGTAGCGGAAGAGTTAAGTGTGCACGAGTCTACAATTAGTCGTGCAACGCGAAATAAGTATGTGCAAACACCGCACGGTTTATTTGAGATGAAATCTTTCTTTAGTAATGCTGTTTCGACGACAGAGGATGAGGCTGTTTCAACGAAGCGGGTGAAACAGTTTATTCAAACGCTTGTGGAAGCGGAAAATAAGAAAAAGCCACTTTCGGATCAAAAGATTTCAAAATTATTAGAAGAAGAGCATGAAGTCGTTATTTCTCGAAGAACAGTTGCGAAATATAGAGAACAAATGCACATTCCTGCTTCGTCTCTAAGAAAAACAATTGGATAGGTGAAGAAGATGAAAGTTGTACTATATACAAAAAAAGATTGTGGTCTTTGTGAAAAGGCGAAACAAGTTTTACAGGAAGTACAATGTGAATATTCTTTTCAAATCGAGGAAATAGATATATATGAAGATAATGACCTTTTAGAAAAATATCATTTAATGATTCCGGTTGTAGAAATAGGCGGAAAACAAGTAGAATATGGTAACATTCACAAAGGTGTCATAATAAACTATATAAACAATGCAGTTAAGAGTTGAATAAGTTTCAATCTCCTGTTACAATAATACACGTAGCAGGGATTATTTTTTTAACCTATGTGGGACATAAAATGTCACTACGGGACACAAAGTGACCACGAGGAAAAATGAACCAATGTAGTGAGGAGAAAAGATATGCGCTCATGGATTCAGAACACAAAAAAATTATTACCTGATCTGCTACCTGTTATGCAAACGAGAATGCAAGTTCTTCAGTACATCAGGCTTATGCAGCCGATTGGAAGAAGAAACTTATCTGCAAGTCTTGGTATGACAGAACGAGTATTGCGAAGTGAAGTTCAAGTTTTGAAAGAACAAAACTTAGTTCACGTCGCTTCTTCTGGAATGACTTTGACAGAAGAAGGAACAGCTTTAGTTCTTGCTTTGGAAGACTTTATGAAAGAAATTTCCGGGTTAAAGGTTTTAGAAAAACAACTTAAGGAAACATTAGATTTGGATGAAGTTTTCGTTGTCCCTGGTGATAGTGATGAATCACCTTGGGTCAAACTGGAGATGGGCCGTGCTTGTGTGACTTGTATAAAAGACCGTCTGACAGCGAATAATATCGTTGCTGTGGCTGGAGGAACTACGCTAGCTGCTGCTGCGGACATGATGCAACTTGATTGCAAAGATTTACATATGCTATTTGTCCCAGCACGTGGTGGAATTGGAGAAGGTGTTGAGTTAGAAGCCAATACCATTTGTGCCAAAATGGCACAAAATACGATGAGTAATTATCGCTTATTGTATGTTCCAGATCACGTTAGTAGCGAAGCATATGCGTCCATTGTAACAGAGCCATCCGTGAAAGAAGTTCTTGAGTTGATTCGATCTTCCAATATCGTCATTCATGGAATCGGTGATGCGTTAACAATGGCACGTCGCAGAAATACTTCAGAAGCAGATTGGTTAAAGATTCAGGCAAGCGAAGCAGTTGGCGAAGCTTTCGGTTACTACTTTAATGAACAAGGAAATGTTGTTCATAAAGTAAGAACAGTTGGTATGCAACTTGAAGATTTACAACATGTATCTCACGTTGTTGCAGTCGCTGGAGGTTCTTCAAAGGCAAAGGCAATACAGGCTGTAATAAAGCAAGGGCACACTTCAATTCTAATTACAGATGAAGGTGCAGCAAAACAGTTAACAAAGGGTATTACCCTTTAAATATAATCCCCCAAGGAGGAAATTCAAATGACTAAAATTGGTATTAATGGATTTGGACGTATCGGACGTAACGTATTCCGCGCAGCTCTTAACAACTCTGAGGTAGAAGTAGTAGCAATCAACGACTTAACAGATGCTAAAACATTAGCTCACCTTTTAAAATATGACACAGTTCACGGAACTTTAAATGCAGAAGTATCTGCTAACGAAAACAGCATCGTTGTTAACGGTAAAGAAATTAAAGTTATCGCTGAGCGTGACCCTGCTCAATTACCATGGAGCGACTACGGAGTAGAAGTAGTAGTAGAATCTACTGGTCGTTTCACTAAAAAATCAGACGCTGAAAAACACTTAGGTGGATCAGTTAAGAAAGTTATCATCTCAGCTCCAGCTTCTGACGAAGATATCACTGTAGTTATGGGTGTTAACCACGAACAATACGATGCAGCTAACCACAACGTAGTATCTAACGCTTCTTGTACTACAAACTGTCTAGCTCCATTCGCTAAAGTATTAAACGAAAAATTCGGCGTAAAACGCGGAATGATGACAACAATTCACTCTTACACTAACGACCAACAAATCTTAGACTTACCACACAAAGATTTACGTCGTGCTCGTGCAGCAGCTGAAAACATGATCCCAACATCTACTGGTGCTGCTAAAGCTGTAGCATTAGTATTACCAGAACTTAAAGGTAAATTAAACGGTGGCGCTGTACGTGTTCCAACTGCTAACGTTTCTCTTGTTGACTTAGTTGTTGAACTTGACAAAGAAGTAACAGTTGAAGAAGTAAACGCAGCATTCAAAGCAGCAGCTGAAGGCGAATTAAAAGGTATCCTTGGATACAGCGAAGAGCCATTAGTATCTATCGACTATAACGGATGCACAGCTTCTTCTACAATCGACGCATTATCTACAATGGTAATGGAAGGTAACATGGTTAAAGTACTTTCTTGGTACGATAACGAAACTGGTTACTCTAACCGCGTAGTAGACCTAGCTGCATACATGACTTCTAAAGGTCTTTAATTCTTAAGTATATAAGCAATCAATGACAAAACGAGGGAGAGGGTTTGTTCCCTCTCTCTCTTCTTTCGTTTTAGAAGCAAATGTGTTAAGCTTTTGAATGGGTTTTGTCAATCCTAACTAGTAGTCGGAGGGAAAACCAATGAACAAAAAATCAATTCGTGACGTAGATTTAAAAGGTAAGCGTGTATTTTGCCGCGTTGATTTCAACGTACCTATGAAAGAAGGCAAAATTACAGATGAAACTCGTATCCGTGCAGCTCTTCCTACAATTCAATATTTAGTAGAGCAAGGTGCGAAAGTTATTTTAGCAAGCCACTTAGGCCGTCCAAAAGGTCAAGCAGTAGAAGAATTACGTCTTACTCCAGTAGCAGCACGTTTAGGCGAGCTTCTTGGTAAAGATGTTAAGAAAGCGGACGAAGCATTCGGACCAGTTGCACAAGAAATGGTTGCAGCAATGAACGAAGGCGACGTATTAGTTCTTGAAAACGTACGTTTCTATGCGGGCGAAGAAAAGAACGATGCAGAACTTGCGAAAGAATTTGCAGCTCTTGCTGATATCTTCGTAAACGATGCATTCGGTGCAGCTCACCGTGCTCACGCTTCTACAGCAGGAATCGCAGACTACCTACCAGCAGTATCTGGTTTACTAATGGAAAAAGAGTTAGATGTATTAGGTAAAGCACTTTCTAACCCAGAACGTCCATTCACAGCTATCATCGGTGGTGCGAAAGTAAAAGATAAAATCGGTGTAATTCGTCATCTATTAGACAAAGTAGATAACTTAATCATCGGTGGCGGACTTGCTTACACATTCGTTAAAGCTTTAGGTCATGAAATTGGTCTATCTCTATGTGAAGACGACAAGATTGAACTAGCTAAAGAATTTATGCAACTTGCAAAAGAAAAAGGCGTAAACTTCTACATGCCAGTTGATGTTGTAATCACAGAGGAATTCTCTGAAACTGCAACAACTAAAATCGTTGGTATCGACTCTATCCCTTCTAACTGGGAAGGCGTGGACATCGGTCCTAAAACACGTGAAATTTATGCAGATGTAATCAAAAACTCTAAGCTTGTTGTATGGAATGGACCAATGGGTGTATTCGAAATGACTCCATTCGCAGAAGGTACAAAAGCAGTAGGACAAGCATTAGCAGATGCAGAAGATACATACTCTGTTATCGGCGGTGGGGACTCTGCAGCAGCTGTTGAAAAATTCGGTATGGCTGATAAAATGAGCCACATTTCTACTGGCGGCGGTGCGTCATTAGAATTCATGGAAGGTAAAGAGCTTCCAGGTGTAGTTTGTCTTAACGACAAATAAGTAGCAGCCAAAGAAAAAGGACGGTGCAAAGCATGCGTAAACCAATTATCGCAGGTAACTGGAAAATGAATAAAACTCTATCTGAAGCAGTTAGCTTCGTAGAGGAAGTTAAAGGTCAAATCCCAGCAGCTTCAGCTGTTGATGCAGTAGTTTGCTCTCCAGCTCTATTCTTAGAGCGCTTAGTAGCGACAACTGAAGGAACTGACTTACAAGTAGGTGCACAAAACATGCACTTCGAAAAAAATGGTGCATTCACTGGCGAAATTAGCCCAGTAGCACTTAGCGACTTAAAAGTAGGCTACGTAGTACTTGGCCACTCTGAGCGTCGTGAAATGTTTGCTGAAACAGACGAATCAGTAAACAAAAAGACTCTTGCAGCATTTGAACATGGTTTAACACCAATCGTTTGCTGTGGTGAGACTTTAGAAGAGCGCGAAAGCGGAAAAACATTTGATCTAGTAGCAGGTCAAGTGACAAAAGCACTTGCAGGTTTAACAGAAGAGCAAGTTAAAGCAACTGTTATCGCTTATGAGCCAATCTGGGCTATCGGTACAGGTAAATCTTCTTCTTCTGCAGATGCAAACGAAGTATGTGCGCACATCCGTAAAGTTGTTGCAGAAGCTGTTTCTCCAGAAGCTGCAGAAGCTGTTCGTATTCAATACGGCGGTAGCGTAAAACCAGAAAACATTAAAGAGTATATGGCACAATCTGACATCGACGGCGCTTTAGTTGGCGGTGCTAGCTTAGAGCCTGCTTCGTTCTTAGGTCTTCTGGGGGCGGTAAAATGAGAAAGCCAACAGCTTTAATCATTCTTGACGGTTTCGGACTACGTGAAGAAACTTACGGGAATGCTGTAGCACAAGCTAAGAAACCTAATTTTGATGGTTACTGGAACAAATTCCCTCATACAACGCTTACAGCTTGTGGTGAGGAAGTAGGTCTTCCAGAAGGTCAAATGGGTAACTCTGAGGTTGGTCACTTAAATATCGGTGCTGGCCGCATAGTATATCAAAGCTTAACTCGCGTAAACGTTGCAATTCGTGAAGGTGAGTTTGATCAGAACGAAACTTTCCAAAATGCAATTAAAAGCGTAAAAGAAAAAGGTACTGCTCTTCATTTATTCGGTTTACTTTCTGATGGTGGTGTGCACAGTCACATGAACCATATGTTTGCTCTTCTTCGCTTAGCAGCAAAAGAAGGTGTGGAGAAAGTTTATATCCATGCATTCTTAGACGGCCGCGATGTTGGACCACAAACAGCAAAAGGTTATATCGATGCAACAAATGAAGTAATTAAAGAAACAGGAGTAGGACAATTCGCGACTATCTCTGGTCGTTATTACTCCATGGACCGTGACAAGCGTTGGGATCGCGTAGAAAAATGTTACCGTGCTATGGTGAATGGTGAAGGCCCTACTTATAAATCAGCAGAAGAGTGTGTAGAAGACTCTTATGCAAATGGTATCTACGATGAATTCGTATTGCCGTCTGTAATTGTTAACGAAGATGACACGCCAGTTGCAACAATCAATAATGATGATGCAGTTATCTTCTATAACTTCCGTCCAGACCGTGCAATTCAAATTGCTCGTGTATTTACAAACGAAGACTTCCGTGAGTTCGATCGTGGTGAAAAAGTACCTCACATTCCTGAATTCGTTTGTATGACACATTTCAGTGAAACTGTAGATGGTTACGTGGCATTTAAGCCAATGAACCTTGATAACACATTAGGTGAAGTTGTTGCGCAAGCGGGATTAAAGCAACTTCGCATCGCGGAAACTGAAAAGTATCCGCACGTTACATTCTTCTTTAGCGGTGGTCGTGAGGCTGAATTCCCAGGAGAAGAGCGTATCTTAATTAACTCACCAAAGGTTGCAACGTATGACTTGAAACCTGAAATGAGCATTTACGAAGTAACGGACGCTTTAGTAAATGAAATCGAAAATGATAAACATGATGTTATCATTCTTAACTTTGCGAACTGTGATATGGTTGGCCATTCTGGGATGATGGAACCAACAATTAAAGCAGTAGAAGCAACTGACGAATGTTTAGGAAAAGTTGTAGAAGCGATTCTTGCAAAAGATGGTGTAGCACTTATTACTGCTGACCATGGTAATGCTGATCAGGAGTTAACTGCTGATGGTGGACCAATGACAGCTCATACAACTAACCCGGTTCCTTTCATCGTTACAAAAAATGATGTAGAGCTTCGTGAAGGTGGTATTTTAGGAGATATCGCCCCAACAATGCTTACACTTTTAAATGTAGAACAACCGAAAGAAATGACAGGTAAAACAATTATTAAATAATTTGCTTATATAAAAAGGAGAGAATTTATTATGTCAACAATTATTGATGTTTATGCTCGCGAAGTCCTTGACTCTCGTGGTAACCCAACTGTAGAAGTAGAAGTTTACACAGAAAGCGGCGCATTCGGACGCGCTATCGTACCAAGTGGTGCATCTACTGGTGAGCACGAAGCAGTAGAATTACGTGACGGTGACAAATCTCGTTACCTTGGTAAAGGTGTTATGAACGCAGTAAACAACGTTAACGAAGCAATCGCTCCAGAAATCGTTGGTTTCGACGTAACTGACCAAGCTGGTATCGACCGTGCTATGATCGAATTAGATGGCACTCCAAACAAAGGTAAACTAGGCGCTAACGCTATCCTTGGTGTATCTATGGCAGTAGCTCACGCAGCAGCTGACTTCGTAGGTCTTCCATTATACCGTTACCTTGGTGGATTCAATGCAAAACAATTACCAACTCCAATGATGAACATCATCAACGGTGGTTCTCACGCTGATAACAACGTTGACTTCCAAGAGTTCATGATCTTACCAGTTGGTGCTCCAACATTCAAAGAATCAATCCGTATGGGTGCTGAAGTATTCCATGCACTTAAAGCTGTATTACATGACAAAGGTCTTAACACTGCAGTAGGTGACGAAGGTGGATTCGCTCCAAACCTTAGTTCTAACCGTGAAGCATTAGAAGTAATCATCGAAGCTATCGAAAAAGCTGGTTACAAAGCTGGCGAGAACGTATTCTTAGGAATGGACGTTGCTTCTTCTGAGTTCTACAACAAAGAAACTGGTAAATATGACCTTGCAGGCGAAGGCCGTACTGGCTTAACTTCTGCAGAAATGGTTGATTTCTACGAAGAGCTTTGCAAAGACTTCCCAATCATCTCTATCGAAGATGGTTTAGACGAAAACGACTGGGATGGTCACAAATTATTAACTGAGCGTATCGGTGATAAAGTACAATTAGTTGGTGACGATTTATTCGTAACTAACACTCAAAAACTTGCTGAAGGTATCGAAAAAGGTATCTCTAACTCAATCTTAATTAAAGTTAACCAAATCGGTACTTTAACTGAGACTTTCGAAGCAATCGAAATGGCTAAACGTGCTGGTTACACAGCAGTTGTATCTCACCGTTCTGGTGAAACTGAAGATGCTACAATCGCTGACATCGCAGTTGCAACTAACGCTGGCCAAATCAAAACTGGTTCTATGAGCCGTACTGACCGTATTGCTAAGTACAACCAATTATTACGCATCGAAGACGAACTAGGCGAAATCGCTGTTTACGATGGTTTAAAATCTTTCTACAATATCAAACGATAATTGTAGAAAATAACGACAGACCGTGAGAAATCACGGTCTGTTTTTTTATGCTAAAATTATTCATCTGTCATAAGTGACATGAAGTATTTAAAGAAAAGGTTATAATCAAAATCGATAGCAATGTATTGCGAGGAGGAGGAGGGCTATCGTATCATCGATTCCAGGATCGCAAAAAATGAGAACTTTTTTAGACATATGTTCACTACCTATCTTGTTATATATATGTGCGAGAAGACAGAATAAAAATGGAGTGAAGGGTTTTGTTTTATTGAAATAGTAACCGTTAAAATTCAGAAAATATAAACTTTATATATTAGGTCAATGTTTTTGACGTAATTTAAGTTCAGAAATGCAGTCATATCAAGGGTGTAAGCGTATAACATGACGGTTTTTTGGTGTCGATTTGATAAATTGCAGCTTTTTACAATTTATACTATGATAAAGATATTAACAGAAGATCGTATAAACATGAGGGATGATGAACATGAAATTTACAAAGATTCTTGTCCAAATTGCAGCTCTTTATGTGTTTTATATGGTTGGAAATTGGGTGCAAGAAATGTTGAATATTCCAATTCCAGGAAGTTTGATTGGGATGTTTTTTTTACTTGTTTTACTTAGCCTAAAAGTACTTCCAGTGAAATGGTTTGATTTAGGAGCAGAAACACTCGTTGCCATTATGCCGTTTTTATTAATTCCGCCAACGCTTGGCCTAATGAATTACGGTGCTTTTTTTATGAGTAAAGGAATTTCTCTTTTCATTACAGTTATAGCGAGTACGTTTTTAATTATTATTGTCGCCGGACATACAGGACAATATCTTGCGAATAGAAAGGAAAAAGAGACACAATGAGCCAAATATTAATCGGAATCGGTTGGGTTCTTTTTACGGTGCTATTATATCAATTATCTAAAAAAATCTATAAATTATTTCCAACACCATTTACCATTCCAATGCTTGTAGCAACAGGATTAATGGCTTTCTTATTTATAGTGCTTGATATACCATATCAAAATTACATGGAAAGCGGTGGTGGCTGGATTGCGAAGCTACTTGGACCAGGTGTTGTAGCATTTGCAATCCCGCTTTATAAACAACGTCATGTTTTGCAAAAATATGTTGTACCAATTGCTGGTGGTGTATTAGTAGGTACAACGGTTGCTATTGCAAGTGATTTCGCTATCGCCTCACTTATGGGAACAGATAAAAGCTTAATTTTATCTTCTTTACCAAAATCAGTGACAATGCCAGTTGCAATGAGTGTATCTGAACAAGTTGGTGGTGTCCCGTCCTTAACAGCAGCCTTCGTCGTTATCGCAGGTATTACTGGAACGATTACAGGACCAATTTTATTAAAATGGAGCCGCGTTACAAACTCGGTTGGTAAAGGGATTGGCTTTGGATGTGCTTCTCATATTATGGGTGTTATGAGAGCGATGAAGAATAATGAGCATGAAGGTGTTATTGGATCGGTAACAATGACATTAACAGCAATTTTGACATGTTTGCTCGGACCGTTATTCGCAATGATGTTTATGTAATAGAAGAAAAGCGAGAGCAATTCTATAGCTCTCGCTTTTCTATAAGATTTATGCTACATTTAAAATAACTGAATCTTTGTAGGAGGTACGCCAAGTGCATACGTTATTATCAGTTTTACTTATTATTGTATCGATCTTAATGATTGTTATGGTACTTATGCAGTCTAGTAATAGCTCAGGCCTTTCAGGCGCTATTTCAGGTGGTGCAGAGCAATTGTTTGGTAAGCAAAAGGCACGTGGAATTGAAGCGGTATTAAACCGTATTACAGTTGTTTTAGCTGTATTATTCTTCGTACTAACAATTGGTGTTACGTACTTCAATTTATAGAATTAAAAAGAAGAAGCGTTAGCTGATTTGTGCTAATGGTTCTTCTTTTTTTAATTTGTTATTCGAAAAAAGTTTCTAATTAGATTATAGAATTATAAATATGGTACACTAAGAATAGAAAAAATACGACTAGATTACAGAAGAGAAAGAGGAGAAATACATGATGAAATTAGCATCTCCAAAACCATTTACATTTGAAGGTGGAGACCGCGCTGTTTTATTATTACATGGATTTACAGGGAACTCAGCTGATGTACGTATGCTTGGACGTTTTTTAGAGAAGAAAGGCTATACTTGTCATGCACCAATTTATAAAGGGCACGGTGTACCACCAGAGCAGCTTGTTCATACAGGTCCTGAAGACTGGTGGAAAGATGTAATGAATGCCTACCAGCATTTAAAAGATCAAGGTTACGAGAAAATAGCTGCGGTTGGATTATCATTAGGCGGAGTATTTTCATTAAAACTTGCTTATACATTACCGATTTTAGGTGTTGTACCAATGTGTGCACCGATGTACATTAAGAGTGAAGAAATTATGTATCAAGGTATATTGGCATATGCACGCGAATATAAAAAACGTGAACAAAAATCACCAGAGCAAATTGAACAGGAAATGTTTGAATTTAAACAGACACCGATGAATACATTAAAAGCATTACAAGAGTTAATTCGTGACGTACGCAATAATGTTGATATGATTTATGCTCCAACATTCGTTGTACAAGCACGCCATGATGAGATGATCAATACAGATAGTGCTAACATTATTTATAACGGTGTAGAATCTACGTTAAAAGACATTAAATGGTATGAAGACTCTACGCATGTCATTACACTTGATAAAGAACGTGATGTGCTACATGAGGATGTATATAACTTCTTGGAGCAACTAGATTGGTAAGATCTAGTTGCCTCTTTTTTTCATAAGGGAATTTTTTATCCTGATTGGCGTGGGCTAATAATCAGTTGGAATGGACAAAATCCCAACTAACAAAAGTTTCACTTTATACATCCCCTATCTTTCGGATACACTAAATAATATAAGGGTTTAAAGGAGGTATTTCTACTTGGAAGAAATCATACAAGAACATATTGATAAGTTGTTATTATTTATGAGAGAAGAAGCGTATAAACCGTTAACGATACAAGAATTAGAAGCTGCATTTGGAATCGAAGGCTCTGAGGGCTTTAAAGATTTCGTAAAGGCACTTGTAATGATGGAAGAGAAGGGGCTTGTTGTTCGTACACGTAGCAACCGCTACGGTCTTCCTGAAAAGATGAATTTAGTACGCGGTAAGTTAATTGGACACGCACGTGGCTTTGCTTTCGTCGTTCCAGAGGAGAAGAAAACGGGAGACGATGATCTTTTCATCCCGCCTACAGAATTAAATGGTGCACTTCATGGTGATACAGTATTAGCGCGTGTTAGCTCGCAATCAAGTGGTTCACGTCAAGAAGGTACAATTATTCGCATTTTAGAGCGTGGAACGAAAGAACTAGTTGGTACATATACAGAATCGAAGAACTTTGGGTTTGTTATACCTGATAATAAGCGCTGGACAAGTGATATTTTCATCTTGAAAAGTGCATCTATGGGCGCTGTAGAAGGTCATAAAGTAGTTGTGAAAATTACGAGCTACCCAGAGAACCGTTTAAGTGCGGAAGGTGAAGTTATTCAAATTCTAGGTCATAAAAATGATCCAGGGGTAGATATTTTATCTGTTATTCATAAACATCATTTACCTTTAGCGTTCCCTGAAGAAGTGATGGAACACGCAAACAGTGTACCAGAAACGATTTCAGAAGAAGATTTAAAAGATCGTCGTGATTTGCGCGATCAAATGATTGTTACAATTGACGGTGCAGATGCAAAAGATTTAGATGATGCTGTTACAGTAACGAAGCTTGAGAACGGTAACTATAAGCTTGGCGTTCATATCGCGGATGTAAGTCATTACGTTCAAGAAGGTTCTCCAATTGATGTGGAAGCAGCTGAAAGAGCGACGAGTGTATATCTTGTTGACCGTGTAATCCCAATGATTCCGCATCGTTTATCTAACGGTATTTGTTCATTAAATCCGAAAGTAGATCGCCTTACATTATCGTGTGAAATGGAAATCAATAATTTAGGTGATGTTGTAAAACACGAGATTTTCCAAAGTGTTATTAAAACGACAGAGCGTATGACGTATGCGGATGTTAGAAGCATTTTAGAAGATGAGGACGAAGAGTTAATCAAACGCTATGAGCCCTTAGTACCGATGTTTAAAGAGATGGGCCAATTGGCACAAATTTTGCGTGAAAAACGTATGCGCCGCGGTGCAATCGACTTTGACTTTAAAGAAGCGAAAGTGCTAGTAGATGAAGAAGGAAAACCGACTGATGTTGTCATGCGTGATCGTTCTGTATCAGAGAAGTTAATTGAAGAGTTTATGCTTGTTGCGAACGAAACAGTAGCAGAGCATTTCCACTGGATGAACGTACCGTTTATGTACCGTGTCCATGAAGATCCGAAAGAAGATAAGCTAGAGCGTTTCTTCGAGTTTGTAACAAACTTCGGATATGCGGTAAAAGGACGTGCGAATGAAATACATCCTCGTGCATTGCAACAAATTCTTGAGATGGTTCAAGGGCAGCCTGAAGAAGTAGTAATTTCAACAGTTATGCTTCGTTCTATGAAGCAAGCACGTTACGATGCGGAAAGCTTAGGACATTTCGGTTTATCAACGGAGTTCTACACGCATTTCACATCACCAATTCGTCGTTACCCAGATACGATTGTTCATAGATTGATTCGTGAATATATCATTAACGGTAAAGTCGACAACGAAACGCAAGCGAAATGGCGTGAAAACTTACCTGAGATTGCAGAGCACTCTTCTAATATGGAACGCCGTGCTGTTGAAGCAGAGCGTGAAACAGACGAACTGAAAAAAGCAGAATATATGCTTGATAAGATCGGTGAAGAGTATGACGGTATGATTAGCTCTGTAACAAACTTTGGTTTATTCGTAGAGCTGCCAAATACAATTGAAGGTCTTGTACACGTTAGCTACTTAACGGATGATTACTACCGTTATGACGAGCAGCATTTCGCAATGATCGGAGAACGTACAGGTAACGTATTCCGCATTGGTGACGAAATTACAATTCGTGTTATTAACGTAAATAAAGACGAGCGTGCAATCGACTTTGAAATCGTTGGTATGAAAGGCACACCTCGCCGTAAATTTAAAGATCGTCCAGTTGTTATTGAACAACCAAGAACAGGTAGAAAGAAACGCGCTAGCCGTAGCGAGCGTAGTAATGAGCGCAGCGGTGAACGTGGCGGCGAACGTGGCACAGGAAGAAAGTTTGATCGTGGTGGCAAAGGAAAAGGAAGAGGATCAGCATCCGCGTCCGCTAGTCAGCCAGGGAAAAAAGATGGTAATGGTAAGAAGAAAAAAGCATTCTTCGAAAATGTACCAGGATTTAAGAAGAAAAAGAAAAAGCGTAAGTAAGAAAAGAGTGGCTTCGCTTCGATGAAAAGCGGAGCCGTTTTTCTTTTTTAGGTAGCTTGGAGGTTAGCCACTTCCGCTTTTTATGGAATCTAGCTACAGTGGCTAGAATGTTCGGCGGCTTCGCTTCTTCCCAAGAGGCAAAGAGCGCCTCAAGGTCAGAAGCTCCATCCACCTCACATTCTGAGCGAGCCACTTTCGCTTTTTGTTCACATTTGTTACAATAGTAAAAATAGAGGAGGGACGTTATATGCCAAAAGGTACAGGTAAGGTTATTGCACAAAATAAAAAAGCATTTCATGATTATTTCATCGAAGAAACATACGAAGCAGGGCTTGTCCTTCAAGGAACGGAAATTAAGTCGATTCGCGCTGGACGCGTGAACTTGAAAGATGCGTTTGCACGTATACATAATGGTGAAGTATGGGTTCATAATATGCATATTAGTACGTATGAGCAAGGGAATCGTTTCAATCACGATCCGCTACGTACAAGAAAATTACTTCTTCATAAAAAAGAAATTGATAAGTTAGCAGGAGCTGCAAAAGAAACAGGTTACGCATTAGTTCCACTTAGAATCTATTTGAAAAATGGATTTGCAAAAATGGCACTTGGTTTAGCTCGAGGTAAGAAGCAATATGATAAGCGTCACGATTTAAAAGAGAAAGAAGCAAAACGTGAAATTGCACGCGCGTTCCGTGATCGTCAAAAAATGTAATACAGATATTTACATTTGTAAAACGGCGCGCGTATGATATAATAACTTATGTAAGATTGTTGCACATTGAAAAACAGCTCTTAGTAGCTATCACGATATTTCTTCGTATGCTCCATTTCTATCATGGGGACGTTACGGATTCGACAGGGATAGTTCGAGCTTAAGTTGCGAGTCGAGGGGATCGGCCTCGTTAAAACGTCAAAGCCTATAATTGGCAAACAAAACAATCTTTCTTTAGCTGCTTAATTGCACTAAAGGTTCCTCCCTCCATCGTCCATGTGGTAGGGTAAGGGACTCAAACTAAGTGGACTACGCCGGAGTTCGCCGTCTGAGGGCGAAGGAAGAGAACAATCAGACTAGCAACTTGGAAGCCTGTCGATAGGCCGAAGAGTTCGCGAAATGCTAATATATCGACTACACTCGTAGAAGCTTAAGTGCCGATATTTTTGGACGTGGGTTCGACTCCCACCGTCTCCACCAATACATATTTGGTGGTTTTTTTATTTTGTTGTGTGATATGAACCATAAGTTTGCCGGAACGGCAAGCTTATGGTTCTTTTTGTTTGCGGCAAACATATGCTTCCAGGATTTGAAGAATATTTTTAATGTAGCTTTTAAATAAAGTCTATTTATTACCTATAAGGGGTTACTATATCATTGTTTTTATCTTTTAATTCACTCCATTTGTAAGTTTAAATTTTGATCCATGGTAGACACTCGAATATAACCAACCTTCATTCCTTTTTCTCTCCTTCTGTTCAATATTAACGTGTCCAGAAATATACAATTTTCTGGACAGATACAACAAAGTCTTGTATTAGAATTTAAAGTTTTCAGAAATATTACAAATATGTTAGCTTTTTGTCATGTTAATCAATATGAGAAAGGAAGTACCTTAGTTAAACTAGGGTTATATTAAGACAAGATAATAAGTTATGTAAAGAATGAAATTATAAAGTTCAGAATGGAATTTTTACTAATCCTCCTTGATATGAATCGAGGGGGATTATTGCTTAGAAATAAATTTGTAATTGCTGGTGATTTTTATCTAGTTTACTGTAAAAATCACTATAGAAAGAGAGAACAGGATTGTAATGGTAATAAAGATAGAAGAGATATACCAAGAGATATTGGACAGTAAAAGGAACAAATTTCCCGCAGGTACATGGAGTGATGATCGAGATAATAATCTAGCAAAACGTGTAATTAAGTATCTTATAGAAAAAGTTTTAAAGTGGGATAAAAAAGCAATTCTTAAGAGTTGGAAATCCCAATTAATTATTAAATATAAATTAGGTGGTTTACTTAGCGTTAAATATCATGATAGCCCATATGCAATGATAAATGATGTTTATCCGAATTGTTTTAAAGAATGGGAATTTCAAATGACACCTAGAAACTATTGGACAAAGGAAAAGGCATTGGGAGCATTAAAATGGACGATAGAAAAAAAAGAAAGGTTAACAGATAATAAATTATTGGAGGTTTATAACGTTCAGTGGTTATCTAATCATAATTTGAGTTCGCCTTGCCAAATTTTTTGGGGAAATAGTCCTTACATAATGATAAATGAATTATATCCAGACCATTTTAAGGAATGGGAGTTTAAAAAAACTCCTAGTCGTTTATGGACAAGAAAAAAAGCGTTGGAAGCATTAAAATGGACGATAGAGGAAAGAAAACAAATGAATAATGAGGAGATAAGAAAAAAAATTAGTGTAATTTGGTTTTCAGAAATAGGCTTAAGGACCCCATTGGAGAGATATTGGAATGATAGTCCATTTAGTATGATAAATGAGTTATATCCTGGATGTTTTAAAGAGTGGGAATTCCAGAAAACACCTAAAAACTACTGGACAAAGGAAAAGGCATTGGGAGCATTAAAATGGACGATAGAGGAAAAAGAAAAGTTAACTAATGAAGAACTTATAAAGGTCTATAGTAGAAGATGGATAATTAATCAAGGGTTAAGAACCCCATTAGATAGATTTTGGAAAAATAGTCCATATGTCATGCTACACGAGTTGTATCCAGAGAAGTTTAAAGAATGGGAATTAAATAGGGTCCCTCCTGGATTTTGGACAAAGGAGAAGGCATTAGAAGCATTGAAATGGACAATAGAGGAAAAAGAAAAATTAACAAATGAAGAACTAATAAGGGTGTATAGTAGAAGGTGGGTAATCAATCAAGGATTAAGAACCCCATTAGATAGGTTTTGGAATAAGAACCCACATGCTATGTTAAGTGAACTGTGATTTGAACCATAACTTTGCCGTTTCAGCAAGGTTATGGTTCTTTTTGTTTTGGGCGACTTTATGGTTTTCAATATAGCGTATATTAAAGGGAATCATATAAATAGGAATTAGGTAAGACAAAGTGAAAAAGCAGGAATGCTATAATTTTATATATTGTTATTTTATTTTCAGAAACATTACAAAACTGTTAGTTACTTTTTAAGTAATTCAATATGATTAATAAAATATTTTCTTTATACTAATACAAGATAAAAGTATGATTTGGATTCGTTCCAGATAATAAAAAATTCACAAATAAAGGGAGCACAATATATGCATAAAATTATGATTGTAGAAGATGATCAAAAAATTTCTAAGTTACTTCAATCTCATATCAATAAGTATGGGTATGAAGGGCTTATTACTACAGATTTTGATCATGTCTTGGAGAGGTTCAAAGATATCCAACCTGATTTAGTTTTATTAGATATAAATTTACCAAGTTTTGATGGCTATTACTGGTGTCGCCAAATTAGAACAATATCTACTTGCCCTATCATCTTTATATCAGCACGTAGTGGAGAAATGGAACAAGTTATGGCGCTTGAACATGGTGCAGATGATTATATTACCAAACCATTTCACTATGAAGTTGTAATGGCTAAAATCCGAAGTCATCTTCGACGTGTATATGGTGAGTACGCTCCAAAGGTAGAAGCAAGAATTATAGAACAATCAGGTTTAACACTTTATCCAGAAAGAATGGAATTACACTTAAATCACGCTACTTGTACACTCTCAAAAAAGGAAACGGTTTTATTGGAGATTCTTATGCAACGAGCTCCTAATATTGTAAGCCGTGAGAAAATTCTCGAAAAGCTTTGGGATGATTATACGTATGTAGACGATAATACATTAAGTGTAAATATTACGCGCGTTCGTAAAAAATTAGAAAGTATTGGAATAAAAAATGCGTTGGAAACAGTACGTGGTGCTGGATACCGTTTGAAAATAACATGGAATAATGATGAGGTATTGTGATGAAGCTATTTTTACGTGAACATGTACCTTTAATTGGTTTCTCAATTATTCAACTATTTGTCACTCTCTCGGTGTATTGGCTGGATGGGTATGATCATTTATCAACAGCTCTATACAGTGTATTTTTAGGGGTTTGTTTATTAATTGGATATCTAGCATTTCGTTATTTTAGTCACCGTAGATTGTATAACAAATTATCCACTCCTTCTAAAACGTTACATGAATCCATACAAGAGATGGATTCTGCTCCATTATCAGTAGCAATTCAGGATGTATTAGAAACGCAGTACAACTATTATCAACAACAACTGAAGACATGGGAGTATAAACAAAAAGAGCATCTCACGTTTATAAATCAGTGGGTACATCAGATGAAAACTCCTTTATCAGTTATTGAACTCATTACACAAGAAGAAGATGGGGAGAGTTTCGAAAGTATTGCGGAAGAAATAGATCGAATGAAATACGGATTAGAAATGGTTTTATATATGGAACGCCTAGAAACATTTGAACAAGATTTTTATGTAGAAAGAGTATCATTACAAGATATTGTGCAAGAAGTGGTCCGCGAAAATAAACTTCTATTTATCCGTAGTTATGTCTACCCAGAAGTGAAAGTAAATCCAAATCTAATAGTTGAAACGGACAGGAAATGGCTTCGATTTGTTATTAATCAAGTTTTATCTAATGCTATTAAGTATTCAGCAGGAAGTAGAAAGAACGTTACAATGGCTACGTTTGAAGAGGGACGTTCTATAATCCTTGAGATTCAAGATCATGGTGTAGGAATTCCAAAAGAAGACCTTCCTAGAGTGTTTCGTCCTTTTTACACAGGAGAAAACGGTCGGAAATTTAAAGAATCCACGGGTATGGGATTATATCTTGTGAAAAGTATTATAGAAAAAATGGACCATGATATTGAAATAGAGTCTGAAGTAGGAAAAGGAACAAAAATCCGTATCATATTCCCTTATGCTAGTCGTTAAAAATAATTTATTTTGATTTTTCAGAAAGGTTACAAACCTGTT
This sequence comes from Bacillus sp. LK2, assembly GCF_001043575.1. Classification (NCBI taxonomy): domain Bacteria; kingdom Bacillati; phylum Bacillota; class Bacilli; order Caryophanales; family Bacillaceae; genus Bacillus; species Bacillus sp. LK2. The sequence continues at coordinate 220,383 of NZ_LDUK01000002.1, forward strand.
AGGCAAATGAAAGGTAAATCAATATGAGAAAGGGAGTATCTTAGTTAAACTAGGGTTACATTCAAACAAGATAATAAGGGGAAAAACGATATGGACATATTAAAGGTTTGTGACCTAAGCAAAATCTATACAGGAAAGGTATCTTATGAAGCACTTTCAAATATTAATTTAAGTATCAAAAAAGGAGAGTTTGTAGGGATTATGGGGCCCTCAGGAAGTGGAAAAACAACTTTATTGAACATGGTTTCTACTATTGATTCTCCAACGTCAGGAGAGGTATTAATTAACGGAGAAAACCCGCATCAGTTATCTCCGAATGAGTTAGCATTATTTCGAAGACGTGAATTAGGGTTTGTGTTTCAAGCTTTCAACCTTCTAAATACGTTAACGGTGAAAGAGAATATCGTTCTTCCCCTAACACTAGATGGTACAAAAGTCGAGGATATGAATCATCGCGTAGAAGCCATCGCAGAGAAGTTAGGAATACAAGGCATATTAAATAAACGTACATTTGAAATATCAGGTGGACAGGCGCAGCGAACTGCAATCGCGCGTGCTCTGATCCATAAACCGAAATTACTACTAGCAGATGAGCCAACAGGAAATTTAGATTCAAAAGCGGCTAATGATGTAATGGATTTATTAAAGCGATTAAATAAGGAAGAAGAGGCAACAATGATGCTTGTCACACACGATCCAATGGCTGCAAGTTATTGTGACCGAGTTATATTCATTAAAGACGGCGAACTTTATAATGAGATTTATTGCGGGGACAATCGTGAAATGTTTTATCAAAAAATTATGGATGTACTTGCATTATTAGGAGGACGTAAGCATGACTTTTCGGCAATTCGCGTTTAATAATATCATACGTAGTAAACGAACCTATGCTGCGCACTTTCTAAGTAGTACATTTTCCGTAATGGTATTTTTCACATATGCGCTTTTACTTTTTCATCCTGGATTACAAGGAGAATTAGCTTCTACAAGTGCAACGATGAGCCAATTAGGAACAATGGGGATGAAAATCTCTCAATATCTCATTTTTATTTTTTCGTTCTTCTTCATCTTATATTCCGTGAGTTCTTTTTTGAAAACAAGAAAAAAAGAATTTGGAATTTTAATGATGCATGGGATGAGCCCTTCTCAATTGAATAAGTTAATATTTTTAGAAAATATGCTGATTGGAATCGCATCAATTACTTTCGGGATTGTAATTGGATTGATTTTCTCGAAGCTAACCCTACTACTAAGCGCAAATATATTGGCAATTGATAATGGACTTCCTTTTTACATTCCAATCAAAGCAGTCTTCATGACAGCTGGCGCATTTTTGATTTTATTTCTATTCATTTCGTTGTTTACTTCCAAAATGGTAAAAGTAAATAAGTTAATTGAATTGATGAAATCAGGGGAAAAACCGAAACCAGAGCCAAAAGCATCCAAGGGGCTAGCGTTACTTTCCCTTGTATTAATTGGATTAGGATATGGACTTGTATTCTATTTTGTAAAAGATAGAGACTTCGATATGCCTCATTATTTAGTTATGGGGGTAGGCTGTGTAGTTGTAGGAACCTATTTTTTATTTTCACAGTTAAGCGTGTATGTAATACGTGTTTTAAAGAAGAAAGACTCTGTATTTTTCAATAAAACGAACCTTCTTACGATTTCAGAATTAGCGTATCGTATGAAGGATAATGCAACCATGTTCTTTATGTTAGCAATTATCTCTGCTGTAGCCTTCACTGGAATTGGTACATGTCTAGCAATGGGAAATAGAGGGATAGCCGAGATGACCAACCCATTTGCATTTACCTATACTTCTTTCGGTGAAAATAAGCAAGAAGAAGGACACATTGCAGAGATAAAAAAACAACTGACTAATTCGAAATTTTCTTATCAAGTCGATGCGATCAGTCCAAAAATTACAGAGAATAATTACACGCTTATAAAATTAAGCGAGTATAATCGGTTTGCAAAACTCTATGGTCGTGAAACCGAAAAACTAGATAATAATCAAGAAATTATTTTAGTACCAACATCAGTTGCACAAAAAGAAAAATATGTAAGAGGTAAAGGCATTCCTTCAACACTAGATATAGTACAAGGAAACTTGGAAATGACTTTGAAAGTAAAAAAAGCGATACCATATCTAACTTTTCCTATTAAGAACAGTGCTACGATTGTGATTTCTGATTCCTTATATGATAAACTTCCGAATATTAAAACGGAAGATAATTCTATGGTAATTAATAAGATATACGGATTTTTAGTAAAAGATTTTGAAAAAACAAAAGACGTTACCAAAAAACTGGAGAAGACCATGGGGAATGAAAATATGGTGAAGTCGCATCATTCTTTTGAATTCGAATCTCTGTATTCTAATTGGATTTCTTCCAAACAAGAGAATGGTATTTTGCTTATCGTCAGTGCATTAGTAGGGATTGTATTCTTCACCTTTGCAGCAAGTCTATTATATTTCCGACTATATGCAGATTTAGAAAGAGAACAACAACAATATGAAATGATTGCAAAGGTTGGATTAAGCAGAAAAGAATTAAAGAAAATTGTAACACGTCAACTTATTTTAATGTTCTTTTTACCGATAACTTTAGCAGTTATTCATAGTGGCGTAGCTTTTATAGCTCTACAACAGCTAGTGGACTTTTCAATTTTAAAAACGTCCATTTACATTTTCGTAGCCTTTATAGCTATTCAAAGCGTATACTTTTTCACAGTCCGATGGCGTTATTTACAACAGTTATATAAAAAAATTATGTAATTTATATATGCAAAACAAAAAGGAGCACAAAAAAATGAAAAAAGTAATGAAATTATGTATGGTAGGAATCGTTTCCATTTCAATGTTAGGAGCATGTTCTTTTGGAAAAAAAGAAGAGCCAAGAAATGGTGCTTTACTCATTGGAGAAGAACAATCATTAAAAGAAATAGTAAGTCAAAATAAAAATGACATCAAATCAAGTGATTTATATAAAGTAAAGAGAGCAGAAAGTAACGGAAAACAAGTATTGATTATGAATCAAAAAACAGCAGAGGATGTTGTGAAAAAAGGGATATTAAGAGAGAGTGATAATGATAAGGATTTGAATAGCTCTGATCCTATCACATCTTTACCAACCATCCCAAAAGGAAAAGCTGTGATGTTTACCAATCCCAAAAATAAAGCTATAAATGAAATTACAGTAAACGATAAAAAGATTAATGTACAATATGAAAGCAATACTTGGTTAGGGCACGAGCGCACTTCAAATTATGAAGATATAATTTTAATTGTGGACAATGCAACATTTAAAGAAGTACCTGTAGCAGAAACAGATATGGAAATTTTACAGTTTAATAAATCCTATGGGGAAGATAAGCCATTTAACCGTGATGATGCAGAAGCTATGCAAAAAGAAACTGAATGGACAAAACTTACTAAAGGTATGGAGAAACAGGTGGATTCAATTGATTCACTTTCAATCATAAAAAAGTAAAAGTTATAATGTAACGCTGTGAAGAACCAGGATGAATATCTAAATTTATCCTGGTTTTTTTATTGTGTCTGAACTTACAATTTATATCTGGATTTTTGATAATGTAGGATTTTTTTCTTATTCAGCAATCGGGCCATATAATTGAATAACTCACTTCCAAGACTGTTGGATAATTATAGTAGGGTAGATTGTAAAGATTTGTACTAAAAGTAACGGGGCAATATAGTTGAAAAAGGACATGAAAACAAAATAAGAGAACCAATATTGTTAATAGCACAATCTCGGTTCTCTTATAACTAATTGTTGTCTTCCTCTACAAATCTTTTAAGAGCTGAAAGCTTATCCTCCCAATCATGTTTAAAAAAGGACAGCCAATTTTGTATATTCACTAATGGTTCTGGTTTAAGCATATAACGGGTTTCACGTCCTACCTTTCGACTTCTTACAATACCAGAGTCAGATAGAATATGAAGATGCTTATTCACTGCTGTACGACTTATTGAGAAATATTTTACAATTTCAGCTATTGACATTTCCCTTCCAGCTAGAATTTTTAACATCCTGCGACGGATAGGGTCTGAAATTGCTTGGAAAACATCGTGTTTATATTGGTTGACCTTATTTATTTCCGAATTCTCCAGAAAATCGATTTGCAACTGCTTGTACTTCCGCTAATTTTTCTGGTTTTAATAGACTAATCATCTTAGGGATAAACTCTTGAATATCTTCTTGTGAAAAAGTGCCTTCATCTTGTTTCCTGAAGTTTTCTGTAAGGATTTCTCTTGCTTCATCTTCCTTGCCCTCTTGAACTCTTTCTAAAATAAAACTTAAAAACTTTTCTTGTCCTTGCTTGTCCATTCTTGTTGCCTCCTAATAAAATTAAATTTATAACACCTTTTGGTTTCGTTTTTTATTATAACACCAAAAGGTGTTATGTAAAAATATTTTATTTTAGATTTTCCGAAATCGTTTAGTCGTATTCAACTAATGGGGGCTAAAGAAGAATTATTAAAGGGGAGAAAATGTGAGGAATGCTTGGCGTTGTCAATGTTAAAAGAAAAACATGGATGATGTTGCTCGAACTGTAATAGCGTGTCTAAAAATGCTCATTTGGATGCTTTACGAGAGTATGTGCTTCTGCTTGGAATGACAATTACAAATAGCGAATTAAGAGAGTTTCTTAATATACAATCCAGTTCTACGGTCAAAAGACTCCTCCATACAATGAGCTTCCCACACACCGGAAACAAAGGCAGAAAATATGATTTAACACTCCTATAATTGTAATTTTGCTATAATGAACAAGTACTTATACGAAGGGGAGTTTAAAGAGAAAATGAAATCATTTAACATCGATCATTTTATTGCGAGTGTTTTACAGTGGATATTAAATTTTGCTCTAATCATATTATCCATTGTCTTATCTATTTTTTTAATTAATGAGACAATCACATTTGTTCAATACATATTTTCAGCGAAGAAGTATACATCCTACAAACTAGTTGAAAGTATTATCGTCTACTTCTTATACTTTGAGTTTATCGCATTAATTATTAAGTATTTCAAATCGAATTATCATTTCCCGTTACGTTATTTTATTTATATTGGAATTACGGCATTAATTCGATTAATTATTGTATCTCATGATGAACCGTTTGAGACGTTATTATATGCAGGATCCATTCTTGTTTTAGTCATTGCTTTATACATATCAAATTTGAGAGATTTAAGAAAAGAGTAGTAGTGCAGGCATAAGTTTGCACTACTTTTTTACGTCTTGACCTTCAAGTAACTTGAAGGTTTACAATGTAATTAGGGCGTTTGAAATCGAAAAAAATAGAGAAATTAAGTGAAGAGGTTTCTTTTATTTGGAGGTTATAGGAATGAATCAGGAATTGAAGTTACGTCCATTAGAACGAGAAGATTTAAAGTTTGTACACGAACTTAATAATAACGCACATATTATGTCTTATTGGTTTGAAGAACCGTATGAGGCATTTGTGGAGCTGCAGGATTTATATGATAAACATATACATGATCAAAGTGAGCGCCGGTTTATCGTTGAGAAAGATAATGAGATGGTTGGATTGGTCGAATTAGTAGAAATTGATTATATTCACCGTAGAACTGAATTCCAAATTATTATTAATCCTAATTATCAAGGACACGGTTATGCAGCTGATGCAACGCGTTTAGCGATGGATTACGCTTTTTCTGTATTAAATATGCATAAGATATATTTAGTTGTCGATAAAGAGAATGAAAAGGCTGTACATGTGTATAAAAAGGTTGGATTTATGGTGGAAGGTGAGTTACAAGACGAGTTTTTCGTTGATGGCACTTACCATAATGCGATAAGAATGTGTATGTTCCAAAAGGCATATTTAGAAGCAAAATGATTGAGTGATAAGGCTATAGACAGTGATTTGTCTATAGTCTTTTTATTATGTTAAACAACAACTATTTATCGTAAAACGATAAATAGTTGTTGACTTATAATGTGGTTGGATTTATTATGATGGTAGCAAGCATAGTGAAAAGGAGAGTATATTATGAAAAGTAAATATTTGGTATCTATAACTTTAATGATTTTAGGGGTTACTTGTTTAACAATTCATGTGACAACTAGTAAAGTAGCAGCAAATGGTTTGCTTGTAGAACCATTCTTGTTTCTAGTACCAATAAGTTATTTACTGTTCTTTAGTGGTATTGGTGTGTCGCTATTTGGAATTATTACTTCAAAGTTGAAAAAACAGTAATAGATACACACTGTTAGTTCAGGAGGTTATTTTGTGAAACAAAAAGAATTGTCATTATGGCTAAAGTTGATTATCGTACTTTGTGGATGTTTTGGTTTATTGTTCTGTATATATATTGGGCCAGAAACGGGAAGAGCGGTATTGTTAGCTTCAGAAAGTTTGAAGGGACTATATGAGCCATTTGTAACATTCATTTGGATCACGGGGATTCCATTTTTCAGCGCTTTATTTTTAGGATGGAAAATATGTTCAGACATTGGTTCAGACAAAGCCTTTACTGTAAAAAATGCGAATAGATTAAAGATAATTAGCATCTTATCAATGACTGAAGGTGTTATATATATTGGAGCATTATTATATATTTTCATAGCGGGAAGTTATCATACGAGCATTTTAGTTATTCTGTTACTTATTTTGTTCTTCTCGGTCGTTATATCTATTTTTACTTCCTTACTTTCTCATTTAGTTAGAAAAGCAAGTGAAATAAAAGATGATAATGACTTAACGATTTGAGGTGTTCTGTTATGGCGATTGTAGTAAATCTCGATGTAATGTTAGCGAAAAGAAAAATGAGCGTGACAGAGCTATCTGAGAAATTAGGAATTACAATGGCGAATGTCTCGATATTAAAAAATGGAAAAGCAAAAGCAATTAAATTCTCAAGTTTAGAGAAAATATGTGAAGTTTTAGAGTGTCAGCCAGGTGATATTTTAGAGTATGAAAAGGAGAAATTATGATGAAGAAAAAGTATTTATTAGCGTCTAGTCCGATATTTTTAGGAGTGTTATGTATAATTATGTTTAATATAATTGGTTCGGAAGTGAAGCCGGATGGAACTTTAGTGGAACCATTTTTCTTAATTCCATTAGCTTATTTACTTGCTTTAATTGGAATTATTACGATTTTGTTCGTAGCTATTTTCTCGATGTTTAGAAAAAAACAGGTATAATTTTATCCCGCATTAACGGGCAGTAAGACTCCCACCTCAAAATTCGGCTGTAAAGCAAAGGAGTTAGGTGGGAGATCAACTGTCCGTAAAAGCCCGATTGGTTCAACTAATAATCAGTAGGGGATGAACAAAACCCCCACTGATTAAAGTTTCACTTTATCACGCATTAATGGGCAGCCCGATTGATGAGGGCTAATAATCAGTGGGGATGAACAAAAATCCCACTGATTAAATTTTCACTTTATATGTAATTGAAAAGACCGTATTTTTACGGTCTTTTATGTTTTATTTACTTTAGTATGGAGTAGGAAGCGGGGATCCTGGTGGTCTCCACCAAGATTCAACGGTTTTCCAAGCGGTATTATAATCGTAACCTCTTCCAAGTAAGTAGCCGATAGCAACAGCTTCGGTTAATGCGTGTTGATAGCCGAGATGAGCAGCTTCACGTAATCCGTGAGAAACAGCAGGACCAATTATAGTGATTGTTTGGTGTTTTAGTGGATTCTGGGGATGCCAATGTTGATCTCGATAATAGTCATCTTGAGTAAAAGGTTGTTGTTCGTAGAAACTCATATTCTCACTCCTTTTCATATATTGGTGGGCATTTATATACTCTATGAAGGTGTTTTATGTATGGGTTGGGCTAAAAACATGTTTTATGTAAATTTAAAACACTCACATCGTATGTAAACATAACATGTAAAAGGAATTTACTCTGTATATAAAGTGAGCTGAATAATGATGAACCATTATTTTTACACTGGAAGACAAGCAGGGCCGGCTATTACACTGGCCGGGGCACAGGAGACAATTCAAGCAGTACATCAGGCTATTCAAATGCAACAACAAGCACAGATAGAGCAAATGATGCAGAGTCAGTATATGCCGTATACACAGTATCCGATGCATATTGTACATTATAATGTGTATCCAGCCGGTTTATTTTCAATTCCTTATGGTGCAACATACTTTTTATGAAAGAAAGCGACTGATAAGAGTCGCTTTCTTTTTTATATTCCGCCTAACTTCATCCCAAGGAATGCGAATGTAATACCGATTATATAAGTAGCACTTAAATATAGAAATAGTATGCCGAATTTTTTATGATTGAAAAGCTGAACGGACTCTAATTTAAATGTTGAAAATGTAGTGAAGGCGCCCATGAATCCTGTGCCTAATAATAATTGCCAACTTGTAGTTATCCCTTTGCCAATTATATATCCGAGTAAAAATGCTCCCATTATATTAATGAGAAATGTAGCAATTGGAAATGAAGTTTTGTTTCTTTCTTTAAACCAATTGCTAATCGCAAATCGTGTGATGGCACCGAAGAATCCGCCGATGGCTACTAATAAAGTACTAATCATGATTTTCCACCTTCCCCAAGGCGTTTTTGTAGTGAAAGGTTGCCAAGTTTATAGCCGAGTCCAGACATAATTAGACCACCTAGCATGCTGCATAATACATATAAAAAGGCGATACCTAACTCAGAATGATTGATTAGTTTTACAGTTTCGACGCTAAATGTTGAAAACGTCGTAAATGAACCGATAAAGCCGGTTCCAATCCCGGTGATAACTTCGGAAGGTAAGATGTTGAGCCGAGCGATATAAGTGGTCAACCAAGCTAGTAAGAAACAGCCAATTAAGTTAATCGTTAATGTAGCGAATGGTAATGAATGATGCCAAAACATATCGATAGTAAGGCCTAAATAATAACGGGAAAGGGCTCCTAATATACCAGCTATGCCAACAATAATATATATCAATTTCTTCACCTCTCTAATAGTTTACTCAAAAAAAATAGACTCCTACCAGTGTACATACTGGTAGGAGTCATTAGCTATGCAGCGGTTATGGCGAACTCCATCGCCTATAAGTTCTATTTATAGTTTACTAAATATTATTTTGGATTGCCAATAAATATGTTAATGTTAAGTTTTTCTTATGGTAAAATATCTCTTGTGTTTTTAATGTACTTTCGTTTAACTAAAAATACAGAAAAGTAAAATATTATTTCGTGAATAAAGGAGCCATATGTTTTGAAGAAATTTTTAAAGATAGTATTAATATTTATTTTGATAGTGGCTGGCATTCTAGGTGGTTTTTTAGCGTATATGACACTTACAAAAGAGCGGCCGGCGGACGTTATAGACGTAAAGGTTGAAAATAATAAAGAGCGAGTATTACAGTCAGGAAATGAATTTAAAGTTACAACATTTAATATTGGATATGCTGGATTAGATAAGGATCAAGATTTCTTTATGGACGGGGGAAAAGGTTCGGGTTCGAGTAGTAAGGAGCAAACCGAGACTAATTTAAAAAATATACTTTCGTTTTTACAAAGTGAGAATAGTGATTTTACATTGTTACAAGAAGTTGATAAAAAATCTCTTCGCTCATTTGATATAAATGAGCATGAATTTTTGAAACAAGGATTATCAGATTATGCTACAACGTTTGGGAAGAATTATGATACAAAGTGGGTTCCTGTCCCGGTCACAAAGCCGATGGGATATGCTGAGGGAGGACTAAGTACATTTTCTAAATACACAGTTCAAAAAACAACGCGATTCCAACTGCCAGGAATGGAGCCTTGGCCGAAGCGTTTATTCGATTTAGATCGGGCAATTGTCGAACATAAAATCCCAGTTAATAATGGTAAGTATGTTAGGCTCGTAAACGTACATTTATCTGCTTATGATGAAGGCGGAAAAATTAGAAAGCAACAAGTAGAATATTTAAAAGAATATATGAACAAGTGTTATCAAAATGGTGATTACGTAATATTAGGTGGAGATTGGAACCAGTTACTTTCTAATGTCCAATTAAGTGATCCTAAGTTTGTAAAAGAGCGTCCTGAATGGTTAGTAGAATTGCCAAAAGACTTTGCGGACGGAGGATTTCAATGGGCTGTAGACCCTTCTGTTATGACGGTAAGGGATGATGTGAAGAAATATGTGGAAGGTGAAAATTTCGTCACTATTATTGATGGTTTTATCGTTTCGCCTAATGTCGAAATTGTAAATGTACAAGGCAAAGATTTAAAGTTTGAAAATAGTGATCATAACCCAGTAAGTGCAGTATTTAAACTGAAGTAATCGAAACGTATAAGTGTAGGAACAGAGTAGCATAAAGGATGTTACATATGGTTATCAGCAAGTGGAGTCGTTAGAAAATATTTTAGAAAAACAATTTCACTTTAAAAGAGCACAAATGATGTGCTCTTTTTCATTTAAACGAATACTTGGTAGGAATTTAATTGCTTTTCTCTTCGTTTTCTGCCAAGCTTAAGGAGATAAAATACTTCAAAGAAAGAATTATATAGGTGACGAATATGATTGAAGTTAAGACTTCTGAACTTAGTGATGGAGAATTTAATAGAGGTGTATTTGCAACTCGTGATATTAAAAAGGGTGAGTTGATACACGCAGCACCAGTTATTTCTTATCCGAATGAACAGCATGAACATATTGAGAAAACGTTACTTGCTGACTACGCATTTGAGTATGGGATAAATCATACGGCAATCCTTTTAGGATACGGCATGTTATTTAATCATTCATATACGCCGAATGCAACGTATGATATTGTCTTTGAGAATCATACGTTTAACTTCTTCGCTTATAAAGATATAAAAGCGGGAGAAGAGATTCTAATCAATTATAATGGTGAAGTTGATGACAATGAGCTGTTATGGTTTGATAAGGAAAAAGAAGAGAACGAAAAATAAATTAAAGAGTATAAGAAGGGCACATTCTGTGGGATGTGCTCTTTTTTTATTGATGAAAATAAAGTAAAAATTACAAAAAAATACCACTTTTCTTTCATGTGGTATAGTAAGATACTGAAGGATAGTGCTTTGAAAAACCTATATATTTTACAAATTATTGTCTATATGGTTACATGTCAAGTTTAGTAGTCCATTTGGGTTGCTTTATTATGCGATATATATTTTAATATGAGTGGCACCTCTTATAATTTAAGAGGTTTATAGGTGTGTTTTATGTACACTTTATCTACCACTTGAGCTTTTTAATTGCAGTACGTTTTTTATGTGGGGATATTATGGGCCCGTAGATAGCGGGATAAAAAGATTATAGAAATAGAGGAATCGTAAAATGAATATGCAAGAGGTTTATAAATATTTAAGTACAGTATTGCCTGAAGGTCATGTGAAGCAAGATGAAATGTTAAAGAATCATACGCATATTAAAGTAGGAGGAAAAGCGGATGTGTTCGTTGCTCCTACGAATTATGATGAAATTCAAGAAGTTATAAAGTATGCAAATCAATACAATATTCCAGTTACGTTTTTAGGAAATGGCTCTAATGTTATTATTAAAGATGGCGGTCTTCGCGGGATTACAGTAAGTTTAATTCATATTACAAATGTTACTGTAACAGGGACAACAATTGTTGCGCAATGTGGTGCAGCGATTATTGATGTATCACGAATTGCATTAGACCACCGCTTAACAGGACTTGAGTTTGCTTGTGGTATTCCAGGTTCAGTTGGCGGGGCGCTATATATGAATGCTGGTGCGTATGGCGGTGAAGTAGCATTTGTATTGACAGAAGCTGTCGTAATGACGGGTGATGGAGACTTACGTACTTTAACGAAAGATGAATTTGGATTTGGATATCGTAAGAGTGTGTTTGCGAACAATCATTACATTATTCTTGAAGCGAAGTTTGAACTTGAAGAAGGTGTGCGTGAAGAGATTAAAGAAAAAATGGATGATTTAACGTTTAAGCGTGAATCAAAACAACCGTTAGAGTATCCTTCATGTGGTAGTGTATTTAAGCGTCCACCAAATAACTTTGCTGGCAAGCTTATTCAGGAATCAGGATTGCAAGGTAAGCGAATTGGCGGTGTAGAGGTTTCTTTAAAACACGCTGGATTTATGGTGAATGTGGATAACGGAACTGCACAAGATTATATCGATCTAATTCATTTCGTACAAAAAACAGTTGAAGAGAAATTCGGTGTGAAATTAGAGAGAGAAGTAAGGATTATTGGAGAAGATATATAATAATCTTTGAACTAAAAACGTATGAACTATTTTAAAATAACATTTGGGTATTGTTGACAATTTGTTTTTAATTGAATATAATGGCTAATAATTTAACATATGAAATACGTTGAAAGAGCCCAGTAGCAGTTTGTCACTGTTATCGAGAGAGCTAGGGGTTGCTGGAACCTAGCACAAACAAACTTGTGAATTACACTCTGGAGTATCTTAGGTAATGCTAAGCGGAGTAGCAATCGATATTATTGCTAAGAGTGGTATGAATAGCTATGCTATTTATGCAAGCTGGGTGGTAACACGGTGAATAATCGTCCCTATGTCTATCGTAGACATAGGGACTTTTTTGTTTTTAAAAAAATAAAGGGGATGGCAAGAGATGAATATTATTGATGAATTAGAATGGCGCGGTGCTGTTAATCAACAGACGGATGAAGAAGGATTACGTAAGCTAGTAGAAGAGAAAGAGATTTCGTTATACTGTGGGGTAGATCCGACCGGTGATAGTATGCATATCGGACATTTGATTCCTTTTATGATGATGAAAAGATTTCAATTAGCTGGACATCATCCGGTTATTTTAATTGGTGGGGCAACAGGAACAATTGGTGATCCGAGTGGCCGTCAATCAGAGCGTCAACTGCAAACTTTAGAAGTGGTGCAGCATAACGTAGATGCGTTAACAGCGCAAATGAAAAAGCTATTTGATTTCGGCGGGAATAGCGAAGTGAAGATGGTAAATAACTACGACTGGACACATGAAATAAACATTATCGAGTTTTTACGTGATTACGGCAAAAACTTTAGTATCAATAGCATGTTAGCGAAGGACATTGTAGCAAGTCGTTTAGATACAGGAATTTCTTTCACAGAATTTACGTACCAAATCTTGCAAGCGATGGACTTCCATCATTTATACACAAAAGAAGATGTTCAATTACAAATTGGCGGTAGTGACCAATGGGGAAATATTACGAGCGGTTTAGATTTAATTCGTAAGTTAGAAGGTCATGAAGCGAAAGTATTCGGATTAACGATTCCGTTATTATTGAAATCAGATGGTACGAAATTTGGTAAATCGGCAGGTGGTGCAGTTTGGCTCGATCCTGAAAAAACAACACCGTTTGAATTTTACCAGTTTTGGGTGAATACAGATGACCGTGACGTAATTAAATACTTGAAATACTTTACGTTCTTAACGAAAGAGCGCATTGATGAATTGGCAGTGAAGGTAGAAACAGAACCACATAAACGTGAGGCGCAAAAAGTATTAGCGGAAGAAATGTCGAAATTCGTTCACGGAGAAGAGGCATTTTTACAAGCTGTGAAAATTACATCGGCATTATTTAGCGGAGATATTAAATCGTTAACAGCTGATGAAATTGAACAAGGATTTAAAGAGATGCCGACATTCCAATCTTCAAAAGAGACAAAAAATGTTGTAGAGTGGCTAGTTGATTTAGGAATTGAACCATCTAGAAGACAAGCACGTGAGGATATTAATAATGGTGCTATATCTATGAACGGTGAAAAAGTAACGGATGTCAGCACGGATGTTACTGTAGAAAATTCTTTTGATGGAAGATTTATTATTATTCGTAAAGGGAAGAAGAACTACAGCTTAGTGAAGCTAGGGTAATGGGGAAGTGCGGTAGTGAATGAAATTATATCGGCGATTTTTCGAATATATCGACCGCAACTCTAAATATATCAGCGATTTTCATGATATATCGATTTAACAACAAAAAATGACAATAGGAGACTGATCCAAAATAATTTTTGGATTAGCTTTCTTATGAAAAGTCAGTATATTTAGATAAATTTAAAGGTAATACCATTTTTTTGCCGAATAAAATTAAGTAGAGAAAATTACGGATAAAAATAGCCCGAACCATGCAGGGCATGATTCGGGCTTATATTCAGATTAGTAAGCTAAGCTGAATAGACCTTTAATGTGTGATAAGTAACGAACGTTACTTGCTTCTTTCATTAATGATGCTGGTAAACCTTTAAGTGGAGTATTGCTTGCTCCAATTGTAGCAACAGCATCTTTACGTCCTAGACTTGCAAGTGTTCCAGAGTTTACAGGTGCGAACTCTTCGAATGCTTTGCCTTCTAGTGCTGCGTATAAGTTGTATCCAATTAACTCACCCATTTGCCAAGCGATTTGTGCAGTTGGTGGGTATGGACGACCGTCTGGAGAGAAGACAACAGCGCTGTCTCCAGCAACGAATACGTCTTTGTGAGAAGTAGATTGTAGGTATGCATCAACTGTTGCACGACCACGGTTTACTTCAAGACCTGATTCACCGATTAATGGGTTACCTTGTACGCCGCCTGTCCAAACGAATGTGTTAGCAACTAGTTTTTGACCGTCTTTTAAGTCGATTTCATTGCCAGCAACGTTTGTTACAGGAAGACCTGTTAAGAATGTAACGCCGCGTGCTTCTAAGCTAGTAGTTGCACGTTCGATTAAGTGGTCTGGTAATACTGGAAGGATTTTTGGACCTGCTTCAACAAGAAGAAGTTTAACTTCTTTTGGATTTACGCCGTGGCTTTTTGCAAGTTTAGGCATAATGTCAGCAAGCTCACCAACTAGCTCAACGCCAGTTAATCCGCCACCACCGATTACGATTGTAGCATCAGCTTCGTTTTTCGTTTTAGCGTATTCACGAATACGGTCTTCAACGTGTTTGTAGATTTTGTTTGCATCAGCAGCAGATTTTAATACCATGCTGTTTTCTTCTAGTCCTGGAATACCGAAGTAAGCAGTTTTACTTCCTAAAGCAACTACAAGTGCATCGTAAGATAAAGTAGTGCCACCAGCTAGTTTGATTTCTTTGCTATCAACTGAGAATGACTCAACTGTTGCAATTTTAAGATCGATGTCTTTGCCTTTGAAAAGCTTTGTAAGTGGCATTGCAACTGCTTGCTCAGCAACGTTACCAGCTGCAAGGCGGTGTAGTTCAGTGATGATTTGGTGTGTTGGGTATTGGTTAATCACTGTAACTTGTGCTTCTGATTTGCTGTAATATTTACGTACGTTTAAAGCGGCAAGAAGACCGCCATAACCAGCGCCTAAGATGACAATTTGTTTTGACATAGTATGATATCCCCCGTCTTTACTAATTGTTGTTATAAGTTAAATTATTTATTATTACGTTCTGCACTAACTTGAAGATATGCGTTTACAAAGCGGAACATTTTTTGTGCTTGTGGGTCTTTTAATAATTTTAATAGACCGAACAGGCCGATAACTTCGCTGCTTTCATCAGCGCGATCTTTCGCTTCGATAGCAGTTGCAGCCATGCTTTTCACTGTATCTTTTACAGGTTCTACAATCTCTTGGATTGCGCTAACAGTGTCGCTTTTTAATACTTCGTCAGTAGCAACAGTTTGAGCGAAGTCATAAGACTTAGTTAAAATGTTAACAAGCTCAGTTAATTTTGGAAGCTGCTCCACTAGTGTTGTTAATGATTCTTGTACCTCAGGTTTTAACAACTGATCAAGTACATCAAGTTGTCCTTGGCTAGCAGAAATTTGTACAGTTTCTTGTTCTGGCTTTGTTTGAGTCATAGTTTCTGGCATCTCCAATTCTCCTTTACGATAGCAATACTCTTATTTTTTTGGAATTAATATCCCTGGCATAGGTAAGGACAGAAAAAGTTTGCGAAACTTTATACAAAGTTTCACAAAACACAATAAAATGCCTTTAAATTTATGATGGCAAATAAGCCGAAATCATAAATCTAAAACCATAATGTCTTACCTATTATCTATGAACTGTCCGATACATGGCTTGTCCGCATAATGGAAAGTTCCCTTATCGGAAAGTGTATATAATATATAACCTATATTATATACTATATACACGTATGTTAACATAAAAATGATTCCTAATTATTTGATATTGAGTCCGTAACCTAGTACTGACAAGGCATGAAAGCGCATAAATTATTTTGTCTAGGTTAGAAATGTACATATATATGTAGAAAAAAAGGAAAAAAAGAACAA